>NZ_NFKK01000001.1:0-343593 GCF_002160355.1 Butyricicoccus pullicaecorum
AAGTACATAAAAATCCTCATATACCTTCTTATTCCTATGTTATAGCACAGAAATAAGGGGGTATTTTTTTACACACAGATCAGACAGTTCAATAAACAATATTTTAGCAAAAAAGGACTGTTTGTAATGGGTAAGATTGTTACAAGAAAAGCACGTTTTATGTTAGAGGCAGATGGATTTTCCGTCCATACCTTTGAAATATCTAGAAAACTGACAAAGAGTGAATGGAATTACTGCAAAGGAAAACTGTACGATCAAAGCAAGGTTTTTTCCAAGGGCTGTGTTTACAAAGAGTCGAAAGGCGTACATCGGGTATCACAGTATGAAGCAAATGGTCTGCGTATCACATTGGAGCACGCACACGATCAGGAGAACAGCCGTGGCTATTATGTACGCATGGTAGTCAATCCACGTAAGGTCATCGATCCGAATGCATCCTACATCGGTATTTTCCCGCCTGAAAAGTCCAGTATTGCCGAGCTTCAAGCGGCGTTTCATGCACTTTTGAAGCCATCAGCATTCAATGATCAGTTGGACGATTATTATCTGAGTCGGGTCGATCTATGCGTCAATATCCGCTGTGACCATAAGAAAATCTTTCGCGAGGTTGTCCGTGTATTGAGAAAACTACCTACACCGCCAAAGTACAAGCGCGTATCCCGCAAAGAAAAGGACAAGAAGAAGGCGAACAAGTACAACAAGCACTACATCAAGTTTCAGTGCGGTACCCATAGTCTGGTCATTTACGATAAGACCTACCAGGCAACCGAACAAGGTTTGCGAGTCGATTATGAGGACTTACCCGAGGGTGTTTTGCGATTTGAGGTACAGTATCAGCGTTCTGTGCTACGTGGGTTGGAAAAGAAGCTGGGTACCGATAACCCGAGTGAATTGTTATGGTATCTGATGCAGAAAAGCGAAAAACGTATCTGCAAGCACTTCGAGCAGTGCTTTGCCGATGTTCAGTTCTGTCAGATCGAGGAGATCGAAAAGCGGATTATGGGTTCAAAATACGAGGATGAAGCCAAGCAAATGATGCTGGAACTTACTCGTAGAATGCAGCGCAAGCAGTCGGTCGATCAGGTATTGGAGGAAATGGAGTGCGAAGGATTTGCGGTAAACGATCTGCTCCGAAGAGTATATAGACTGGGGTTCAGCCCCATTCCGTTATGGAAGAACTTCTGCGCCCAGCAAATCCCCGGACCAGTATCTTTACTTCGGATGATTTCAGAGGGTGAGGTTGTGATTCCGTACCAAAAAATGAAATAACTGCGCAATCACACTAGGATTCTGGCAGAAATCGCAACGAATTATAAATTCAAATGGATAACAATGATATAAGGTAAATGCAGATAGCACGCGATACGTACATCAATTTGAAAGATCGTAAATCGCGTTATTAGGAGGTAATCTTATGTCAGTACCATACATCAATTACAAACAGTTGGAAGAGTTTTATACAATCAAGGGTACTTGTGAACTCTTTGAGATGAGCAAAAGCGAGCTGAAAGCTGCATGCGAGACACACAATGTACAGCCCCGCCGAAATGAGATCGGTGTGTATGGCTTCGTCAAATATGACATCTGCCGTCTGCACAACTTGCTGTATTATGAAGGTCGCAATCACGACTCGGATGCCTGGGAGGAAGATCCGTGGGCATGAACCGTTTGCTGACTGTAAAAGAGGTTGCCGCGCTGCTCCAGACCAGTCGGGTGCAGGTGCGGCGCATGATTCAAAGCGGAGAGCTGGCTGCGCTCAAGGTCGGGCGGGAATATCGTATCCCGCTCGCCGCGCTCGAAGCATTCGTGCAGCAATCGCTTGCTTAATGTCGAAAAGGGCACCGGAATCGTTCGGTGCCCTTTCTGAGAATTATAAGTGCCGTTTACAAACGCAGCAGTGTTTACAAGATTTGTGAGGATATTCCCCGAAGTACTTTTCTATGATCTTCCACAGACAGCAATCGGCCGATACAAAGTCTTTGAGGGCATCCAAGCGATTGGTCAAATAGTACGACTGACGATCTGGTTCAGATGCTCCGTGCAGCAAAATTTGTTTATTGCGGGCAAAGTCTTCAGGACGATAGAACAGAACACAGCGGGATTTTTTTCCATCTCGTCCGGCTCGTCCGATTTGCTGGACGTAGTCATCCATAGTTAGTGGAAGTCCGGCGTGTATGACAAGGCGGACGTTGGGTTTATCGATTCCCAGGCCGAATGCTGTTGTCGCAACAACGAGGGAGCGATCTTTCGTTTTGAACTTATTGAGAACGCGTTTGCGCTTCTTTTGAGACAGCTCTCCGTGGAAGCACAACGCTTTCCAATTCTTGCTCTTGAGCCATGCAGCGAGCGTTTGTGTCTCGGCTACGGTGGCGCAGTATACGATGGCACTCCCCGAGCGATTCTCCCACCACCCCATCAGTTCATTCTCCACTCCACGATATAGTAAATCATTTGCAGTAAGGTGCAGCGACTTGGCAGGAGATGCAATTTTTTTGACATGGAGATGCAAATTGTTGCGCCGCATGGGAACCGTAAATATGTCCGGATCACGCAGCTGAAAACGCCGGATGATTCGTTTGCGGGTCTGCTTGGTTGCGGTTGCGGTCAACGCAATGCGCTGGGCCTGAGGGAAAGCTTCAATAAATGAACCGAGATCCATGTATGCTGCACGGAAGTAATCCGAGGCTTCGGCAATCACATGGGCTTCATCGAGCACAACGCGGCGGAGTGAACTACACTGCAAAGCGTTTCGGACATCGTCGCGGCAAAGTTGCTCGGGCGTGGTATACAGGATGCCTCCGGCCTGGGTGAACGCAGACAATATCTCCGCATGTTGGGATTCGGAAAGATCTGAGTTGAGCAGAGCCGTCGAAATGCCATGAGCTTGCAGCGTGGTCGCTTGATCATCCTGCAAGGCACGCAATGGAGAGATGACCAGCGTGAGCGCACCGGGAGGATCCAGCAGTGCGGGAAGCTGGAAAAGCAGGGATTTACCACTGCCGGTGGGCAGCAATGCCAGTACGTCGTGTCCACGGTCGATGGAGATGAAAGCGCCCAGCTGATGAGGGCGTAATTCCACAACACCGAGTGTTTGCAGGGCATGGCGCAGTTTGGGATCTATCAATAATTGACACATAAAGAAACCTCCAATGTGAGTGTAACTTTGTAATTGCGTAATTTCATCACTTTTCTGCGAGAGATAGGCTTTCGTCGTTCAAGCGGAAAAGAATGACGCGGCGTGTTTCTCCACCGATGTTGAGCACCTCAGAGCGATCAAGAAGAAGGTCTTGTGCGGCAGCCCTTTCCAGAAAAGAATCAAACAAAGATTCGTTGCATGACACGGTATGAAGTAGGCGCTTGAGTGAGTCAGAGGTAAAGGCAAGCGCTTGACATCCTCGATGTTTACCTTTCTGGAAACGCTTGTGGAATGCATAGGCATCATTGCACAGAGCACCTAGTGCGTCTTCCCATGTTTTGGGACAGGGGATGAGATGTTTTGCGAAGCACGCCGGATGTGCAATCAACTCGAGCGCGCGGGCGAGACTTTCTTCACGCAAGGTCGCCTGCTCTAGTTGGGCTGAGGTTGTGTTCGCCAAGAGGGTACAGGCCTCGTTGTATGCAGGATGGTCTCCAAAAATACAATCGATGAAAGCCTGCTCCAACGATTCAAACCACATAACACGAGGAATCATTCTGTAAGATGTTGGGGATGACATGCGGCGATCGAAAAGCATTTTTGCAGTTTGAAGATGTTGATCTTGCAAAAACTTACACATTGCTTCACGAATTAAGTCGAAGTCATCGGGGCCAATTGATTTCGAATTTTTCGTAAGATCGAAATCGAAAGCGTATGGTGAGCACAAGGCGCTGCTACAGAGTGTAATGGGAACTGTATGCAGTGGAGAGGATCTTCTTCCGCATTGGGAATGGTTCTCTCGATCACTCAAGCATTCGATCAATGACCAGAGCAGGGAGCCGGTTGCAGTTGAGATCAGGTGAAGGCGATCTCGCGGCCCGTTGTGCCAGCGTTTGAGGTCGTTGGGATCTTTTACCTGTGTGATCAGTGGTCGGGTGTGTGTGCAATCAGTTGAGGTTGAAAAGTTCAACGCCGTAAACAGATTGAGAAGTTGATCCCGCCAGCCCTGCTGTCTGGATTCTCCGACAAAATTATACAAAACGTCGGGGAGTTTCGGCTGTGAGTGCATTGCCCGGTAGTGTACATCGGCGCAGATGGCAACGAGAGCAAGTATGTAGTCATCGGATTGCATGAGGGTCAGAAGTCTTGCGGGAAGATCCACTGTGGAGTGAGAAGCAAACGCGTCGCGATGCGCCGCAATATCGTTGGCAACGGGTGATGATATTCTATGGGGTTTTTCTTTTAATGAGGGCTTCGACAAGACATCCGCTGCACGCAGAATCGCCTTGATCTCGTCTGGCGTACATTCAATTTGCGGCAGTGAGGTTAGGGAGTCAGCCTTCGATACCGGAATGGCATATGTTATGAGGTACTGCTGGTAATAAAATTTCAGAATTTTATATCGCACAGTCACATCTTGAGCGATTTGCAGCGCGAATGGACGTTTCCAGATAGCAATTCCGGGAAGCACGATGCCGGAATCTGTGGATATATTCTTTCCGCATTTATGAAAATCAGGATAACAAGTAAGCTGTTTGCAATATTTTATTACCTTTTCATTGTCACTGGGGCCAGAATCGACCACAATGATGGAATTTGATTCACCGGCCCAAATAGCTTGAATAAGCTCGGGGTAGGGAAATTCAGGAGTGGTGTCAGCCAGCTTTGTGGTTTTGCCTTTTCGGGGCGTCTCCTGGAACATGCGATGTTTCTTGCTCATATAGAACCTCCATTAAAGATCAAACAGTGCTTCCAATCGTGCCATTTCCGAACGTTTTTGGTCATCGAGCACGTGTGTGTAGGTGTCGAGCGTGAACGCCACCGAGTAGTGCCCGAGCAGCGTGGACAGGGTCTTGGCATCCATACCCTGCTCGAGTGCCCTTGTCGCGAAGGTGTGACGCAAGGCATGAAAGGTGAAATGGGGCAGATCGGCAGCCTTGAGAATCGCATGATAATAGTCAGACAGCGTTCTCGGTTCGATGAGTCCGCCGAACTCATTCGTGAGCACCATCTCGGGATGCGCAAAGACATCAGCGCCGATGCGATCAATGTCACGCCGCTGCACGTTGCGCCAAACTTCCAGATCGGCACAGATTCCGCGCAGAAGGGGAATGCTGCGGCGGGAATTCTCACTTTTGACATCGGAAAGTGCGAGCTCCGTGCGATTTCCCACAGGATTGTCCTCCATTTTACTGAGTCTGCCAAGAGAGCGACGCACATAAAGCACCCCGCCGGACAGGTCGATATCGTCCCAGCGCAGACCACAGACCTCACCGATACGCAAGCCGGTGGCGAGTGTCAGACGAATGAATACGCCATACCGGTGTTTCCGGCTCTCTTCCAGCAAACGAGCCTGTTGATCACGGGTCAAGACGGTGATCTGCGGCTTGCGGCCTCGTTTCAGATTGAGGGAAGAAGCTGGGTTGGACTTCAGAAGTCCTTCACTCACAGCCTGATTGAGTGCCTTGTGCAGACAGAGGTTCATATTGATAACAGTTTTTGGGCTTAATCCTTCGGATTTCTGCTTGAAATTGTAAAACTCTTGCAGTTTTCGAGGAGTTAAGTCGCGCAGCTTACACTGACCGAGTACTGGCGCGAAGTGCTTTTGAACGTATGTACGGTAGCTGGTGAAGGTGGACTGTTTCACGTGATCGGCAACATAAGTCCGCAGCCAGCATTCTAACCACTCGTTCAGCGTGCAGTCATCATCGACGTGCTTTATGGCTTGGCTGGGATCGGCCAGCAGTCCGTAGAGGAGGCGCTGGGCCTCCTCCTCGGTGTGGGCATACATGGATTTGCGGATCGGGGCACCGGTATTGTAATTGATGCCGGTCTGTACCCGTACCTCATAGCGACCATCCGCGCGGCGGCGGATGCTTCCTTCAGGCCGTCTCGTTTTCATTGCTTACAACCTCCTCACGTCCCTGGGTGTGTGCGTCGAGCCAAGCCAGCAGAGCCTCGCGGCGTACCAGCTTGCGGCGGCCGACCTGAATGGTGGGGAAGTCTTTCTGCCGAAATAGCTGGTATGCCAAGCTGCGTGAGATTCCGAGGAATTCGGCAACTTGGGGGGCACTCAGGATGAGAGCCAGGTCATTGGTGGATGTGCACATTTTTTATTCTCCTATTCTCGTGAATTTGCCCGTTAAAAACAAAAGAATCCCGCTACGTATCTAAAAAAGAGTACAAAAAATAAACACCCAAGATGTCTATTTTTTGATTCAATTTTAAATACTGTAGCGGGATTCATGGATTGGTACACTGCACAATGTAACGTAACGGGCCATCACGAGACATTTGTGGAGTATCCACTTATACCCGAAGTAATGTTTCTCTCAAGTTTTAGTATAACATATCCGACAATTTCATACAAGCAAAATTTTAAAGGGGTCAGATTAGGGGTCAACACAGGATGACGATTCTGCCTTACCCAGCAAAAAGATAAAAGAAAAAGCACCGATTCAAACGAATCAGTGCTTTTTAATGGGTGCAGGGACAGGACTTGAACCTGCGACCTCCGGGTTATGAGCCCGACGAGCTACCAGCTGCTCTACCCTGCGATATCTGGTTTGTATCACACGCTCTCGTGTGGTGCTCCATTATAATATCACAGTCCCGAGCTGGTGTCAACACTTTTTTTAGATTTCTTTGAAAAATTGCTTTGCTCAGAAAACCATGCTCCATAATTTGCTCAGGATTGGACAGAGCAGGAAGGCGGGGAGCAGGTTCAAAACCGGAGTTTGCTTGATGCGCAGCAGGTTAAATCCAGCCATCATGGTGAGGATTCCGCCGAGGGCAGAAAAGTCGGCGGTCATATCGGCGGACATGAGGGGATAGATCACGCGAGCCAGTAAGAAGAGCGTGAGCATGACGACAAACTGGGGGACTGCGATCACCGAGAGAAAGCGTCCCATGGTGGAGGCGAAGATGATGACGGTAAAGAAATCCAGAATGGTTTTGGCGAGCAAAATACTGCTGTTGCCGGTCATGCCCTCGGTCAGCGCACCGAATACGCCGGTGCCGCTGGCGCAGAACAGGAGCAGCAGGGTGGTAAAGCGTTCCATATAATCGGCGTCGCCGAGCTCAAAGTGTAGTTTTTTCTGCACGGTACGGATACCGTTTTCGATCCGTGTACTTAAAAACAGCAGTTCACCGATGAGCAGACCCAAGATCATGGACAGGATGACTGGAGCAAGGTTGACCACCTTGGCGGCGAGAGAAATACCGATCAGACAGGACGAAAAACCAAAGACGGTCGGCAGAGAGGTACGAATACGCTCGGGCAGGCTGGGGCCGATGGCCGCACCGACCACACCGCCTATTGCGACGGCAACAGAGTTTGCAATCACACCAACAGGTAACAAGAAAATCCCTCCAAATGTTATATCCTGTACCAGTATAGCACAACCTGTCATGCAGAGTAAGTGTGAAAATTTACAGATTCTGTGATATAATGAAGCATCCTTTGAAGATTTTTAGAAGATGGAGAGATTTTATGAGACCGATTGTATGTACAGGGGCAATGGATGCCGAGACATTATGGCTGATCGATGCATTGGAGAACGCCGAGTTGGTGACGCTCGGCTGTTGGAAGTGTGTGCAGGGAGAGCTGGACGGATATCCGGTGGTGATTGTGCGCACCAATCAGGGTATGGCCAATGCGGCGGCTTCGACGGCACTTGCGATCGAGCGCTTTGCGCCGTGTGCGGTGCTCAATCAGGGCACGTCGGGCGGACACGCACCCGACCTGCACACGGGTGACATTGTCATCGGTGCGCAGGTCATCAACATGGGTGCGGTACGCACGCCCGAGCGGGCGCGTGGTGCGGGCATGGACCCGGTCTGCGGTGAGCCGCTCGGTTTGGAGATTGCCAACACGCAGCCGGGTGACGGAGAGAAAAAGACGGTCTTTGCAGCCGATGCGGACTTGGTACGCGCAGCGGCTGCGGTTTGCTGGACGGAAAGCACGGTCGTACAGGGCACGATCGGTTCGGGCGATGTGTGGAACAACGAGCTCGACCGCATCGCGTGGCTGCATGAAAACTGGGGTACCATGACCGAGGAGATGGAGGCGGCAGCTTCGGCGCAGATCTGTGCGGCTTACGGCGTACCCTTTCTGACCGTGCGCATTCTTTCCAATACCGCGGTGCACGGGGAGCCGTTCGACGAGCGCACGGGCGAAGCGTGTCAGAAGTTTGCGCGTGCGGTCATGCGAAATTACCGTGAACTGACCGACTAAACATCGTTACATCAATATAATGGCGGCGATCGTAGTCGCGGCCAGACCGCAGACGACCGGGATGAGGTTCTTTTTGGCCAGATCGGCGGCTTTGATGCCGCAGATGGCAGCGACCGGGACACAGCCCCAGGGGATGATGGTGCCGCCGCCGACCCAGACGGTCGAGATCTGACCGAGTGCGGCGAGGGTTGCGACATCGACCGAGCCGGTCGCGGCGAAGGTCTGCGCGAGTGCGCCGCACAGCGGCAGGCCGGAGAAGCCCGAGCCGTCCAGACCGGTGATTGCGCCGACGGCGGTTTCCAGAACGGCGATAGAAGCGCGGGACAGCGGGACGTGCTCGGCCAGCCACAGGCCGATATCACTGAGCAGACCGCGTGCATCTGGGCCCAGAACGGTCTGGGCAAAGCTCTCGCTGCCAAGGAAGAAGAAGCCTGCGATGACGATGACCGGTGCGAAAATCTTGATGGCGAAGATGAAGCCGTCGCGCAGGTGATCGGTGGCGATCTCGAGTGCATTTCTGACGCCGTGGTCAGTGATGGTGGTGATGGACATGAGGATGAGTGCCGTACCTGCGACCAACGCAGTCGCGTCGCCGCCTGTGATGCCAAAACGCACCATCAGACCGACATCAAACAGCAGAGCTGCCGGAATGAGGACGGCAATGGTGATTGCCAGACGCGGGCGCTCGATGGTACGGCTGAAGTCGTGCAGTTCGACGGTGGCAAGGCTGGGATTTTGCTTGAGGTCGCGGTGCATGAGGAAGAATGCGACGGCGAAGGTGGTAATACACATGACTGCCCACAGGGGCAGACTGGCGCGCATGACCGTCACCGTGTCCACGCCGGCGGCCGTGGCGGTGATATCGGGCGCGCCTTGGATGAAGAAGTCGGACGACAGGCCGGCACCGTGGCCGAACAGGTTCATGGCAACCGCTGCCCAGATAGCAGGCAGGCCGACGCGGGAGGCGACGGGCAGCAGCAAAGCACCGATGAGCGCGACCGCGGGACTGGGCCAGATGAGCCAGGATACGATGAGCATGGCAAGACCGATGGCCCAGAAGGCGGTATTGCGCGTGCGGATGATGCGTCCGACCGGACGCATGAGCATTTGATCGGCACCGACGGCAATCATGGCATGACTCATGGCGACAACCAGCGCGATGACCACGATGATGCTGAGCAGCTCGACACACGAGTGGATAATGGCATTATTGAGCGTCTGAACGGCGCCGATGAGACTGCCTTTGTAGAGATAGCCGATGATGAGGATGCCCAGTGCACAGGGCAGGACGATCTCTTTTTTGAGCAGGAGCGCAGCGAGTACGGCGACCGTGATGACGATATAGGCGATGTGCAGGGAAGTGAGCGTGACCAAGGGGGAGCCTCCTAACCGGACGCGCCCGGACACAGGCTGTCAGAGGGAAAATTTACAAACAGGAGTGCTTTTTGACGCGCCCTTATGATATAATGAAACAAATGCTAGGCGTTCCAGCCGGAAACGGAGAATCCTTATGTTTGCGATTACGACCGATAATAACAGCGATCTGCCGATGACCTATTTGAAGGAACATGACGTAGGTCTGATGAGTTTGAGTTATACCGTAGACGGACAGACATATGATGCCCACCATCCCATGCCTGACGCGGACTTTTACGCACGGATGCGCGCGGGTGCGATGCCGACGACCGCGCAGGTCAACCCCGAGGAGGCACGCCGGGTGCTCGAGCAGGCGCTCGAGACGCACGACTGTGTGCTGCACATTGCCTTTTCCTCTGGCCTGAGCGGCAGTTATCAGAGCGCACGCATTGCGGCAATGGAATTGCAGGAACAGCACCCGGACAAGCAGATTGTGGTTGTGGACTCGCTCGCCGCGTCGCTCGGACAGGGCTTGCTCGTGCACATTGCCGTGCAGATGCGTGATGCAGGACAGAGCTTCCAGCAGACCGTCGACTGGTGCATAGAAAACCGCCTGCACGTCGTCCACCTGTTCACGGTCGACGACCTGTTCCACCTGTACCGCGGCGGACGTGTGTCCAAGGCGACTGCGATCGTCGGTTCCATGCTGAACATGAAGCCGGTGCTGCACGTCGATGACGAGGGCAAGCTGGTTGCAGTCGGCAAGATGCGCGGCAGAAAGCGTGCGCTCGACGATCTGGTCAAGCGCATGGGCGAGCAAATCGGTGACTACGAGAACAAGACCTTTTTCATCTCGCATGGCGACTGTCTGGCCGATGCCGAGTACGTGCGCGATCAGGTGAAGGAGAAGTTCGGCATCCCCGATTGTCTCATCAACTTTGTCGGCCCGTCCATCGGTGCCCACTCAGGCCCTGGTACCGTTGCCTTGTTTTTCCTGGGCAAGCAGCGGTGAGTGCGCTTTACCTTTGGGCGCACGTCTGATATAATAGGAACACATGAAGCACCAAAGGAGGTTGAAAATTCATGTTCAAGAGATTACTCGCGGCGCTGTGCGCCGTTGCACTGTGCACGGCCATGGTTGGCTGCGGCAAGACCGACACCCCCAATGACCAGACCACTCAGCAGGAGGAGCAGCAGGGCGAGACCAAGACGGTCACGCTGTACCTGCCCGACGAACAGGCTGAGTCGGTTGTACCGACCGAGACCGAAATCAAGGTCAGCGGTGAGGACGAGGCAGCTGACCTCATGGCTGCATTGGTCGAGCAGGGCGTACTGCCCGCAGAGGTTGCGGTCAACTCGCTGACCAAGGACGATAGCAACAACCTGACGCTTGACGTCAACGCGGCATTTGCTGAGGCACTGTCGGGCAGCGGTACGGCAGGGGAGACTATGGTCATTGCATCGGTCGCAGATACCTTCCTCGCGTACTACGGTGCGGCAAGCCTGCTCATCACGGTAGACGGCGGTACGCTGGAAACCGGTCATGCACTCTACGACGAGCCGTTTACCCAGATCTTCGACGCGGCGCCTGCGGCGTGATCGGAGCAAACAAGCCAAACATAAGCGCTGGACGCATACGTCCGGCGCTTTTTTTCTCCCGTTTCCGGCAGGAGAGGGGGGAAACTTCCTGACTTTGTGTCATGCTATGCGCTGCGGATGAGGTTGGTGTCAGCGCAAAAAAAGCACCGCGGTTTTAAACCGCGGTGCCCATGAAGAAGTGATCAGTTTATGATGTTTTCGGTGTGTGTGCTTATGCGTTTGCCTTCCACAGACCGTGCAGGTTGCAGTAAGCGTAAGCTGCGATGACCTTGTCGCCGTCAGCCAGAGCAAAGACAGCCTCGGGAGCGTCGCCCGGGTTGAGGTTCTTGCGCTGAACGCCGTTCTCGGTGTGCAGAGCGATGAAGCCGATGAAGTGCTTTTCCTCCATGGGATGCGCAACAGAGCCAACCGATACCTTAACCTGGTTGCCCTCGATGGACAGAACGGGCAGATGCTTCTCGCCAGCGCCCTCGCTCATTGCGGGGTCGAGCAGCTGCATCTTTTCGCCGCAGCAGATAACCGGTACCTTATGATCGACAACCTTCTCTACAACATTACCACAGTGCTTGCACAGATAGAAATTCAGTTCCATGATGATTACTCCTTTACTCAAAAGAATCGTTTGTTATACATGAGATCCCGCCGTGCGGGAGGTGTTTGTTTATTGTTTACGAGAATAGTATACATTCGTATGACGTAAAAGTCAAGCCCTAGTTTGGTCAAATAAAAAGGAATTTTTTTGTGCACATTGACAGACGTGGATACAAATGAAGCGAAAAGGGGAGGTTGTGCCGTATATTGTGCTAGTGCGTCCAAGTGCGAAAGGGAAAAACTAATCACTCACAAAAAGACAAAAAATACACAAAACGGTCACATTTTGGCGCGTAAAGTAATTGTGAAAATTCTGGAAACTTGTGGTAAATGCCTTGACAATGGACCGGAAAGAGCGTAAGATAAAACCATATTAGGAAACCAGAATGGTTTCGGGCAAAGACAAGTACATAGCAAGCAATATGGGCACTTCCTGCCCGCCGGACTATTGAAAGTGAGGGGAAAACGTATGACTCCGACCACGACTTCGTCCAATGAACGCTACATCAGAGAACAGATTGACATTATGACCGGCTTGCTTGCGCAAATAACCGATCACTATGCGATCGCACGTATCCGCATCCAGTTATGGCACCTGGAAACCGAACTGCACAGCCATCCCGCCCATCCGTTCAGCTAAATTTATCTTGTAACCAAAAGAGCACGTTTATACGTGCTTTTTTATTGCAAAAAATACAGAATGGTTGACATTTTTTTGAGATTCTATGGACTTTTTTTGATCTTTCATGGATATATCTGGTATGACCATTGATTTTTTTCCTCTTTTTGTGCTATATTATAAATGCCGTCCGGTCTGGCCTGAGGTGAAGGGGGCGTTGGCCGACGGTGCGTAAAACTTTACTCGTGCGCATTTCACTGAGCACAAATCAATTTCTTGTAAAGGGGATATCCAGATGCCTAAGAAAAAGATGCTGGAAGCCGTTGAGTTGTATCTGAAGAGCGAATTTCAGACGACTCCGGCCGAGGCTACGCCTGACCAGCTCCACACCGCAGTTTCCCGCTCCCTGATGGCGGGCATTGCCGACCGTTGGCATGCAAGTGCGGAGAAGCATCAGAACACCCGCCACGCATACTACTTCTCGGCGGAGTTCCTGATGGGACGTATGATTTATAATAATCTGCTCTGCCTGGGCATGACCGAGGAGATCGGTCAGCTGCTCGAAAAGAATGGCGCGTCTCTCGACGCCTTTGAAGAGGTCGAGGACTGTGCACTGGGCAACGGTGGCCTTGGCCGCCTGGCTGCCTGCTTCCTGGACTCTGCCGCAACCTTAAACCTTCCGCTCGACGGTTACGGCATCCGCTATAAGTACGGTCTGTTCAAGCAGAAGATCGAAGGCGGCTTCCAGAAGGAAGAAGCTGACGATTGGACCCGCTACGGTGACCCGTGGAGCCTGCGCCGTGAGGACGAGGCTGTCCGCGTAGAGTTCGCTGACCAGACCATCGTCGCAGTACCCTATGATATGCCGATCATCGGCTATAATACTTCCAACATCGGCACCCTGCGCCTGTGGCAGGCAGAGCCGGTACAGGCGTTTGACTTCAACCTGTTCAACGCCCAGCAGTACGACGCAGCAGTTGCAGAGCGCAACCGCGCAGAGGACATTTCCCGCGTCCTGTACCCCAACGACTCCACCGATGACGGTAAGATCCTGCGCCTCAAGCAGCAGTACTTCTTCTGCTCCGCATCCCTGCAGGACATCATCCGCAAGTATAAGAAGACCTATGGCAATGACTTCTCGCACTTCGCAGAGATGAATGCCATCCAGCTCAACGATACCCACCCGGTTATCTCGATTCCTGAGCTGATTCGCCTGCTGACCGACGGTGAGGGCCTGTCCTTCGACTACGCACTCGATATCTGCAAGCAGGTATTCTCCTACACCAACCACACCATTCTCGCAGAGGCACTCGAGAAGTGGAGCCAGCACCTGATGGAGCGCACCATTCCGCGTGTCTTCCACATCATCGTTATGCTCGATCAGTACCTGGGCGGCGAGCTGCACCAGAAGGGCATCACCGGTGACAAGGAATACTCCATGCACATCCTGCAGCACGGCACCGTGCACATGGCTTACATGGCTATCTACTGCTCGCGCTACATCAACGGCGTTGCGCAGCTGCACACCGAGATCCTGAAGAACGACGTTCTGCGTGACTGGTACCAGATTTATCCCGAGAAGTTCCAGAACAAGACCAACGGCATCACCCAGCGCCGCTGGCTGGCTCTGTGCAACCCCGAGCTGTCCGACCTGCTCACCCGTCTGCTGGGCAACGAGAGCTGGAAGACCGACCTGTCTCAGCTCAAGCAGCTGGAGAAGTACGTCGAGGACGAGAAGGTCATGCAGGAGCTGTGCGAGATCAAGCTGCATAGCCATCAGAAGCTGGCCGAGTTCGTACAGAAGAAGGACGGCATCACCATCGACCCGAACACCTGCTTCGACGTACAGATCAAGCGTCTGCACGAGTACAAGCGCCAGTTCCTCAACATTCTGGCCATCCTCGAGCTGTACTACGAGATCGCTGAGGGCAGCCTGACCGACTTCACCCCGACTACCTTCATCTTCGGTGCAAAGTCCGCTCCGGGTTACGCACGTGCAAAGGGTATCATCAAGCTCATCAACGAGGTTGCAGCTCTCATCGACCGCGACGATCGCGTACGCGGCAAGATCAAGGTTGCATTCCTGTCCAACTACAATGTCTCCTACGCTGAGAAGATCATCGCAGCTGCCGACGTCTCCGAACAGATTTCGACCGCTGGTAAGGAGGCATCCGGTACCGGTAACATGAAGCTCATGGCAAACGGTGCGGTTACCCTGGGTACTCTGGACGGCGCAAACATCGAGATCGTCGAGGAAGCTGGCAGCATCAACGAGTATATCTTCGGCGCAACCGTCGACGAAATCCGTTCGGTACAGGAGCACTACAATCCCAACGGCATGTACCACAACGACTACAAGATCAAGCGCGTTCTGGACGCTCTGGTCAACGGTACGCTCAACGACGGCGGTTCGGGTATCTTCCGCGAGCTGCATGACTCGATCGTATACGGCGCAAGCTGGCATCGTCCCGACCAGTACTTCCTCCTGCTCGACTTCGAGCGTTACCTCGAGGCCAAGAAGCAGGTCGCCAGAGACTACAAGGACCAGCTGGTCTTCGCTAAGAAGCGTTGGATGAACATTTGCAATAGCGGCAAGTTCTCGTCCGACCGTACCATCCGCGAGTATGCTAAGGATATCTGGCATATCGAGGAAGTATAAGAGATACGCAAGCAATGAAAAATCCCGACTGTCAAACAGACAGTCGGGATTTTTTTTCGTTTACGGAGAAAACCCGCCCGCAGGCGACGAGCGGGTCCGGGTCTGCGACCCGGCGCGATCCAGCTGCGTAAGCTGGCCGGACTCCGCAGAGTCCGGAATTCTCTTTGATTCCCGGTGTTCGCCCCGGGAATCAACTTAATTATCGTTAATTTATTGTTTCGCCTTTTTCGCCTGAATGAACCCTTCCAGCATTTCTACCGTCGCATCCACACCCAGCGCAAAGCTGTTGACCGTCAGATCGTACTTTTCAGCCTCGCCCCACACTTCTCCGGTGTAGAACTCGTGGAAGTGCCGACGCGCTTCGTCGGTCTTGTGGATATACCGCCGCGCTTCGCGCTCACTCATGTCCTGCGTGCGCATGATACGCTGTACACGCTGTTCCAGCCCGCCATGGATAAACAGCGTGGTCAGATCGTCGCGGTCACGCAGTGCGTAGTTGCCGCAATGTCCCAGCAGAACAAAATCTTCGCGCTCGGCAATCTGATGCATGAGCGTAAAGGGAACCCGTCCCATACCGCGCGCACTGTTCTCAACCGCAATGGAAAACAGCAGGCTGTTGACCGGCTTCTCGGCCAGAAATGCCCGCATTTCCTCGGCACAGCCCGCACGGGTGGCTTCCTCGAGCAGCGCGTCTGCATCATAGCAGCGCACACCCAGACGATCTGCCAGTTTCTGCGCAATCTCCAAACCACCGCTGCCGCAGCTGCGTCCAATCGTGATGACCATAAAATCAACCTCCCATATCCGTCAGATCAGGTTTGCGAAAATCGACGAGGCCGCAACCGTAATCAGTCCGGCAACCGCGATGGCAAGACTGCTCATCGCACCCTCAACTTCGCCCATCTCCAGCGCACGCGCCGTGCCGATGGCATGCGAGGCCGAACCAATCGCGATGCCCTTGGCTACAGGGTCGGTGATGCGGAACAGTTTGCATACGGTCTCGGCGATGATATTACCAATAACACCAGTAATAATGATGACCGACACGGTAATGGTCACGATACCGCCGAGCTCTTCCGACACACCCATACCGATGGCGGTGGTGATGGACTTAGGCAGCAGGGTGACGTAATATTCATGTCCCAGTCCGAACAGCAGACACAGGCCAAAGACCGAACCGATGCTAGCCAGCACACCGGCGATGATGCCGATGAGGATGGCCTTGACGTTGCGCACGAGCAGGGAAAGCTGCTCGTAGAGCGGGATGGCCAGACAGACGGTTGCAGGTGTGAGCAGATAACTCAGGTACTGCGCACCGGCGTTATAGCTCTTGTAATCGACGTGCAGCAGGAGCAGAACGCCGATGGTCACAATAATGGAAATCAGAAGGGGGTTACAGATGGGGGACTGGGTCTTTTTCTTGATGAACAGTCCCAGTTCATAGCTTAAAATACTGACCATGACCCCGAAAAAGGTCGCATTTGATAGGATATCGTGCATTATTTAGGCTTCCTTTCGCGGCGGATGACAGCCTGGGTCACCAGACCGGAGACTGCCATAACAAAGATGGTCGTGACGACCGTGATGACCGAAACCGGCAGCAGAACGGCCTGCAAAGACGGCCAGCTGTCGAGCAGACCGACCGCAGCCGGGACGAACAGCACCGGCATGATCTCAATGAGGAACTTTCCTGCGTCCTGCACGGCTTCCAGCGGCAGAATGCCGGTGATGAGCAGCACGAGCATGAGCAAAAGTCCGTAAATACTGACCGGGATGGGCAGGGGTAGCAGTCCCTTGAGCACCTCGCCGGCAAAGGTGATGGCAAGAATGATGCCGAATTGTCGGATCAGTTTCATATCGTTCTCCTTTCCGCCTGCCAGCGCGCGATTTCGGTATCAATAATATCGTAATGCCGTGTGATCGCTGCACAGCCCGCGTCCACACGCCGCTGTTCCAGATATTCAATCATGCGGCGATGGGTATCGAGCGTCTGGTGCAGAAGATCCTGCGCACCGCGCGTCAGAAATTGTGTAATCAGGTGACCAATGACATCGGACAGGGCATCGGACACAATGCGCATGAGCGGGTCGCCGCCAAGATCGATGATCGCGTCGTGGAAGGCTTCGTCCTTTTCTGCGCTGCGCGTGCGCTCCAGCTCTTCCTGAATGCGCCACAGACCCTGTACCTGTTCGGGGGTGCTGGTCTGGATGGCGATGCGGTAGGATTGCAGCTCGATGGCGCGGCGCATGCGATTGATGGACTGGTAATCAATTTCCCCCAAAAGCAGCATAAAATGCAGCGATTGCGCCAAATATTGTCCCATGTGGTCGGACAGATAATTGCCCGAACCCTGTCTGCTCTCCAGCACACCCATGCTCTCGAGCAGACGCAGACCGTCGCGTACGGTGCCCCGGCTGACGCCGAGATCCTGAGACAGTGCGCGTTCGGTGGGCAGGCGATCGCCCGGACGCAGCTGTCCCTGTTCGATCAGCCGTCGGACGTAGGTACATACGTCCTGATAGCGGTCTTCCTCCATGCAGTGTTCCTCCTTTGTCTGTGATGTGCGCGGCGGTTGTATCGATTAGATTGGTTTAACCAATTTCTGTTCTGTTTCATTATACCCCCGTTTTCGAACGCGTCAAGAAAAAATGTCGCGAAAACAGGTGAAAACAGAAGATTTTGTGAAAATTGTAAGAGCGTTTTATAAAAAAACACGCCCGGAGGGTGATCCGGACGTGATTTTTGCGTGCGAAATACGGAAAAATTGTTAAACAGCGTGTACAGGCAGGCGCAGACGGCCCGCAATGGCACCTGCGACCGGCAGGAAAAATTGCAGGCCGGGACCGTACAGGGTCAGGGCGATGACCGTGCCGATACCCAGCGTACCGCCCAGTGCAAAGCCGACGACGATGCACAGACCGTCGCACAGCATGCGTGCCCAGCGCAGCTGCAAGCCATGTACTTTTTGGTGCAGGATGACCGGGATGAGGTCGTTTGCACACGCGCCGGCATCCGAGCGCACCGAGATGCCAACCCCGATCGAGACGATCAGACAGCCCAGAATAATGAGCAGAACGGTGAGTGCGAGCGGGCGATGGACGGGCAGGATGCGACCAAAGAGGAAGGCGTAAAAGTCCACGATCGGCCCCAGGCAGAACATACAGAAGATGGTGCCAACGTGGATGTGTTCGCGGGCACAGAGGAAGATTGCAGCCAGACAGATGAGCATAATGAGTGTGCTCGATTGACCGTAACTCAGGCCGGACTGCCGGGAAATACCCTGCACGAGAATCATGAACGGGTCGGCACCGACACCCAGTGCGACGAACAGCTGACTGCCGCACTCGGTGACGCATACGCCCAGAAACAGCATGAGAAGACGGCGAACCACAAGCGGAAGGCGTGACATAGCGGGACTCCTTTTTTTGAATCGATCAATAAAAAATGGGATACAGCCAAGAACAGTATAGCAAAAAGAATGCGCGGGGTCAAAGGGGAAAAATCCGCACAAATGATGCAAAAACAACGGCGGATGCTGTTTTATGAAACTTCGAGGATTCCAGCACAATATTATCGGAAATAAGGCGATATTTTGCTGAATTTGTGCAATATACAAACTTTGTATCGGAAAACGACCCTGTGTAGGAGGGCATCCATCTGCAAACATTTTAAGAATTTAAATAAAAGCCGAAAAACAGTGCACAAAGCGAGCTCGAAAGTTTGAGATAGAGATTGGGCACAATTCCGAGGACAAAAATATACAATTTTTTGCGACATTGACAAGAATTTTCTGTGCGATATACTGAGAATCAACATCATGCCAGAACCAGCAGACGGTCGATTCCGGGGGACAACGCAGGACGGAAGACCGAATGCAGAGAAGGAGGAGACGGCACAAAAGCCATCGCAATTTGAAGGAGGAGATTGTATGAGCATCAAGCATAAGAGAGTCCTTGCGGGCGCGGTCGCCGCAGTGATGACCCTGTCTGCCGTTCCCATGGCCGGCGCTGCGCGTCTGAATGAGCTGCAGTACGCACCGGACAAGGGCATTACCGACACCATCAATTATGTCGATCAGCTGGACAGCTTAAAGCGCGTCCTGTTTATCGGCGCACATCCGGACGATGAGACCAACTCGCTGCTGGTTTACCTCAACCGTCAGGAAGGTGCGGACACCATCTACACGACGATCAACTGGGGCGAGGGCGGCGACAACTCGATTGGCAACGAGCTGTACGGCGCACTCGGTGTTCTGCGTTCGCAGGAACTGAACTCGGCGCGTATGTTCGATCTGGCCGAGCAGATGTACGGCGGCGCAGTCGATTTCGGCTACTCAGTTTCGCTCAAGGAGTCGCTGCTGGGTGACCCGGAAACCGGCGCAGACGGTATTTACAGCATCGATGTGCTGGGCTACAACCTGGCTAAGATCATCCGTACCACCCGTCCCCAGGTCATTTTCTCCAACCACAAGGCGCCCAACACCGACCACGGTCAGCACCGTGCAGTGGGCTGGCTGATCGAGTATGCCATGGATCTGGCAGCCGACGAGAGCTACACGGTCTATGACGAGGATGGCAAGCCGCTGTCTGCATGGCAGGTGCAGAAGTTCTTCTCGACCACGCCGAGCGACAGCGTTGTTGACAGCTATGAGGGTGAATTCACCGCCGTTGGTGCAAAGTCCAGCAAAGACCCGACCGTCTCCGACCTTGTCCTCGATCTCGGTACATACGACTCGGTTCTGGGCATGAGCTATGACGAGTGGGGCATTCTGGGACGCAATATGCACAAGTGCCAGAAGATGATCGGCACCCCGGTTAAGGGCGAGTCCGACCGTGCATACATCCTCAAAAAGGCTGCACCCGGTGTGGACGTCACCAAGAACGATTTCAGCACCACGGTCTTTTGCGGATTGGATGTTGTTGATCTGCGCGACTGGAACCCGATCGGCACCGGTTCGATGAACAACCGTGCGGACATGGCCAAGGCTGCTGAGAGCGGCAAGAGCTATGCAAAGCCGGTGACTGGCGATGCCCTGGAAACTCTGGTCACCAATCTGGAGCAGTTCCAGGACGGCTTCAGCCAGAAGGACGTGACCGAGAATGCCAAGCTGCTGACCGATGCGCTCAAGGCACTCGATCAGATCGAGGCCAAGATTCCCGCCGATGATGCGGACAATCTGGAATATGCCCGCCGCATCCGCGACCATATCACCAAGGTTCTGCAGGAAATCTATGCGATTGATGTAGATATCAGCGTAGACGATACCGACGTACATCCGGGTCAGACCGTGACCGTCACCGCAACCGCATGGGCACGCAATGACGCAGACGGCGAGGTCACCCTGCCCAGCTCGGCTTCGGAATTCCTGGTACTGCCCTCTGGCTGGCAGATCGTGAGCAGCCAGCCGGCTAAGAACGTTCAGTCCAACGGACGCAACGCTGGCAAGCAGTTTGTATGTCAGGTCAAGGTTCCCGAGAGCTACAAGACCTACACCGGCCCGTACAATGCACCGTACAATGAGCCGTACACCAACGATGCATATCCGAACGGCGGCGTCAAGGAGGGTGCAACCCCGAATACGCCCAAGGCAGCCGGTGTAGAAGGCCATCAGGACCCGGCACAGATGACCGCTGCAATGGTAGAAAATCAGAACGCGTATGAAGATCTGGTCTTTGGTGTCACCACCAACCCCACCGATCCCTACTCGCATGCACCCATTCAGGCCGAGATGGACGTTAAGACCGGCGGCGTGACCTACACCATCGAGAACGAACCCGAAATGCGCGTCGTACCCAAGCTGTCGCTGCTGGTTGAGAACGAGTCGTCCATGCTCAAGTATGTGGGCGAGGACATCCACAGCACGATTGAGGTCACCATCCGCAACAACCTCAAGGGTGCAACCGGTGACATTCAGGTAACCGCAGTTCCCGAAGATACCACCTCGGGTATTCAGGTTTCCACCAAGACGGTATCCATCGCAGCCGAGGATCAGACCATCACGGTGACCCTCGATGTGACCATCCCCAAGACCTATAAGGACAAGAGCACTGCACTGGTCGTCACCGCGACGCTGCCCAATGGCGAGTTCTTCTCCGAGGGCTATGAAGTCATCGATTACGACCACATCAATACGCAGAACTACTACAAGAAGGCTGTACAGAACGTGACGGTAGCCGAGTATCAGCTGCCTACCGACGATATCAAGATCGGTTTCCTCAAGGGCGGCAGCGACGACTTCGTCTATGATTACATCAAGGGCATGTACTCCTCTGCGGACAAGGCAGCAGCTAATCTCAAGGAGCTGAGCACCTCGGATATCGCAAAGTCGGGTGCAGAACTTGCAAAGCAGTTCGATACCATCATCATCGGCAAGACCGCACTGGCCGACCAGAGCCCGGTCAGCAGCGCACTGCGCAGCTCGATGCAGAACCTGATCGATTACGCAAACGCAGGCGGTAACCTGGTACTGCATTATCAGAACTGGAAGCAGTCGGACGGCACCATGCCGCTGGCACCGGTACCCTTCACCCTGGGCAACTCCAACATCAACAAGGAAGACTGCGACGTTTATGTAAGCGACGCAGCGGCAGCAACTCCGTTCTACACTGGCATCAACAAGATCGACCTGCAGCGCGAGGGCGAACTGTCCAAGGCATCCATTTGGGATGGCTGGACCCAGCAGCGCTGCGAGTGGACGCCGGGCACCGCAGCAGCCGGCCAGGTTGAGGCGATGGAAGCACTGGGCTACACCGTACTGTTTGAAGGTCAGGACCCCGAAGGTCAGATGAGACCGGCTATCCTGTACAAGGACATGGAGAACGGCGGACACTATACCTATAGTGCAGTTGTTTGGGATCGTCAGCTGCAGGCGCTCAATCCGGGCGCGTACAAGCTGTACGCAAACCTCATTTCTATGGGCACTGAGGGCACAGGCAACGTAACCATCAAATAAAAATCCCCCGAAAAGACGACAAGGTCATGCCAAACGGCATGACCTTGTTGCATTTGTGGAATGTTATCATTGCTTTTCCAAACCCCAGTAGGCGATTGCCTGATCGTAACAGGCTTTCATCTGTTCGTCGATGTATCGCTGGGTGTCCAGTGCGCGTTCTGCGATATCTGCTGGGAATTTGGCGCGGATGTCTGGAGCGTACAGGCTGCCGTCACCCGGTTCCCAGTATTCGGTCAGCGTGCAGCTGCCATCCGGCTGGACGTGGAAGGTGAGAGCAGTTGGAATGTGGCTGCCGCTCTGCTCGCGGAACCAATCGCCGTCGCGTGCCAGTTCCAGATACAGCACCATAAGGTATTTCGTGACCACGACCGACCCATCAGAATTTTCCTGATATACCGTTGCAAGCGGGGCGTGATTTTCGGTACACAGCAGATCCTCGGTCGAATGGGCGTTGTAGTGGGTTAGGATTGCGTCAGATATGACTTCATCCGATGGCAGTGGCACAGTCGATTTGGGCTGGGCAGGATCGGTCAGAAAACAGACGGCCAGAATCGCGATGATGGAGATGGTCACGACTACAAGCAAGTGCGAGGGCTTTTTGCCTTGCAGCAGAGCACGGATGCGGGATTTGACCCCGATTTCCCCGAACGCCAGCGGACAGAACGACCGTCCGGCGTGGGGCAGGCTGCATGCCAGCAGCGCTTCGGCGTAGGTTTTGCGCTCGGCGGGGGAGAAGTCGCGGGTTGCGCGTGCGTCGCAGGCAAGTTCCATGTCCCGACAGAACAGGATGTAGGCCACCCAGACGAGCGGGTGGAACCAGTAGAGCGCGAGCAGGACAAAACCGACGGCTTTCCAGATGGGGTCGCGGTGCACTAGGTGAGCATGCTCATGTGCGATGACGGAAGCTGCGGTCTGGGAATCGAGCGAGGACGGGAGATAAATGCGCGGATGCGTCAGACCGAGCAGGAAAGGCGAGGCGATGTGATCGCAGACCCATACGTTATCCCCCACCGGAACAGCCTCGGCCAGACGGTGACGCAGGCGCAGCAAGCTGATGAGAGCATAGAGCGCAAAGAGCGCAATGCCGATCACCCAGATGAGAGCGGCGAGTGCGAGCAGGATTTGCAGCGGATTTGCGCTTGCGGCCGGGTCGGGGGAGAACGAGGCCGAGAGCATCGGATTGACCGCTTGGTTGAGCGTGCTCAGGCCGGTATCAATGGCGGGAGAGGACGCATACATGATATCGGTCGGGATAGTCTGAGCAGAGGGAACCAGACTGAACGGCGTGGGCAGGGAAAAGGGCAGGGCAAGGCGCAGCCCGACCAGTCCCCACAGGATGCAGATGAGGTCTTTGGAGCGGAAGTTGCGCAGGCACCAGCGCAGACAGAGAACGGGAAGAATCATCCATCCGGCGGTGATACTGCGATTGACGAAGGACAAAAACAGCTCAGTCATGTCACTCACTCCTTTTCACAGGCATCGATCATGCGGCGAATCTCGGAGATTTCCTCCGGGGACAGGCGCTTGCGGGTGGTGAATGCGGCGAGAAATGCGGGGAGCGAGCCGTCGAAGCTCTGCTCGACGAACTGTTCGCTCTGCCGGGCGTAAAATTCTGTGCGCGAGAGCAGCGGCGTGACCACGCTATCCTGTGTCTGGAACAGCCCGCGCTCGCACAGGCGCTTGAGCACGGTGTAGGTCGTGGTGCGCTTCCAGCTCAGCTCCTGCGCACACAGTTTGACCAGTTCACTCGTCGTGATGGGCGCGTGCAGCCAGATGAGGTCGGCAAAGCGCGACTCGACGGCACCGAGTTTGAAGTCCTGCATACGGTCACCTTCCTTTCTGTCTATATCCTGTAGACAATTATAGTCTACATGTAGTAGACAGAAATGTCAACGGTCGGTAAGTACAAAAAAGAGAGGCACAGCGGATAAAATCCACTGTGCCTCCCGGTTAGGAAAGACGGTTTGGTCTCAAAATGGGCTTAGTAGTTCTCTTCGTGTACTTCGAAGAAGCTCTGCGGATGATCGCAGGTCGGGCAAACCTCAGGAGCCTCGGTGCCGACTACGATGTGACCGCAGTTGCGGCACTCCCATACCTTGACTTCGCTCTTCTTGAAGACCTGTGCGGTCTCTACATTGCGGAGCAGAGCACGGTAACGCTCTTCGTGGTGCTTCTCGATGGCTGCAACCAGACGGAACTTGCGTGCCAGATCGTGGAAGCCTTCCTCCTCAGCGGTCTTGGCAAAGCCGTCGTACATGTCGGTCCACTCGTAGTTCTCACCCTCGGCAGCGTGCAGCAGGTTTTCAGCGGTGTCACCCAGGCCGTACAGCTCCTTGTACCACAGTTTTGCGTGCTCCTTCTCGTTCTCAGCGGTTTTGAGGAAGAGGGCAGCGATCTGCTCGTAGCCTTCCTTCTTGGCGATCGAAGCGAAGTAGGTGTACTTATTGCGTGCACCGGACTCGCCGGCAAATGCAGCTTCCAGATTCTTCTCGGTCTGGGTGCCAGCGTACTTGGATGCGCTGGGCGCTTCCTCGATCGGCTCAAATGCCGAAGCCGGCTGCTTGCAGATCGGGCAGGTGAAATCAGCGGGCAGAGACTCGCCCTCGTAGATGTAACCGCAAACTTTGCACTTCCACTTTTTCATAATATGTTCTCCTCTCACATGTAACGTGTTGCTTCTATCGGTGTAAGTTGTGTGCAGCATCTTTTCGGCCATTTCGCTCAGCGGCTGACCGTAGAACTGCTCGTATACCAGTTTGATATCGGGGTTTTCGTGACTCTTGCGCACGGTCAGCGAAGCGTCGCGTGCGTACAGGCCGGAGATACGGCTCTGACGGATCTGGTCGGCATCCTTCAGCAGGTCTTTGGGCTGACCGCCGCCGCCGATGCAGCCGCCGGGGCAGGCCATGACCTCGATGAAGTGGTACTGCTTGCCGCCGTTTTTCATGCGCTCGATCAGCGTGCGGGCGTTGGCCGTACCATAGACCACTGCGACGTTGAGTTCGTGCTCACCGACGTGCAGGGTAGCTTCGCGGATGCCGTCGTAGCCGCGCACGGGCTGTAAGTCGTAGAGCGCCTCGGGTGCCGGGGTGCCGGTGAGGTACTCGTAGGCGGTACGCAGCGCCGCTTCCATGACGCCGCCGGTGTTGCCGAAGATCACGCCTGCGCCGGACGCACGTCCCATGATATCATCATAGGATGCATCGGGCAGACTGTGAAAATCAATGCCGGCTTCCTTAGCCCAGCGCGCCAGCTCGCGGGTGGTGATGACCAGATCCATGTCCCGCATACCGGGAATACCATGGTAATCGGCCGATGCGCACATTTCCTCGCGCTCGATCTCGAACTTCTTGGCTGTGCACGGTGTCAGCGCGACGTTCACGATCTTGCGGGGATCGAGGTTTTTCTGTTTTGCGAAATAGGTTTTGATGGTCGGGCCCTGCATGCCGATGGGGCTTTTTGCAGTGGACAGGTTGGGCAGCAGTTCGGGGTAATAGAGCTCTGCGAACTTGACCCAGCCCGGGCAGCAGCTGGTGAACTGGGGCAGGGGAGCGTTGCCGGACGTAACGCGCTCGATCAGCTCACTGGCCTCCTCGACGATGGTCAGATCGGCAGCAAAGTTGGTGTCGAGTACATAGTCGACGCCCAGTGCCCGCAGCAGCGCGACCATTTTTCCTTCTACGAAGGTACCCGGTTCCAGACCGAAGGCCTCGCCCAGTGCCACACGCACCGAAGGCGAAGTGCTTACGATCACGATTTTGTCCGGGTCTGCGATGGCCTGCTGTACGGCGTGATGCGCGTCGCGTTCCATGATGCTGTCGGTCGGACAGACATTGGCACACTGACCGCAGTGAATACAGATGGCCTGATCACCGGTTTCGGCCAGCGTGTAGGTGCCGTGGATGCCCATGCGCTCGGTGCACACTTGCTTGCACATGCCGCATCGGATGCATTTCTCCTCCACACGGAGAATGCTGGGGTTGTCCGGTTCGATGGGGACGCGGACGGATAAGGGCAGGTGTTTGGACATATTTTTCCTCTCTTCTCGGCTTATTTGCGGAAGTACGATGCTGGCAAAATCGGTACACGGAAAAGGATTTTGCCGAACGGAACGATCGTACAGACCGCACACACAACGGAAAGTCAAGTGATGTTAGGAATGATTTCTGATGTCATTATACAAGTGAAGGAAACAAAAGTCAAGAATAAATATCATTTACAAAAGAGAAAAAATCAGGCAGAAAATTTGGGCAATTTTACCATGCGGTTTTTTGGACACAAAAAAACCGCTCTTTCCGAAGAAAGAGCGGTTAAACTTTGGAGCTAGTAGTCGGACTCGAACCGACGACCTGCGCATTACGAATGCGCTGCTCTACCAACTGAGCCATACTAGCAGCTGTTTTGTGAAGTTGCACAAGGACGGTGGACTGTCCGGCACAGCAATGATATTTTAGCACAAGGGAAAAGGTTCGTCAAGCAATATTGCGAAAAAAACCAAAAAAATTTCAAAGAATCGCTTGACAATTTAAGAAAGTCAGATATAATAAGGAAGTATCCTTGCTCACGACGCGTATGATCGTGGGCCAAAGTCCAAAAGGAGGTGCAAAAACATGGCAAAGGTAACTGGCAAGTACGAGACTCTTTTCATTGTCAACCCCACCCTCGGTGAGGAGGAGATTTCTGCTCTGGTGCAGAAGTTCCAGTCTCTCGTAGAGGCGAACGGTACCGTAGACAAGGTTGAAGATTGGGGCAAGCGCCGTATGGCTTACGCAATCGACGACCTGCATGAGGGCTACTACACCCTGATTCAGTTTACGTCCGCTCCGTCTTTCCCGGCTGAGCTCGACCGTATCTACAAGATTACGGACGGCGTGATGCGTTCCATCATCGTAGCCCTGGACTAAGGCGGGTGAGAAATCGTGCTGAATAAAGCGATCCTCATGGGCCGCTTAGTGCGAGATCCTGAACTGCGCCATACTGCTTCCAACACCGCTGTTGCGTCTTTTACCCTCGCGATTGATCGCGACCGTAAGGGCCCGAACGGCGAGCGTCAGACCGATTTCATCGACTGTGTCGCATGGGGTCGTCAGGCCGAGTTTGTTAAGCAGTGGTTCACCAAGGGTATGCTCGCGATTGTAGTCGGCCGCATCCAGTCGCGGAACTGGGAAGACAGGAACGGAAATAAGCGTGTTTCCATCGAGATCAATGCTGATGAAATTTCGTTTGGTGAGACCAAGAAGTCTCGCGATACGAACGGCGGTTACGCCGGCAGCTATGACTCTGGCTCGCAGATCCGTCCCGAGGGATTCGATATGGGTTCTCAGATGGCTCCCGCGCCGAGCTTCGACCTTTCGGTCGGTGATTCGGACTTTGCGGAGCTGGATGATGATTCCGACGTTCCCTTTTGATTTTTGAAAAAAGGAGGTACCTGACAATGGAAGAGACCAAGAAGGAATTTACTCCCCGTCCGGAGCGCGCACAGCGCGGTGGACGTCGCCGCAGAAAGGTTTGCTCCTTCTGCGTAGATAAGGTAGAGGCCATCGACTATAAGGACGTAGCTAAGCTGCGCCGTTACATGTCTGAGCGCGGCAAGATCCTGCCCCGCCGTATGACCGGCACCTGTGCAAAGCATCAGCGTCAGCTGACCGAGGCGATCAAGCGTGCACGTCACGTAGCCCTGCTGCCCTACACTGCGGAGTAATTTTTACAAAGCAAGCTATAAAGCCTGTCCGAATGGACAGGCTTTTTTGCGTTGTGGGACTTTAAGATATGTAAGAGAAGTTGGGGAGAAAGAGAAAACCGTTCCTTGATCAAGGAACGGTTTTTGTGGGTTTTATTTAGTTGATTCCCAGGTCGGACACTGGGAATCAAGAGGGGATTCCGCGTCCTGCGGGACGCGGCTCAGGGCTCTGCCCTAAGAACCCGCAAACCTTTGAAAAGGTTTGATCCAAACTTCAGCAGGGTGCTGACCTTACGAAGCGAAATCGATGCGCAGGGCAGCGCCGTGATCTGCGACAGCGTGGCGGACGAGGTCTACGAGGGTGTCCTCTTCCATCTGTTCGGGTGCGAGGGTGATGCCGAGAGCCGGACGACCAGCCAGATAGGTGCAGTCGAGCACGATATCAGCGGGGCATTCGTTCTCGATCAGACCGGAGAAGATGAGCTCACCGGGAACCGAGCCGTCGAAACCGGCGAAACGCAGACGGAATGCACCGGTACGGGGCAGTGCGCACAGCATTTCAGCGGAGGGAACGTCGCCCAGTTCTGCGAACAGAGCGGTCTCGTTGCCGCGCTTGAGGATGCGGGTCTCGGGGGAGAGTGCGCGCAGAGCGCCCAGGCTGTTAGCGGTATGGCTCTGTGCGAGCATGACAATGTGCTTGCCAGCGAGCAGCTGGGTCATAATTTCAATCAAAACAAGACGCATATCCTGATGCTGCGTCTCAGGTGCAACCAGGAAGTATTGGTCGCGCTCGGCATGCTTGAGCATATTCCAGCCCTCGCCGAGCATGGCGGGAGAAAAATTATGGTTCATGGAATGTTCAGTCCTTTCACGAAGTAGGCCGATTCCCGAAAAATCGGGAGAGCCGGCGACCGGTTTTTTTATTTTGTTATGCTATTTTACGCTGATTCAGCAGAATAGGCAACATTTAACACGCAATTTTGTTAAATATGCGCATGAAATTTCGCTTGGTTGAGATTTTTGCACAAATATTTATAAGCAAATTGTTTAAAAATGATTATACGAATTATTCTGATTTTGTGCATTTTAGTATTTTGTTTTGTGTATAGTGCTAAAAGTCGGGAATAAAAGTAGTGGAGATTCTCTAAATTTGGGTAAAAAAATCTGCCCTCCATGCAGGAAGGCGGAGT
This sequence comes from Butyricicoccus pullicaecorum, assembly GCF_002160355.1. Taxonomy (NCBI): domain Bacteria; kingdom Bacillati; phylum Bacillota; class Clostridia; order Eubacteriales; family Butyricicoccaceae; genus Butyricicoccus; species Butyricicoccus pullicaecorum. The sequence continues at coordinate 29,019 of NZ_NFKK01000001.1, forward strand.
GGAAAAATTCATTTTGCAAGGTTTTCCTCGAGGAATGCACTGTGAGCAAGCGGGTTGCCGCTGAGGATGGAGCAGGGACGGTCAAGCGTAATAGGCGAGCCGTCGAGCTGGGTAATCCGTCCACCGGCCTCGGTCAGAATGATTGCACCGCCGGCGAAGTCCCAGGGCTGTAAAATGCACTCGAAACCGAGTTCGACGCGTCCGCAGGCGATGTCGGTCAGATCGAGTGCGGCCGAGCCGAAGCGCCGCAGATCTTGCATACGCTCCATGAGTCGACCGGCGATGGTCATAGTGCGTTCGCGCAGGGAACGGTGATACGGCGAGGTGCCGATACAGAACACGCCTTCAGACAGGGTGCGGTCGGAAACGTGGATGGGGGTTCCGTTGAGAAATGCGCCCTTGCCCAGTTCGGCGTAGAACATTTCATCGCGATAGGGGTTGTACACGGCGCCGAGAATGAGCACGCCGTCGCGCGCCAGTGCGACCGAGACAGCCGAGTGCTTCATGCCGCGTACAAAGTTTGCCGTGCAGTCGATGGGATCGACGATGAACGCCAGACCGTGCAGTGCATCGTCGTGTACCTTGTCCTCCTCACCGACGAAGTGGGCGTCGGGGACGATAGACAGCAGCTTTTCACGTAAGAAGGATTGGACTTTGACGTCATAAGTGGTGACAAAGTTGCCGATGCCCTCTTTGGAGGATACCTGTACGTCATGGGCGCTGAGGATGATCTGTCCGGCTTCGCGGACGGCATCCAGAATGGGATATAACATGGTATGCGCGTCCTTTCTTACTGAAAGCGATTGTTCTTGTGGTTATAGGTATAACCGAGGGGCGCCAGACGGCCGCACAGGTCACCGGCATCGATGCCAAGCGAGATGCACAGATCGTCGAGATCGGCGTAGTCGTCGCGCAGTTTGGTGTTAATGTAGCTGAGCAGAATAATGGGGTCATTGGGTAACATGCGTAGATGATTCTTCCTTTCCAAGATCGGCTTCGGGTTCCTTTTGCTCGTCGAGGTGCAGAGCACGGCGCATAAAGTGAGGCAGCAGACTGCCGTGGATGTCGTGCTTGTTCTGGTCGAGCTGGGGGACGTAGAGGAATTTGCGGATTGCGAAAAGCAGGGAAACCGAAACGATTGTGATGAGATTTTCGACGGGGCTTGTGTGGGTGACCACCATTTGACGTGCGACAGCCAGCATCAGCACTTCGATGACTGTGTTGATGTTGTAGCTGAAAATCATCTTGACGAATTCGACGCCGATGATGATGGTCATGGCAGTGGTGAGGTAGGCTTGGAGGGATTCGGGTGATGAGACGATGGTCGGGATGTGGATGTCAGCGATGAGGCCGAAAGTTGCGGCCGCAACTGCAACCAGGATACAGATGCCCACGATCACTTCAAGCCCGCCGACCAGGCGGTAGAGCTTGGAATGCAGGTTAGATTTCAAGACAGTCCTCCTACGTGTGGTATAATTTTCGTCGTACAGTTTTATTATACAGGTCAGGGGAGCGATTGTACAGAGGGCGAGCGGTGTATTTTTGGCGGGACAGCGAGAATTTACGGGAATTGACAGAGTTTTGCGGTGTTTTCCGTCGAAAATGTGCATTGCATTCAAGCGGCGGGAATGGTACAATTTAATATATATGATGAGAATAGGCCGTGCGCGTGGTTTTGACAGAGAAAAGACGCGAACGGCGGTTTTTTTGCAGTCAGACAGCCCGCCCAGCCGTTTGTATTGCAACAATCCCGAAAGGAGCAGATATGTTCACGACGCAAAATTATGTGGTCGCGTCCAGCCTGGACGAGGCATATGAACTCAACCAAAAACCCAAGAGCACTGTGCTCGGCGGCTGCGGCTGGCTCAAGATGGGTCGCCGTATGATGTCCACCGCGATTGATCTTTCTAAACTGGGTCTCGATCAGATCACCGAACAGGACGAATACTTTGCGCTGGGTGCCATGGTCACGCTGCGCCAGATTGAAACCCATCCCGGTCTCGCCGCTTACTTTGGCGATTGTATCGCCGAGTGTGTCCGTCACATCGTTGGCGTGCAGTTCCGTAACTGCGCCACCATCGGTGGCAGCATCTGGGGACGATTTGGTTTCTCCGATCCGCTCACCCTGTTCCTCTCGCTCGGTGCGGAGGTCGTACTGCATAAGGCTGGTGTGGTTGCCCTTGCAGACTTTGTGAACATGCCTTACGACCGTGACATTCTGGTCGAAGTCCGCCTGCCCAAGCGCGGACAGAAGGCGGCTTATGTGACCCATCGCGCATCTGCCACCGATTTCCCGGTGCTGGCGGTTGCGGTCTGCCGCACCGCTGACCAGACCGTATGCGCAGTCGGTGCACGTCCGCAGCGTGCAGCCCTGGTGGTACGCGAGGACGGCGAAGCGGTACAGGCCTTTGCCGATCGCTGCGCAGACACCCTGACCTTTTCCAGCAATCTGCGCGGCTCTGCCGAGTACCGCGCACATCTGTGCCGTGTTCTGGTGCGCCGTGCGGCGCTTGCCATCGAGGAGGATTAACGCATGAAGATTTCGTATACACTCAACGGACAAAAGGTGACCGATGAGGTCAATCCGGCGCAGCCGCTGACCGAATACCTCAGAAGCCGCGGCTGCTACTCGGTCAAGCGCGGCTGTGAGACCGCAAACTGCGGCCTGTGCACCGTGCTGGTCGATGGCCGTCCGGTGCTGTCCTGCTCGACGCTGACCGCTCGCATCGACGGCAAGGTGGTCGAGACCATGGAAGGCCTGCAGAGTGAGGCTGCCGAGATCGGCACCTATTTGGCCGACGAGGGCGCGGAGCAGTGCGGTTTTTGCAGTCCCGGCCTGATTATGAACATCATCGGCATGACTCGTGAGCTTAAGAACCCCACCGAGGACGACATCCGTAATTATCTTGCGGGCAACCTGTGCCGCTGCACTGGTTACGTCAGCCAGCTGCGTGCCATCCGCAAGTATCTGGCGGAAAAGGAGGAAGCATGAACCAGAAGTATGTAGGAACGGGCGTGCGCAAGTCGGATGCCCGTGCGCTGACCACCGGTCAGCCGGTCTATACCGACGATATCGCTCCCCAGAACGCGCTGATCGTCAAAGTTCTGCGCTCGCCCCACGCGCATGCGCTGATCGAGGACATCAACGTGGACATCGCCAAGAAGGTACCGGGCATCGCCTGCGTGCTGACTTATAAGGATGTTCCGCAGAACCGTTTCACCATGGCTGGCCAGACTTTCCCGGAACCCTCTCCGTATGACCGTCTGATTCTTGACCGTCGCGTGCGCTTTGTCGGTGACGCGGTTGCGATTGTCGCAGGTGAGACCGATGAGGCAGTCGATCGTGCGCTGCGCATGATTAAGGTCAAGTACGAGGTGCTCGAGCCGGTTCTGGACTTCCATAAGGCCAAGGACAACCCGGTTCTGATTCATCCCGAGGAAAACTGGGTCGCAAACTGCCCGGTCGGTGCAGATAACAAGCGCAACCTGTGCGCTTCCGGTCAGGAAGGCCACGGCGATATCGAAGCCGTGCTGGCAAGCTGTGATGTTGTGCTCGAGCGCACCTATCACACCAAGGCAAACCAGCAGACCCCGATGGAGACCTTCCGCACCTTTACCCAGCTGGACGCATACGGCCGCCTGAACATCATTTCTTCTACCCAGGTACCTTTCCACGTCCGTCGTATCCTGTCCATCGCACTCGGTATCCCGAAGTCCAAGGTACGCGTGATGAAACCCCGCATCGGCGGTGGTTTTGGTGCCAAGCAGACGGTCATTACCGAGGTTTATCCGGCAATTGTAACCATCAAGACCGGTCGCCCGGCAAAGATCATCTACACCCGTGAGGAGTCCATGATCGCATCCAGCCCGCGTCACGAGATGGAAGTCACCGTGCGCATTGGTGCCATGAAGGACGGTACCATCCGCGGTATCGATCTGTACACTCTGTCTAACACCGGTGCATTCGGTGAGCACGGTCCCACGACCGTCGGCCTGTCCGGTCATAAGCCCATCCCGCTGTACTCGGGCACGCAGGAAGCTTTCCGCTTCCGCTACGACGTTGTATATACCAACGTCATGTCTGCCGGTGCATACCGCGGCTATGGCGCGACCCAGGGTATCTTTGCGGTTGAGTCCATCGTCAACGAGCTGGCTGACGAGCTCGGCCGTGACCCCATCGATCTGCGCATGCAGAACATGGTACGCGAGGGCATGGTCATGCCGGCATACTACGGCGAAAAGACCAACGCCTGCGCACTGGATCGCTGCGTACAGCGCGTGCGTGAGATGATCGGCTGGGATGAAAAGATCAAGCCCCGCGTGATGCCCAACGGCCGCATCCGTGCGGTTGGTATGGCAATGGCAATGCAGGGCTCGGCGATCTCCAACGTAGACGTCGGCGCGGTCATCATCCGCCTGTCCGATGACGGCACCTATAATATGCTGCTCGGCTGTACCGATATGGGTACCGGCTGTGATACCATTCTGGTACAGATGGCAGCTGACTGTCTGGAGTGCCGCATGGAGGATATCGCAGTTTACGCATCCGATACCGACACCGCACCGTATGATTCCGGTTCTTACGCATCCGCGACGACTTATGTCACCGGTATGGCTTGTGTGCGCGCTTGTGAGGAGCTGCGCGGCAAGATCATCCGTCAGGGTGCGAAGATGCTTAACCTGACCGAGGAAGAGGTTGCATTTGATGGTAAGCGCGTCTTCTCGCTCGAGGACGAGACCCGCTCGGCCGATCTGGCTTCGATTGCATACAGCGGTCAGTGCGGATGCAGTGACGTGCTCTCTGCAACCGTCAGCCATTCCTCGCCGGTATCGCCCCCGCCGTTTATGGCAGGCGCAGCCGAGGTCGAGGTCGATCCTGAGACCGGTCATGTAGAGCTGATCGACTATGTCGCAGCAGTTGACTGCGGTACGCCGATTAACCCCAATCTGGCACGCGTTCAGACTGAGGGCGGTCTGGTACAGGGCATCGGTATGGCACTGTACGAGGATATCGTATACGCTGCCGACGGTACCAACCTGTCCAACTCGTTTATGCAGTATAAGATCCCCAGCCGTCTGGATATCGGCACGGTACGTGTCGAGTTCGAGAGCAGCTACGAGCCGACCGGCCCGTTTGGTGCAAAGTCCATCGGTGAGGTCGTTATCAACACCCCGTCGCCCGCGATTGCAGACGCTGTCGCGCGCGCAACCGGTGTGCGTGTTCGTACCCTGCCCATCACAGCGGAAAAGATCGTGCGTGGCATGATGGACAAGCAGTAAACAATAAAGTTTCGATCAAACCTTTTCAAAGGTTTGCGGGTTCGTAGGGCAGCGCCCTGCGTCGCCGTCCGCAGACGGCGAAATCCCCCTTGATTCCCGGTGTCCGGCCCGGGAATCAATTCAACCAAATACACCAAAACCGTTCCCCTCGGGGAACGGTTTTTTCTTATACACACTTATAGCACAAAAAAAGACCGTGCCGATCGCGTCGGCACAGCCTTTCCTGTACAATCCAAATCTCAATAACAAATAATAATACCCTGCTCCTCGGCATAGTAGCTCGTAATACCATGCGTCGGCAGAATGGTAATTTTCGCACCGGGCGCTTCGGCCAAAATCAGGTTTTGCAGCGTCAGGGCAAGCTTGGGATTGCGGCAATGGGTAATGTAAACATGCCGCTCGTTCAAATCACAGCTGCGCTTCATGTCATCGAGCAGCGTCATCAGCGTGCTGCGCTCACCGCGGCACTTGTGCACAACTTTAATGCGTCCCTGATCTGCCGTGCCAATGATGCGCATGCCCAGCTTCTTGACCAGTGTGCCCATCAGCTTGGGCATTCTGCCGCCCTTGACCAGATTGTCGAACGAACACAGGGTGAAGTAAATATGCAGACTCTGGTTGTAGTCCTCGACCTGATGAATGATCTGCTCAAAGGGCAGATCCTGCGCGATGAGCTCGTTTACCTTGTGCGCGAGCAGAATCATCTGTCCGGAAGTCGCACGAGAGTTAATGATTGCAATTTTCTTGTCCGGGAATTCATCCATCACCAGATCACGCGCAATGACTGCGGCGCGATAGGAACCGCTCAGCTCGGAAGAGATGGTGATTGCAAAGGTGCAGTCGGCCTCACGGAATACACTTGCCCAAGCCTCGGGAGACGGGCAGGAGGTAGAGACTGCGGCGCCGGACGCCTGCAAGGCATCGAGCGCGGCGTGCACGTCGAGCGCAGCGTCGTCCACATAAGACAGATCGCCGGCGTGCAGCGTGAGTGGAACAATGGAGAGAGATACACCGGGGGCACAGTGCATGCCGCAGTGCAGGTCACCGGAGCTATCAACAGCGATTTTGAAGTTCATAGATGTCACATCCTAAAATAACCGATATCATCGATCCGCACGCGGCGGATGGGCAATCTCTTTTTGATGTAGTGTTAAAAACTACATTTGTTGTGAACAGTATAGCAATTCTGCGGGGAAATGTCAATGGAAAGCCGGGTGAATCTGTCAGGAATTCTTGCCAAAATCGAAAAAATAAGACATAATATAAGACAGCGCTGTCAAGGCAGCGGAGAATATCAATTTGGGGAGAGAGACATGAAACAATCTATTCGTATGCGTGCAAATGCAGTGCTCTTGCTGACCGCGATTATCTGGGGCGTGGCATTTGTGGCGCAGTCGGTGGGCATGGACTATGTCGGGCCGTTTACGTTCAGTAGTGTGCGTAACCTGATCGGCGGCGTGGTACTTTTGCCCTGTATCGCGCTGCTCGATCGTCTGGACAGCCGCAGCCAGACCAAAGAGTCTGCGCCCAAGAACAAAGCATGGCCGATTTTGGGCGGTGTGTGCTGTGGCGTATCGCTGGCGGTGTCCGAGGTTTTGCAGCAGTTTGGTATCGCGCGTACTTCGGTCGGTAAGGCCGGATTTTTGACCGCGATGTACATCCTGATTGTCCCGCTACTCGGCCTCCTGGTCGGTAAGCGCGTGAGTGCGAAGGTGTGGGGCGCAGTCGCACTGGCACTGTGCGGCATGTACCTGCTGTGCATGACCGAATCGTCGGGCATTGCGCTGGGCGATCTGCTTGTGCTCGCGGCAGCGGTTGGATTTTCCACCCATATCCTTATCATCGACTATTTTTCGCCCGGTGTGGACTGCGTGCGCATGTCGTGCATCCAGTTTTTCACGGCCGGAGCACTGTGCCTGATTCCGATGCTCTTCATTGAGCAGCCGACCTTTGATGCACTGCTCGGTGCCTGGGCACCCATCCTGTACGCAGGCGTGCTCAGCAGCGCGGTTGCTTACACCTTGCAGGTCATCGGTCAGAAATACACCGAGCCGACCGTCGCGTCGCTCATCCTGTCGCTTGAGTCGGTGGTTGCGGCACTGGCTGGCTGGGTACTGCTCGGTGAGCGTCTGTCGGTACGTGAGCTGACCGGTTGCGTGCTGGCATTCGCGGCCATTATCTTAGCTCAGCTGCCCGATCGACGTGTATTTGCATCCCGCGCAAAAGATTAACCACCCGGGAACGTCGCGAGACCGACTATTTTGCATAAAAGGGAGAAGTGTGCACAGAGAATGCACAGAAAAACAAGCAGAATAGACAAAAATATGGGGATGAGGTCGTAAGAATTGACTATTGCGGGAAGAACGCCCGGGGCGTTATAATGGAAGACGAGGAAAGCAAATCCCCCTTGATTTGTAACTCATGGTTCCCATATTCCCAATGTTCTTTTTACTTCTCATACCTTGATTTTGTCAGCGCCCCGAATGAGCCTCCCTCCCGTTCGGGGTGCTGGCATGTCCGGACATAAAAAGCGCAGCTTATACAGCTGCGCTTTGTTTATGTCGTCGAAAAACTGCGGTTTTTCGACGAGTAGGCGTCCGCCGCGCAAAGCGCTTTGGACGAAGAATGTCCAGAACCGCGCATAAATGAGCGATTCTGGACATTTTGCTGTGTAAAAAGTCACGCACATGTCGCGACTTTTTACTGGATTTCATACGCGCCACGGGCGCGGGAGACTTTTCCGACAAAATGAGCCTTTGCTCGGCTTCAGGCTGCCTGATCGTAGTCTGCCCCCAGAATTTTGTGACAGTCGGACACGCATTTTTGCAGCTTTTTCTCAGTCGAGGACGAGATATAGCTGCTGTCGCCCGAGGCGTATTCTTCAATGCCGCGGTGCGCATCGAGCAGGGTGAAGCGCTCGCCGCCCACTTCCTGCTCACGATCAAGCATGTACAGCGGGACGTATCCGACCTTGGTGACATCGGTCACGCCGGTATTGGGATTCTTGGTCAGCTCCAGATTGAGCACGACGGTCGTGTCGGTATACTCATCATTCTGCGAGGAAATAAAGTTGCCCAGTGACCAGCAAACAAACCCGGTGTGCGTTGTACCATCCCGATCGGTCAGGGTGCGGGTCTCCATCGGCTGCAAGACGTGCGGGTGACTGCCCAAAATGACGTCGGCGCCATGGTCAAAGAGAAAGTCTGCAATCTCTTCCTGATGCTCATTCTGCGTGGTCTGATATTCCACGCCCCAGTGTACAATTACAGCGATGAGGTCAGGGGACAGTGCCTCGGCTGCGGCCAGATCGTCGGCAATGCGCGCGGTGTCCAGAACCTGTGCATCACTCATGTAGTCGGTGTGCAAAATATTGACTGTATCGGGATGAGACTTACTCACCGGAATACCGTTGGTGCCGTAAGTATACGACAGGAATGCGACCTTGATACCACTCACATCGGCAACATGGACACCGTTCTGCGCGGCGCGCTCCTCAGCAGAGCGATAGGTGCCGACGTGCGCAAGCCCAAGGTTGTCCAGCACATCCAGCGTGCGCACCATGCCGTCGTATCCACGATCCAGACAGTGATTGTTTGCCGTGCTGACCAGATCAAAGCCCGCGTCTTTGAGCGCATCTCCGAGCGCGTCTGGTGTGTTGAACGCCGGGAAACCCGAGTAATCCGGGCCGCCGGCAAAGGTAGTCTCCAGATTGACCACCGCATAGTCGGCCTGTTCGATCCAGGGCTTGGCGAAACGGATCATCGGCTTGTAGTCATAAGCACCGGCCTGACTGTCATAGGCATCTCTTGTCTGGGGCATGTGGCTCATCGCGTCGCCGCACACAGCCAAAGTGGAGACGATATTGGGCTGCACGACCGGCTCGGTTGCCTCGGGTGGTTCGGACGTATCCGCCTGGGTGGATGGCGCAGAGCCGCAGCCTGTCAGCAGAAGGAGCAGCGCGAGCGCCAGCAATCTTTTCTTCATAACCGAACTCCTTTATACATGGCGAAAATTGTCGGATGATGGTTTTTCTTATTATAGCATACCCGGAATGGCAGTAGAATAAAAAATTTGTGAAATTCCGACCGAAACGCTTGCGAATTTTGGGAAAATCGCATACAATGAAACTAGAAGAAACGGAGAGGAGGCGCTTCCAATGGGTCTTTCATTTGAAGCCGTGACGGCGGACATTCTGACGCACCCCTTATTTGAGGAAACTCGGCAGTTTGTGCATCACGGTGTAGAAAATTCGGTTTACGAGCACTCGGTTGCGGTTGCGCGTATGGCGTTCCGCATGGCGTGTGCGATGGACTGGAGCGAAGAAGACATCATTTCGGTCACGCGTGCGGCGCTGCTGCATGATTTCTTTGGCTATGACTGGCATGACGAGTGGTTTAAGCGCTTTCTGAGCCATTACCGCGGCATTCATCGCTTGACCCACATGCACGGGTTTGTACACGGTGTGCTGGCCGCAAAGCGTGCGTCGCGCTATTTTGCCCTGACCGATCGCCAGCGCGATGCCATTGCAACCCACATGTTCCCGCTGACACTGCGTATGCCGCAGTCCAAGGAGGGCTGGGTGGTGACCGCTGCTGACAAGGTGGTCGCAGCACGGGAGATGACCCAGTGCGTATTCCGTGCGGCTGCCCGCACCCTGCGCCGCGCACAGCCCGATGGTGTTTGAACGATCACCGCACATTTTGGTATGAAAAAAGCCGCCCGAATGGGCGGCTTTTGTTGTTTTGCAGGACGTCAGAGACGACCGAAGATGGGCTGGAACCAGCCGAAGGCCGAGGGGCCGGTCTGCTGCGCGATGAGCATGAGCATCAGACACAGCAGGATGGCCGCAGTGATCGCGGACAGCTTGGAGTAGGAAGGCTCGCGGCGTACCGAGACCAGACAGCGGACAATTACGCCGACGGATGCGGCCAGTGCGAAGGTGAGCAGACAGTAGAGTAAAAACATCGCAGTCCCTCCTTGCATGGGCGTGCGTTCAGACCTTGCGATCCATCGTCATCTGACGATAGGGGAGATCGGAAAAGCCCAGTGCGCGATACAGCGCAGCGGCACGCGGGTTTTCATCGGTCACTTCCAGACGCAGACGTGCAGCGTCTTTGTACTTTTCCTGCACGGCAGCGATGAGGGCACGGCCAACGCCTTTGGAGCGCTGACTCTCGTCCACCATCAGCTCGTCCAGCCAGACGCACAGACCACCGGCCTCATTCGACCAGGTCAGTGCGAGCAGGCAGTAGGCTACCGGCCGACCGGTATCGTCCTCTGCAATCAGACAGTCGGCGTAGGGCGAGCCCTGCAGGAGCAGTTCAAAGGTGCGCACAGCATTTTGCGCGGGGATTTCGTGACAGACGGCGGGGGAATGATAGAACGCGTGGATGGACGAACAGAAGAAGTCGCGATCCTCCGCGCGGATGGAACGGATTTGCAAGAAAACACCTCCGGTTAGGCGATCGGATGTGATCGCTTAGAGCTGGGCGAGTGCCTGATCGAGGTCAGCAATGATGTCCTCGACGTTCTCCAGACCGACAGACAGGCGTACCAGACCGGGCTCGATGCCGGCAGCAACCAGCTGCTCGTCGGTGAGCTGGCGATGGGTCTCGGATGCCGGGTGCAGCACGCAGGTGCGGATGTCGGCAACGTGTACCTCGTTGGAAGCAAGCTTCAGGCTGTCCATGAACTTCATAGCGGTTTCGCGGCCGCCCTTGATGTCGATGGACATAACGCCCGAGGTGCCGAGCGGCAGGTACTTCTGTGCACGTGCATGGTGCGGGTCGCTCTCCAGACCGGGGTAGCGTACGTGTGCAATCTTGTCCGAAGCTTCCAGATGCTTGGCCACCGTGATGGCATTCTGGCAGTAGCGCTGCATACGAACGGGCAGGGTCTCCAGACCCAGGTTGAGCAGGAATGCAGAGTGCGCTGCCGGATAGCAGCCAAAGTCACGCATCAGCTGCATGCGCGCCTTGATGATGTATGCCATGTTGCCGAACTCGCGGGTGTAGACAACGCCGTGGTAGCTCTCGTCGGGCTCGGTGAAGTCCGGGAACTTGCCGGAGGCTGCCCAGTCGAACTTACCGCCGTCGACGATGACACCGCCGCCCTGTACGGCATGGCCGTCCATGTACTTGGTGGTCGAGTGAATGACGATATCCGCACCGAACTCGATCGGACGGCACAGATAGGGGGTTGCAAAGGTGTTGTCGATGATGAGCGGGACACCGTTCTTGTGTGCGATGTTCGACCACTTCTCAATGTCGAATACGGTCAGTGCCGGGTTTGCCAGCGTCTCACCGAATACTGCCTTGGTGTTGGGCTTGAACAGCTTCTGTACCTCGGCCTCGTCTGCCTCAGCATCGGCCCAGATGCACTCGATGCCCAGCTTCTTGAGCGTAACACCGAACAGGTTGATGGTGCCGCCGTAGATGGTGGACGCTGCGATGAAGCTGTCGCCAGCCGAGCACAGGTTGAGAATAGACAGCAGGGAAGCGGCCTGACCGGACGAGGTCAGCATCGCGCCAACGCCGCCTTCGAGTGCTGCGATCTTCTTTTCGACCGCGTCACAAGTCGGGTTTGCAAAGCGAGAGTACATAAACTCGGTGGGCATATCGAAGAGAGACGCGATCTTTGCGGTCGAGTCAAAGCGATAGGTCGTGGACTGCACGATGGGCAGAGCGCTGGGGCCGCCGTTTTCCGGCTTGTAGCCCTCATGCAGGCATTGGGTTTCAATTTTCATGCGTGAATCCCTCCAGAACGTAGAATCGTGAATCTTGTTTTATTGTATCATGCACCGAATCCACGGTCAAGGAGATAGACAGGGGCAAACCAGCCTGATATAATAGAAAAAAACAAAACAGAACAAAGGAGGCATACTCCCATGACAAACGAACAGATCGAACGCATCAATGAACTGGCGCGTAAATCCAAGGCCGAGGGACTGACCCCGGAGGAACAGAAAGAACAGAAGGAGCTGCGCGAGGCGTATATCGAAGGCTTCCGCCGCAGCCTCAAATCCCAGCTTGACAACACGGTTGTACTCAATCCCGACGGCACTTCCTACCGCCTCAAGCAGAAGGGGAAGGGAAATTGACCGGTTTTTCCGGAAAGATCGACTTGCCCGCGCCTGTGCGCGAGGCCATTGCCTGTCTGGAAGCCCACGGCCATACGGCTTGGGCGGTCGGCGGCGGCGTGCGTGACAGCCTGCGCGGTGTCACACCGCACGACTGGGATCTCACCACTTCAGCCCTGCCCGACGAGGCAAGCGCGGCGCTTGCCGCCTATGAGGTGCATCCGACCGGACTCAGGCACGGCACGGTAACAGCCAAGATTGACGGTATGGCACTCGAAATCACCACTTACCGCACCGAAAAGGGTTACACCGACGGCCGGCATCCGGACAAGGTGGATTTTGTCGCAAACATCGAGGACGATCTTCTGCGGCGGGACTTTACAGTCAACGCCATGGCGTACCACCCGGAGCGCGGCCTGTGTGACCCCTTCGGCGGACAGAACGACCTTCAAAACGGTCTTATCCGCGCAGTCGGTGACCCGGACGCGCGATTCACCGAGGATGCGCTGCGTATTTTGCGCGGTGTGCGCTTTGTGTCCAAGACTGGGTTTGCCATCGAGCGACAGACCGGCTACGCCATGCGCCGTCAGCTTGCACGGCTGGAAGCGATCGCACACGAGCGGGTACTCGAGGAGCTGACCGGCATCCTGACCGGACCGTACGCCGGACGTGCGCTGCGCAGCTGCGCGGATATTGTTGCCGCCGTTCTGCCCGAGATTACCCCCATGTTTGGCCTGTGTCAGCACAATCCGCATCATCGATATGACGTATGGGAACACACCGTCCGCGCAGTCGAGGCCATCCCGGCCGACCCGGTTCTGCGCTGGGTCATGCTGCTGCACGACAGCGGCAAGCCGCACGCCTATACCATTGATGCGGACGGCGTTGGACACTTCAAGGGTCACCCACACATCAGCCGGGACCTCGCCGAGCGGGCGCTGACCCGTCTGCGTGCGTCGAATGCTCTGCGCGAGCAGGTATGTGCGCTGGTCGAACTGCACGACTATCCGCTGGGGCAGGAAGAGAAGATCGTCCGCCGCCGTTTGGCACGATTGGGTGAGGAGGACGTGCGCCGCCTGCTCGCCATCAAGAAAGCCGACTGCACCGGGCAGGATACCTTTTCCATCCATTTGGCCGAATTGCAGATCACCGAGCGGCTGGTCAACGCTGTGTGCGCGGCGGGCGCGTGCCTGAGCCTGCGCGATCTGGCGATCGACGGACATACCGTCCGTGCGCTGGGCTTTGCCGGCCCGGATATCGGACGAGTGCTGCGCCGCCTGCTGGCAGCGGTCGTCGATCAGACTGTCCCCAATCAACCCGACACTCTGTGCGCACTGGCCGCACGATGGAAGGAGAACGAGCATGTCTGACAAGAAAGAAGAATTTTTGGAGCTGTTCCGGCAGAATGTGACCCGTCGGGGTGCGGATAAGCTGCTGGAATGGCTGGAATCGACCGATTTTTTCACCGCTCCCGCATCCACCCGGTTTCACGCGGCCTACGAGGGCGGTTTGCTTGAACATAGTCTGAATGTGTACCATGTCATGATGGATAAGCATTATGACCCCGAGACCGACAATTTGGAAAGCTGTACGATCTGTACGCTGCTGCACGACCTGTGCAAGGCCGGGTTCTACGATGTCGAGTACCGCAACCGCAAAAATGACGCGGGTGTGTGGGAGAAAGTACCGGTCTACGTGGTCAATGACCGTTTTCCCTACGGTCACGGCGAAAAGTCGGTCTTTTTGATCGAACGCTTTATGAAGCTCAAAAACGAGGAGGCCGTCGCCATTCGCTGGCATATGGGTGGCTTTGACGACTCGGCACGCGCCGGTTCCTTCGCTATCGCGAACGCCTACGAGCGCTATCCGCTCGCCGTCAAGCTGCACCTGTCCGATCTGGAAGCGACCTATCTGCACGAAAACCGCAGCGAATCATAAAAAGGAGGTACGTTCCATGAAAACCCAGACCTTTACCCTGCATACCGACCGGCAAGGCTATTACAACATCACCGCCGCTGTCAAGAAATGTATCAGTGATTCCGGGGTGCGCTCGGGCCTGTGCGTGGTCTTTTGTCCGCACACGACCGCAGCCATCACCATCAACGAGAACGCAGACCCTGACGTGCGTCACGATCTGGTCATGGGCATGGACGGCGCGTTTCCCATCCGCAGCGGCTTCCAGCACGCGGAGGGCAACTCGGACGCGCACCTCAAGTGCATGACCGTGGGCGCAAGTGAGACCATCATCATCGAGGACGGCAAGGCCGTGCTGGGCACCTGGCAGGCGGTCTATTTTGCCGAGTTCGACGGTCCGCGCACGCGGCGCTATTACGTCAAGGTCATGTCTGACGACGCGGTATAAGCGGCAAAAGTTCCGCGAAAATCCCTTTAAAAGACTGGAAAGCAGGGAAATCCTTGGTGATTTCCCTGCTTTTTTGCATCATTTTACCCAACTTGCCGCACTTTTCCATTGCAAAAGCAGGTCATTTTCCCGTATGATGGAGCAGCCGAAGGGCAAAACCACAACATACGGAGGACATACCCCATGAAAAAGAAGATGTGTTTGACCGCAGCGGCACTGTTGTGCGCGTTTGCGGCTCCGGCCGCGCAGGCGGCAGCGGTCCCCCAGACGGCTGCCGTACCCTCGCACTTTGAGACCGCTTGGGAGCAGCTGCTCGCACAGTACGGCATCACAAAACCGGGCAGCAGCTCGAACAACACTGGTAATCAGCCCGATAACAGCGGAAATGGCTCGAACAATATCGGAAATGGTTCGAACAGCACCGGCGGTACAAGCACCAGTACCTCGTCTGCGGCACAGGCTGTGCTGGCCGAGGTCAATGCCGCCCGTGCACAGAACGGTCTGTCTGCACTCACACTGGACGCGAACATGAACCGCGCTGCCGCTGTGCGTGCTGCCGAGCTGGCGCAGAGCTTCTCGCACACCCGACCGAACGGTTCGCGAGGTCTGACGGCACTGAACGAGGCCGGTGTGAGCTACCGCACGGCAGGCGAGAACATCGCATCCGGTCAGCGGAGCGCGCAGGCGGTCGTGTCGGCGTGGATGAACTCGTCCGGTCATCGCGCGAACATCCTGTCGGCATCGTTCGGACGGATGGGCGTTGGTCAGGCGACGATCGGCGGACGCACCTACTGGGTGCAGCTGTTTGCCGACTAAGCAGGCAGAAAAAAGCACCTGCGCACACGCGAAAAAAAGAGAAAAACAGGTGTACGGACGAGAAAAACAGAGAGAACGTCAGAAAATCATAAAAATAGCAAAGATACCGCGAAAAAACTTGTTTTTTCGCGGTTTTTATTGACTTTTGACACAAATGATTATACTATAAAAGGTACGAGTAATTGTAATTTCAGATAGGGGGTGCATCGTGGTTGAGCAAACACTTGATCGACCTCGTAAACATCAAAAAAGAATTTGACGGCGAACCCATTCTTCGCGGGATCAATCTCTATATTCGAGATAAGGAATTTATTACGCTGCTCGGCCCTTCGGGCTGCGGCAAGACAACGACGCTGCGCATCATCGGCGGTTTTGAGACCCCGACTTCGGGCGACGTGCTCTTTGAGGGCAAACGCCTCAACGACGTGCCGCCGTATAAACGAGAGATCAATACGGTTTTTCAGCGCTATGCGCTCTTTCCGCACCTGAACGTTGCGGAAAATATCGCCTTCGGCCTGCACATCCGCAAGATGCCGGCAGACGAGATCGCGCGCAAGGTCTCGCGCATGCTGGAGCTGGTCGGCCTTAAGGGCTTCGAGAACCGTGACGTGACCTCGCTGTCGGGCGGACAGCAGCAGCGCGTCGCGATCGCCCGCGCACTGGTCATGGAGCCGCGTGTTTTGCTGCTCGACGAGCCGCTCGGCGCACTCGACCTCAAGCTGCGCAAGGAAATGCAGTTCGAGCTCAAGCGCATCCAGCAGTCGACCGGTATTACCTTTATCTATGTTACGCACGATCAGGAAGAAGCGCTCACCATGTCGGACACCATCGTGGTCATGAACCGCGGCCACATCCAGCAGATTGGCACCCCGACCGATATCTACAACGAGCCGGTCAACGCCTTTGTCGCGGACTTTATCGGTGAATCCAACATCCTGCCGGGCACCATGCTCCGCGACCGTCTGGTGCGTTTCTGCACCCATGACTTTGTCTGCGTGGACGAGGGCTTTGGCGAGATGGCGCCGGTCGACGTGGTCATCCGTCCGGAGGATCTCAAGATCACCCCGACCGAACAGGCACAGCTGACCGGTATTGTAGAGTCCATTGTGTTCAAGGGCGTGCATTACGAAATGATGGTGCGCACCGAGCACTTCACCTTTACCGTGCATTCGACCCAGTGCGAGACGGTCGGCAAGGCCGTGGGCCTGTCGGTCGATCCGTTTGATATCCACATCATGCACAAGTCCGAACAGGAAGGCGGACAGATGGAGGAAAAACGTTGAAAAAGAACATGGCATATCCCTATGGGGTGTGGATGGTTGTTTTCATCGTGTGCCCCATCCTGCTGATCGTCTTGTACGCCTTTTCGGACAGTGCAGGCGGTTTTACGGCAGAAAACTTCGCCGGGATCGTCGAGTATTGGCCGATTTTTGTGCGCTCGTTCGTTCTGGCGCTCATCTCGACGGTCATCTGTCTGATTCTGGGCTATCCGCTGGCTTATATCATGTCACGCCAGCCACCCCAGCGTCAGCAGCTCTACATGACGCTCATCATGCTGCCCATGTGGATGAACTTCCTGCTGCGCACCTACGCCTGGATGTCCATTCTGGAAAACAAGGGCTTTATCAATCAGTTTTTGAACCAGATCGGCCTGATCTCGTTCTTGCAGAACCATTTCGGCTACACACTGGACTACATCCCGCTCATTAACACCTCGGGCGCGGTCGTTTTGGGTATGGTTTATAACTTCCTGCCCTTCATGGTACTGCCCATCTACACCGTGCTCATCAAGCTCGATCCCAAGATCATCGAGGCTGCGCAGGATCTGGGCGCACCCATGCGCATCGTATTCCAGCGCGTCATTTTCCCGCTGTCGCTGCCCGGTGTCATTTCGGGCATCACCATGGTCTTTGTGCCCTCGGTGTCCACCTTCGTCATCTCCAAGCTGCTCGGCGGCGGTAAGTACATGCTGATCGGTGACCTCATCGACCTCGAGTTCATGGGCAACGCTTACAATCCCCAGCTTGGCTCGGCCATTGCGCTCGTGATGATGGGACTCATTTTCCTGTGCATGTGGGTAATGAACAAGTTTGATGACGGTTCCTCTGAAGAAGGGGGGCTGATGCTGTGATGAAAAAGTTCATTGAGAAATTTTACATGGCCATCCTGTTCATCCTGCTGTACGCACCGATCTTCGTACTTATGCTGTTCTCGTTCAACGACAGCAAGAGCCGCGTGTCCTGGCACGGCTTTACGCTCGATTGGTATGTACAGATGTTTCAGGATGAGCGCATCCTGCATTCGCTCTATGTGACCATCTTCGTCGCGGTCATCTCGGCGATCTTCGCTACCATCCTGGGCACAGCGGCTGCCATCGGCATTCAGAAGATGGGCCGCCGTACACGCGGTGTGTATCTGACCATCAACAATATCCCCATGTCGTCCTCGGATACCATCATGGGTGTATCGTTTATGCTGCTGTTCAGCTTTCTGGCCTTTGAAAAGGGGTATCTGACCCTGATTTTGGCGCATGTCACGTTCTGTATTCCCTATGTCGTGCTCAACGTCATGCCCAAGCTCAGACAGCTGGACAAAAACGCCTACGAGGCTGCGCTCGATCTGGGTGCAACCCCGCGTCAGGCGTTCTGGAAGGTCATTATCCCTGAGATCATGCCGGGTATCGTGACCGGTGCGATCATGGCCTTCACCATCTCGATCGACGACTTTGTGGTTTCGTACTTTACAGCGGGCAATACCAGCCAGCCGCTGTCGGTCGTCATCTACTCCATGGTACGTCGCCGCATCAGTCCCAAGATCAACGCGGTGTCGACCATCCTGTTTGTCTTCATCCTCATTCTGCTCATTGTCATTAACATCCGTCAGACCCGTGCACTTAACAAGAAGAAAAAGCTGACCGTGTACAAAAAGCGCAGCCATCCGATCGGCAAGTGCGTGCTGGCCGGTGTTGTGTGCATCTTCCTGATCGGTGGACCGCTGGCCGGCCTGATGGGCGGCAGCGCATCCGAGGGACAGATCGTCAACGTCTATAACTGGGGCGAGTACATGGACGAGTCCCTGCTCGAACAGTTTGAGGCCGAGACCGGATACAAGGTCGTGTATACGACCTTTGACTCCAACGAGAGCATGTACTCCCGTCTCAAGACCGAGAGCTATGACGTGGTCATCCCGTCCGACTACATGGTCGCACGCCTGATCAACGAGGGCATGGTGCAGCCGATCAACTACGACAATATCCCGAATTTCTCGCTCATCGACGAGAAATACACCCACCTTGCCTTTGACCCCGAACAGCAGTATTCGGTGCCTTACACTTGGGGCGTGGTCGGTATGATCTACAACACCAAGTACATCGACGAGGCCGATATTGGTTCGTGGGATCTGCTGTGGAATGAGAAGTACGCCGGAGAGGTTGCCATGTTTGACAACCCGCGCGACGCACTGGGCATTGCACTTCGGTATCTGGGATACAGCCAGAACACCGAGAACGCGGACGAGCTGCGCGAGGCGGCAGCGCTCATCACCAAGGGCAAGCAGACCACCTTCCAGGGCCTGTTTATGGATCAGATTCTGGAAAAGCTGCCCAACGAGGAGCTGTACGCCGCACCGTATTACAACGGTGATGCGGTGACCATGATGGACGAGAACCCCGACCTTGCGTTCTATGTCCCCAAGGAGGGCACCAACCTCTTTGTCGACGCGATGTGCATCCCGACCAACGCCAAGAACGTCGAGGGTGCTGAGGCGTTCATCGACTTCATGTGCTCGACCGAAGCGGCGGCGGCAAACGCCGAATACATCGGCTATTCCAGCCCGCAGCGCGAGGTCTACGAGATGCAGCCCGAGGAGATTCAGAACGATCCGGTACACTATCCGAGCGCCGAGGCGATTGCAAACTCCGAAACCTTCTTAAACCTGTCCGATGAGACCAACAAGCTCTATACCGCCCTGTGGGCAGAGCTGCTCAAGTAAAAAACAGGCAGACCGCTGAGAGAATCATCCTCAGCGGTCTTTTTTTGCAAAAAAAGACCCGACCACGGGCAAAACCCGGGTCGGGGACAGTGGCTGGAAAGGGAATCAGTCCTCGTCGTCGTCCTGTATGATCTCAACCTCGTCCATCGAGATCATTTCGTGGCAGACGCTGACAATGACAATTTCACCGTGCTGGTTGCGGCATTCGCCCTTGATAGTGCATACGTAAAATTCACCCTTGGTGCGTGCTTCAATGAGCTGGATGTTTGCCGTGATGGTATCGTTATAGTAGACCGGCTTTAAGAACTTGGTGCTCTGATCGACAAAGATCGCACCCGGTCCGGGCAGAGACATGCCCATTGCGGTCGAGATAAAGCTGGCCGGAATATTGCCGTGCACGATGCGCTTGCCATAGCGCGTGTGCCGTGCAAACTCTGCATTCATGTGCAGACCGTTGAAATCACCTGTAATGCCTGCGAACGCGTAGACATCGCTCTCAGAAATGGTCTTGGAGAACGAGGCACGGTCGCCGATATGGAACACTTTTTTTTCTGCCATGGGATCGCATCCTTTCCATTAGACAAGCAGCACGGACTGCCGTTTTTCTTATGTCCATTATACGACAGACCGGGGGAGACTGTAAAGCAAAATCGCGGTCCACAGGCCCGGAGAAAGGACCGGAAAATTGCATTGATTTCTCTCTGGTAAAGTGATACAATAATAAAAATATCCATCCATCCTGGCACGCGTACACAACATGCAAGAAGAAATGGAGGACAAAAAGATGAAAAAGATGGCAGTACTGTTTTTGACGATGTGTTTGCTGCTCGCGCTGGGCGGCTGCGGCGGCGGTCAGACCGACACAGACCAGCAGGCCGAGGCGCAGACCCAAACGCAGACAGCTGAGAGCGAGGAGGGCGGCAAGCAGACGGCGACCGAGTACACCTTTGCGCTGGCCGACGGAGAGCAGAAGGACGTGAGTGACCTGATTTTTGAGCAGGATGTCACGGTCAGCGGAGAAAACGCACAGATTACCTTTGTGAATTGTGAATTTCAGGGCAATGTCATCAACACGGCAAGCGAGGGAACCCGTGTCATCCTCCAGGGTTCGACCGTGAACGGACAGTGCGTATTCCAGAGCGATATGAAGGAAACGACGATGGAGTGGTCGTTCCCGAAGTTCCTGGTGGACGCGCCGGTGGACGCAGCCGCTGAGGACTGCATCGGCTCGGTCATTGCCTTCGGTGATTTTGAGATTACCTGGAACGGTCAGCCTTACAAGATGCAGGACGCGACGCTCTTTGTCGATCTGAGCAACGCGGACGCTGGTTTTGTACCCTATGAGGGTCAGGAAGCCAATTATTTCTGTGTTGCGCAGTGGTGGGAGAATGGAGAACAGCAGGTATTGGTCGAGTGCGAATACGACCCCAATCTATAAAAGAAAAAGCAGACACCGAGCGGTGTCTGCTTTTTTAGTCCAGATGATCGGGCAGCATGGCGACCTCGTCCTTGATGGTCTTGAGGACAAAATGGGTCTTGGTGGCCGACACGCCCGGAATGCTCTTGATGGTACGGTGAATCTGCTCGAGGCTGGCCGACGAGTCGGTCACGATCTTGAGCAGGAAGTCAAACTCACCGGTCAGATAGTGGCACTCGGCAACGTTGGGATGACGGCGAATCATATCGACCAGATCATCATAGTATTTGGGGTGTTCCAGACTGACTTCCATGAGCGCAGTCAGGTCGTTTCCGACCTGCTTGGGGTCGATGAGCACGGTGTATTGTCGGATGATGCCAGCGGCCTCCATGCGTCGGATGCGTTCGATGACCGCTGAAACGGATAGATTCACTTTGTGGCTGATATCGGACGCCTTGCACCGTGCGTTCTCACGCAGACAGCGCAGGATATCCAGATTGATGCGGTCGATCATAGTGTTGTCTCGCTTCCTTACAGAAATGTTATAGAACTATTATAGCACAGCCGGGGGATGGGTTCAATGCTGCAAACGATCAGAAAATACCCTCGGGCAGGCATAAATCGCCGTGCGGAACGCGATCCCAGGAGAAGAGCGGGATGAGCTCACAGGCAGAGATGGCTTCGGGACGGTCGATCAGACCGGCCGCGCAGGCCAGTGCACCGGTCAGCTGCTCGGGGGTAAAGCGTGTGCGCAGGATGCCGAGGTCAAGGTCAGCATCGCGCTTGGACAGTCGTCGTCCGTCCACGTCACCCAGCAGCGGCATGTGAATGAACTGCGGCGGGGTGAAGCCCAGCAGCTCGTGCAGCCAGATCTGACGCGCGGTTGAGCCCAGCAAATCGCGTCCGCGCACGACTTCGGTGACACCCTCGAGGGCGTCGTCGACCACGACGGCCAGCTGGTAGGCAAACACGCCGTCTGAGCGGCGAATGATGAAGTCACCGCACTCTGTGGGCAGGTGTTCGGTGCATTCGCCCTGCAAACCATCGGTAAAGGTAATGGTGCGGTCGGGGACGGTCAGACGTGCCGCCGGTTTGCGGGTCTTGCGCTTTTGTGCAACCTCGTCCGGTGTCAAATTCCGGCAGGTGCCCGCGTAGATGACACGACCGTCCGACAGGTGCGGGGCAGAGGCGGCGTGCAGGGCAGCACGTGAACAAAAACAAGGATAGATCAATCCCTTTTGCTCGAGCAGATCAAAATAGTGCTGGTAAATTTCGGTGCGCTCGCTCTGGTAGTAGGAGCCGTCCGGCCCGCCCTTGGAACCGCCGGCATCCCAGTCAAGCCCCAGCCAGGTCAGGTCGTCTTCGATGAGATCGGCATAGGAACGTGGGCAGCGATCGGGGTCTAAGTCCTCGATGCGCAGAACATACCCTCCATTTTGACTGCGGGCGGACAGCCAAGACAGCAGTGCGCACAGCACGTTGCCCAGATGCATTCGACCACTGGGCGAGGGCGCGAACCGCCCGACGAGTTGTTTCATGGTCAAGCTCCTTTGCGAAAATCTTTCATTATTATAACACAACATAGGCGGTTATGGTATAATAGAATCCGAAAAACAGCCATAAAAAGGAGGAAAAAGCAATGAAACGCAAGACTTCGCTGTTGTGTGCTTTGTTGCTGGCAATCGTCAGCATCGGGGCGTTTGTGTTTGTCTTTCCGGCAGGGCAATCGACCATGCCGGAAAAGCAGCCCGTGCAGGATACCGCACAGACCCAGCCGACTGAGGAATCGGAATCGACCAAGCAGGAGACCGAACCGACCACCGAGTCCGCGGACGACACTGCGCCGCTGGGCACGCATCCGATGGATGGCATCATAGAGAAGATGACGCTTGAGCAAAAGGTTGCACAGATGTTTTGGGTGCGCTGCCCGGACACCGGTGCGGTCGAACTGATCGAGCAGTACAACCCGGCAGGATATGTGCTCTTTGCGCGTGATTTTGAGGACAAGACGCGTGACGCAGTCGCCCAAACCGTGCAGTCTTATCAGGATGCAGCCGACATCCCGCTGCTCATCGGAACCGATGAGGAAGGCGGTACGGTGGTACGCGCCAGTCGGTTCAAGACGCTGCGCAGCTGGCCGTTTGAGTCGCCGCAGGAGGTATATGCACAAGGCGGAATGGAAGGCATTGAGGCGGATACCGCCGAAAAAGACCGTTTTCTGCTGGAAATGGGCATCAACGTCAACCTTGCACCCGTGGCCGACGTGAGCACCAATGCAAACGATTTTATGTATGCGCGCACATTCGGCAAAAATGCTGCGGATACATCGGACTATGTGGGCGTGGTCGTGCGTACGATGAAACAGGACGGAATTGGCAGTGTGCTCAAGCACTTCCCAGGGTACGGGTCCAACGGTGACACGCACACGGCGCTCGTGACCGACACCCGACCGGCTTCCACCTTCCGGGAAAGCGATTTTCTACCCTTCCAGGCGGGCATTCGGCAGGGTACGGACGCCGTTCTGGTCAGCCACAACATCATTGAAACCTTTGATGCCAACCATCCGGCCTCACTCAGTCCGACCATGCACCAGATTTTGCGCGAGGAGCTGGGTTTTGACGGCGTCATCGTGACCGATGACCTGTCTATGGAAGCGATCACGCAGACGGCAGGCAGTGGTGACGCAGCCGTGCAAGCTGTACAGGCGGGCAATGATTTGCTGCTTTCGAGTGACTTTGTGACTCAGTATCAGGCTGTTCTGGACGCGGTGAACGCGGGAACGATCGACGAGGACACGATCAACAGCGCGGTGCGTCGTGTCCTGCAATGGAAATCCGACCTTGGATTGCTGGAGGATGTAACATGATTAGACAAGTGACTGCGGAACGGCTGCAGCAGGCGCAGGACGCAGGGTATCAGGCGTTTCAGAAGCGGCTGATTCCGGGCAAGGAAAACATTCTGGGCGTGCGTATGCCGGTGCTGCGCAAGCTGGCACAGGAGATCGTGCGCGGTGACTGGCGGGCGTGGCTGGATGACCCCACGCCGGACACGTGGTACGAGGAAACCATGATCCGGGGCATTGTGATCGCGACCGCTCCCATGGAGCAGCATGAGCGGTTTGCACGCACGGCAGACTTTGTGCCGCGGATTGACAACTGGGCAGTGTGTGACGGTGTGTGCGCCTCATTTGACCTAACCGATCGTGCAGCTTGGTGGGACTTTATTCAGCCCTATTTGCACAGTATGGAGGAATTTCCCGCACGATTTGGTGCAGTTATGGCGTTAGAGCTGTTTGAAGGACAGGGCGATTTACAGCGCACGCTTGAGGCACTTGCGGGCGTTCCGGCGCAGGGATATAACGCACGGATGGGCGTGGCGTGGGCGCTGTCCATGTGCGGCGTTCGCTTTCCCAAGCAGACGCTGGACTTTCTGGAACAGTCGGGTTTGGACACTTGGACGCACCGCAAAACGCTGCAAAAAATGCTGGAATCCAGGCGGTTAACCGGGGACTTTCGTGTGGTAACGCAACAGAGCAGAAACAAACTGAAGAGCACAGAAAAGCCAAAAAGGCAAACCGGTTAAATTTGCGGTCGAGACCGTCTGGTATAAACAAGTTGAGGGGCTGTCCGTGCAAGATGGACAGTGTCCAAATTTCAGAAAAATAGCTGGAAAATGGAAAACAGAAAGGTTTGATAAAAATCTGACAAATAGCTAAAAATGTTAGTAAAATTCGCTAAAACTCAGGAAAAACGGAGTGAAAAGTTCAATAAAAGACAAAAAAACAGATCGAAAAAAGAAGTCCAAAATGTGACAATTTTGCGCAAAACTTCACCATCATTTGATAATT
This sequence comes from Butyricicoccus pullicaecorum, assembly GCF_002160355.1. Taxonomy (NCBI): domain Bacteria; kingdom Bacillati; phylum Bacillota; class Clostridia; order Eubacteriales; family Butyricicoccaceae; genus Butyricicoccus; species Butyricicoccus pullicaecorum. The sequence goes on from NZ_NFKK01000001.1 coordinate 53,809, forward strand.
AGGTACAATTTTCCGGCTGTAATTTTTAAAAATTTGTAAAATTATACAAATCAAAAGTGCAAAAGAACAGATGAAAAGTGCAACTAAATCAAAGGAACCTTCTGCTACAATAATTTGTGTAATGGAAAACGGTTCAGGCCCATGCTTCCCGGGATGAACGTCTTCAGAAAATTTGAAAGAGAGGGGAAACATTTTTTAGTCACACGCAAGTCTGCAAGAAAGGGGAAATATTTATGCCAGATATTGTATTGACAAGAATTGACAACCGTTTGATCCATGGTCAGGTTGCAACCCAGTGGTGCGGCGTCGTTGGCGCAAACCTGCTGCTCGTTGCAAACGACAAGGTCGCAGCGGATGAGTTCCGTCAGGGACTGATGAACATGGCGGCTCCGGCTTATGCTCAGACCCGCTTCTTCACCATCGAAAAGACCATCAACATCATCCACAAGGCTTCTCCCAATCAGCACATCGCCATCATCTGCGAAACCCCGCAGGATGTCCTCAAGCTGGTTGAGGGCGGTGTACCGATCAAGAAAGTCAACATCGGCAACATGCACATGGCAGATGGGAAGCGCCAGGTTGCAACGTCTGTTGCGGTAGATGATGCCGACGTTGCTGCATTTAAGAAAATGCAGGATCTGGGTGTAGAGCTCGAAATCAAGCGAGTTCCGGACACCCCTGCAGAAAGTATTGATAAGCTGTTCAAGTAAACCTTTTGCTTGAACCAGGATGACCTGGAAAGGAGTACAAATGGAACACATTACCATAATCCAGGCGGTACTGGTCTTCGTGGTCGCGTTTATCATGGGTATTGACCAGTTCAGCTTCTTGGAGTCTCTTTATCAGCCGATCGTAACCTGCCCGATTATCGGTGCAATCCTCGGCAACTTTGAACTCGGTATCGTCGTCGGCGGCGCATACCAGCTGATTCAGATCGGCAGCATGCCGATCGGCGGCGCTCAGCCCCCCAACGCAATCCTGGGTGGTATCATGGCAACCGTATTCGCAGTCTCTCTGAACATGGAGGCAACTGCAGACGGTGTCGGTGCGGCGATGGGTCTTGCGATCCCGTTCGCAGTATTCGGCCAGTACGCAGTTACCCTGACCTTCACCATCATGTCCGGTATGATGGCTAAGGCTGACAAGTGCGCTGAGAATGCAGATGTCAAGGGCATCCGCAACATCAACTTCACCGAAATGGCTATCCTCGGCACCCTGTTCGGTCTGCTGGCAGTCGCTGGTCTGTACGGCGGCTCGGCACTGGGCGAGACGCTGAAGAACCTGTCCTACACTTACTCTTGGGTAATGGCTGGTCTGGATGCAGCAGGCGGCGCTATGAAGTTCGTCGGCTTCGCAATCCTGATGAAGGTCATGATGTCCAAGGAGATGTGGGGCTTCCTGCTGGCAGGCTTCGTTATGGCTCTGCTGTGCAGCGCCAATGCCTCCACGTCCGGCGCAACCCTGATCCTGTGTGCATTCGTAGGTATTGCAATTGCAATCTATGACTTCACCATCCACAGCAAGATCAAGGAGAACGCAGGCATGAGCGCAAGCAACATGGGAGGTGACTGTGATGGCATATAATATTCCTGAAAAGTATCAAGATCTGACCCCGGCGCCTCAGCTGGATAACAAGACCTTGAATAAGATGGTATGGATGTCTTGCTTCCTGCAGGCATCGTTCAACTACGAGAGAATGCAGGCCTGCGGCTGGCTGTGGGCAATGCTTCCCGGTCTGAAGAAGATCCACACCAACAAGGAAGACCTGAAGGCTTCCATGGCACATAACCTGGACTTCCTCAACACGCACCCGTTCCTGGTAACGTTTGTAATGGGTATCGTGCTCTCGCTCGAGCAGAACAAGACAGATACGCAGACCATCCGTTCCGTACGTATTTCGGCAGCTGGCCCGCTCGGCGGCATCGGTGATGCGCTGTTCTGGCTGACCCTGGTTCCGATCACCGCTGGTCTGACCGCTAACATGGCGATGGACGGCAGCATCATCGGCGCCATCATGTTCCTCGCGATATTCAATATCTTCCAGTTTGTGATCCGCTGGTGGCTGATGCACTGGTCTTACGGCCTGGGCACCAAGGCTGTCACCATGCTGACCTCCAACGCGAAGGAATTCACCCGTGCAGCTAGCATCCTGGGTGTATTCGTAGTCGGCGGTCTGATCGCAAACTATGGTAACACCACGCTGCGTATCTTCATCGGCAATCCTGCGATCAACCTGCAGGGCCTGCTCGACGGCATCCTGCCCAAGCTGCTGCCCCTGCTGATCACTCTGGGTATCTACGCTCTGATCAAGAAGGGCTGGACGCCTGTTAAGTGCATCCTGATGATCCTGGTTGTTGGTATCGTAGGCTGCGCATTCGGTATCTGGACTGGCGACTCCAAGGCTATGGACGCTGACGGCAACACCATTCTGGGCGGCTACAATCCGCTGGTTGAGTGGTATGAGTACCCCGCACCGGCTGCTCCGGAGAAGACCGGTCAGCAGGCTTGGGACGCTCTGAACCAGGTTGTTGTTGAACTCCAGGAGTCTGGCGTTACCGTAACCATGCCGGAATAATCCATTTCAAAACATAAGTTCTGCCAGTCACTTGACCGCAGAATCGATTGAAAACATGAAGGGGGGAAATGACAACTTTGCATTTCCCCTCTATGTTTTAGAAAACAGAAACAGGTGATTTTGTGAGCACAGTGACGGCGATGATCATTTTTCTCGCCTTCGTCGGCTACGTCGGCGTACAGGCGGTCAAAAATTTTCAGCTGAGAAATCTCAATATGAGTCTGCGCAAAAATGACGGCGAGACCGTCGAGCGGCTGACCAATATGGCCACGTCGCGCAGAATCTTGGGCGAGTACACCTGCGACCTGTACCAGCTGCGTGCACGGTACATGGGCGAGGATGCCGCGGCGTTTGAGGAGAAGCTCAAGCAGATGATCGCGACGACCTACAAGAATCCGGCAGACAAAAAGAGCTTTCTCGAACAGTATTATCACACCTTCCTCATTCGGGGGAAGGGCACTTACGCGGCATGGCTGCTGGAAGGGATCCGGGCTGTGCAGGATGCGGCGTATGTAAAGTTCAGCGAGCAGGCCTATGCGGTCATGATCGACCACAAAACCGACCTGATCGATGAAATGATCGATGAGATCAATGGGAAACATTATTATGGCTTTGCGCTTGGCGTCATCTTGTTTATGGTGGCCAAGCAGTATGAAGCACTGGGCGATGACGAACACGCACTGATTTATTATCAGAACGCAAAGGTTTGCTTCCATCCCCAGGCCGTATATGTGCCCCTGCTCGAAAAGCAGATGAAGCAGCTCGAGGAGCGGACACAGACAGGGAAAACGGTACTGTCCTGATGACGGTATCTCGATAATGAAGATAGGAGAAGAAGAACAATGATCGGATTATTAGTAACTGGACACGCAAACTTTGGCTCGGGCATCACCAGCTCGGTCAACCTCATCGCAGGCGAGCAGGAAGATTACCGCTATGTTGATTTCCTGCCCACTTACAGCCTGGAAGATCTGTCCCGCGAGCTGAACAAGGCGCTCGACGATCTGAAGGACTGCGAGCACATCCTGGTATTTGCCGATCTGGTCGGCGGTACCCCGTTCCGCACCGCAGTTGAGGTCGGCTATCCGCGCGGCAACGTTACAGTTATCGGCGGCACCAACCTGCCCATGCTGCTCGAAGTTTCCATGACTCGTAAGTTTGAAGACGACGTCGAGGAGCTGGTTAAGACCGCACTGCAGACCGGCAGCGAGCAGGTACTCAAGTACGAGTTCCAGGCTGTTCAGCAGGAAGAGTGCGACGACGGAATCTAAAAGATTCACTCAAACACGAAAATTCATACAGATTTTTTCAATGATCACAGCTTGCGGGTGAGACCACCCGCACAGGAAAAGGAGTAATAATCATGAAGACTGTATTTGGTATTGGCGAAGATAAGATGCAGGAAACCTCCTCGGTATTCACCCTGTCCGAGATTTATCAGCAGCCGGCAACCTGGGAGAAGACCTGCCGCCAGATCGCAGAGCACAAGGACGAGCTCAAGAAGTTCATCGATCAGGTTGTTACCTGCGAGGATTTCGATATCGTTCTGACCGGCGCAGGCACCAGTGAGTTCGTTGGCAACGCACTGTTCCCGCACCTGACCCGCCTGATGAACCATAAGGTAAAGTCCTACGGCACCACCGATATCGTTGCAACCCCAGAGGCTTACCTGTCCCGCACCAAGCCCACCCTGCTCATCAGCTTCGGCCGTTCGGGCAACTCTCCGGAGTCTGTCGGCGCAATCGATGCAGCAGAGGCTGTATGCGATCACGTATACCATCTGTTCGTTACCTGCAACAAGGACGGCGCTCTGTCCAAGCGTGCAGCAACGACCGATAACTGCTACGCAATCAACCTGACCGACGAAACCCATGACCAGAGCTTTGCAATGACTTCGAGCTTCTCGAACATGTATCTGGCAACTTACCTGTGCTTCCATCTGGACGAGCTGGACGAGACCATCGCAAAGGTTCGCACCATGATCGAGGCTGGCCAGTCCTTCCTGGACAACCAGTACGGCATCGCACAGAAGATCGTCGACGAGTACGACTTCAATCGCATCGTTTACCTGGGCAGCAACACCCTGAAGGGCACCTCTCAGGAGTCCGCTCTGAAGATGCTGGAGCTGACCGCCGGCGGCGTTGTTACCATGTATGACACTCCTCTGGGCTTCCGTCATGGTCCCAAGTCCATCATCAATGATGACACCATCACCGTTGTTTACCTGAGCGACGACCCGTACACCAGACAGTACGAAGTTGACCTCATCAAGGAGATGAGCGGCCAGCGCAAGGGCAACAAGATCGTTGCTGTTATGTCCAAGGCTGACGACGCTGTTGCAGCTCTGGTTGACTACACCGTTGTTTACGGTCTGGAAGGCGAGCACGAGAACGTTCTGCTCGGTCTGGATTACATCCTGTTTGCACAGACCCTGGCAGTCCTCAAGTCCCTGGCTATGGGCATCACCCCGGACAATCCGTGCCCGACCGGTGAGGTAAACCGCGTTGTTAAGGGTGTTACCCTGTATCCGTACACCCGCGCATAAGAATCAGAGAAAGAAAAAAGCATGGTTTGCCCTTTGCGGGCAAACCATGCCTGGTAACCGGGTGCAGCCAGCGGGGATTATCCTGCGGTTGCACCGCGTTGCGTATCACAGCAGAAGGAGCAAAACAGCATGAATTGGGAAGTAATCCTGTGGGCCTGCGGTACGGTTGGCGTACTGTTCGTTGTATGCGCACTGGTCATTTCGATCATGTCCGCACGCAATATGAAGCGCAGCCGTGAAGCGATGGCCAAGCTTCAGCAAGGGATCAAGGTTGGCGCAAAGATCCTCTTTGCCGGCGGTATCTACGGCAAGATCGTCAAGATTCGCGACGATGTCATTGACGTAGAGGTCGGCAAGGGCAACGTCATTCAGATCTCTCGTTATAGCATTCAGTCTGTGGAGGACTGAGTGCCTCAGATTTGTTCATCTCACTGACCTGCTTGGCGTACTCACTCGGAGACATGTTATAGTACTTCTTGAACAGTCTGGAAAAGTAGTGAATGGAGCTGAAACCGAGCAGATAGGCGATCTCGCTGATCGTGTGCCGGTTTTCCTGTATTAGTTCCTTGCTCTTTTGCAGCTTGATGTTGATGAGGTAGTTTTTGGGTGAGGTATGCAGATGAGCCTTGAACAGACTCTGCAAGGACGAACGTGAGATGAAGAATTTGTGACAGATCTCTTCCACAGTCATCGGCTCGGCAACCTTCTTGTTCATGTAGGCTAAGATCTGCTGGAGCAAGTCGTTTTGGAAATTTTGCTGTGACGTTGGCGTACTGTGCGGTTGCAAGAGGGTGTCGGTCAGCTGCATGAGCTGGGTGATGACCTCCTGCAGGTAGCACAGCATAAGAGTTTGGGTATAGTAGGAGTGGGACAGACTCTGCGCGATGAGTTTATCAAGCGCACTGCGGATGGATTCCGAACAGGAGAAGGTTTGTCCTAAAAAATGGATTCTCTCGGCGTTTCCCATGTCAAAGACCACGGTCAGATAGTTGCAGAAGGTATCACTGCTGATCTGACGGGGATAGGGCTGGTGCGGACCACAGATGATGAGGTCGTTTTCCTCAATCGTGCGGCTGTCCCCGGCCATGTTCAGGGTCAGTGAACCGTCAATGACGTAGAACAGTTCATAGTAATCGTGAACGGTGCTGCGAAAATGGAATTCGGTCACCTGGGAGACATAAGAGTCGAAGATTTCCAGAACATTAAACGGAGAGAAAAAAGGCTGATATAGGTAGGGAACAGCAAGTTTGACGGCAGTCGGATGCACGTTCGGCGTAATGAGATTGCAAACGATCTCCTCCGAGTGTACGATGAGATTAAAATACGTATTTGGTTTGAGCTTCACATAATGGTGAATGGGGAAGGTCTTGAGCTCCTCGAGTCGGGGAGAAGAGCCCACCAGAAGCGAAGCAATGCCCTGCGTCAGTTCCAGATGAATCTCGCACGGATAGGAATAGAGCTGGTCGACCGATTTGGTATGCACCATCTGTAGCCGTGAGATCAGATGAAATGGATCTGTACTGACCGGTTCGTCATAAAAAGAACCGAAAGCAAGGAAATTGCTCCCGGATACGTTGTGAATCATAATCGAAAAATCTCCCTGTGTCATCTACCTGCTGATTTATGGGGAATGCATAAAACTTGTGAATCTATTTTAATGGATTTGCGGGAAAAATGCAAGCCAAACGGAAAAATGGGGTACAAAACCCGCGATATCGTGCCGCGATCGCGCATACCAGTCTGCAAAGCAGGCAACGCGGCAAGAGTAATTAGGAGGTCGATCGACATGATTCTTCAGAGTAAAAAAGTATGGATGGCTGACCGGTTTGTACCGGCGCAGATCGTAGTCGAGGACGGAAAGATCGCAGAGATCTACCCGTACGGCACCAAGGAAGCCGACGTAGATTACGGCGATCAGTGGGTACTGCCCGGATTTATCGATGTGCACTGTCACGGTGCGTTTGGCTTTGACACCAACGATGCAGAGCCCGAAGGTCTGCGCAAGTGGCTGCGCGGCATTGTCAAGGAAGGTGTCACCAGCCTGCTGCCCACCACCATCACCCAGAGCGAGGAAGTCCTGACCAAGGCACTGGAAAACGTGGCAAATGTCGTCGAAGAGGGTTACACCGGTGCAGAAGTACTGGGCGTACACTTCGAGGGCCCGTTCCTGGACATGCTGTACAAGGGTGCACAGCCCGAGCAGCACATCAAGAGACCGGTTGTTGAACAGTTCAAGCGTTATCAGGAAGCTGCACACGGTCTGATTAAGTATATCACCATGGCAACCGAGAACGACGAGGACTTTGCACTGACCCGTTACTGCACGGAAACCGGCGTAGTTGTTAGCATCGGTCACTCGGCTGCAACCTTTGACCAGGCTGTTATGGCATGCGCACACGGCGCACGCTCGATGACTCACGTTTACAACGGCATGTCGCCCTTCAACCATCGTCAGAATGGTCTGGTTGGCGCAGCTTACAACATCAAGAGCATGTACGGCGAGATCATCTGCGACGGCAACCACTCGACTCCGGCTGCCCTCAAGCAGTTCTTTGAGCTCAAGGGACCGCACTACGGCATGATGGTCAGCGATGCCCTCATGGCAAAGGGTTCGCCGGCAGGCTCCAAGTTCCTGTTCGGCGGCAACGAGATCGAGATTTACCCCGACGGCAGCGCACACCTGACCTCGACCAAGGGTCTGGCAGGTTCCACCCTGTGCATCAACAAGGGCCTGCGCCTGCTGATCGAGGAGGCTATGGTTCCGATCGAGACCGCAATCAATTCCTGCACCAAGAACCCGGCAGAGTGCCTGCGTGTTGCTGACCGCAAGGGCTCGATCAAGGTTGGTCTGGATGCCGATCTGGTTGTTCTGGATCGCGATTACGAGGTCGTACAGACCTACTGCGCAGGAAAAAGCATGTTGGATGGGGAATAAATGAGTAAGGGTAGAAAGAAATCGACACCGCATGAGACCATTCGCCTGTCCGGGCGCAATGTCTATACCGATAAACGTAAGCGCACGATCTACTATGATCGACTGACCAAACAGGGTTATCTGATTCACAAGCAGAATGAGAACCGCATGCTGTTCTTCCAGAACCGCTTTGTCATCATTCTGTTCGCGGCCATCCTGTGTGCAGGCACCTTCCTGTCCTGGACACAGGCCGTTCTGGCCGGTGTGATCACCGCCGTTCTGGTCGAGGTTTACTTCCGCATGTCTTACCTCAAAAAGCTGGAAGTTGCGGAGGATGTAGACTTTGAGCGCCGTGTCTCATCGCTGCAGTACATCATTGATAATAAGAGCCGCAGCAAGGTCATCGCGCTGGCGGTGCTGTATCTGCTGTTTGCGGTGCTGATCGTGCTCAATGCGTACATGGAGCAGTACTCTATGGGACTCAACGTGCTCAGCGGTTTGCTGGCCGTTGTTGGTCTGTATTGCAGTATCCTGCACATGGTTGCACTTTCCAAAATGAAGTGAAAAAAGAAAAAACCATCGTAAAAACGATGGTTTTTTCGTAAAACATCTGTTTAAGCTTGGCCGTTCGAGCCGCACAGAGCGATTTTCTCCTTGACCAGTGCCACAACGTTGGCACGTCCGACCTTGCAGTACTTCTTGGGGTCGAATGCGTCGGGATCTTCTGCGAGGTACTTCTTAACACCGTCGCTGAACGCGATGCGCAGCTCGGTGGCAAAGTTTACCTTGCAGATGCCACGGCGGATGGACTCGCGAACGGCCTCGTCCGGCACACCGGATGCACCGTGCAGTACCAGCGGGATGGAAACCAGCTCGCGGATGGCGCTCAGACGGTCAAAGTCCAGCTTGGGCACGCCCTTGTACAGACCGTGTGCCGTGCCGATGGCAACTGCCAGCGAGTCGACACCGGTGCGCTCAACGAACTCCTTGGCCTGCTGGGGATCGGTGAACGGGTTGCCGTCGCCGCCTTCCAGATCGTCTTCCTTGCCGCCGACCTTGCCGAGCTCGGCCTCGACCGGAACACCGGAGGGTGCGCAGGCGTCGGTGACGCGGCGGGTGAGGGCGATGTTGTCCTCGAAGGAGTCATGCGAGCCGTCGATCATGATGGAGGTGTAGCCGGTGCGCAGTGCCTGCATGGCCAGCTCGAAGCTGTCACCGTGATCGAGGTGCATGGCAACCGGAACGGTTGCACGCTCTGCGGCCGCCTTGGCCATTGCAAGGTAGTAGTCCAGACCGGCGTACTTGACGGTGGACGGAGTGGTCTGCATGATGACCGGCGCGCGGCTTTCCTCAGCCGCCTGCACGACTGCCATCACCATCTCCATGTTTTCTACATTGAATGCACCGACCGCATAGTGACCGGCCTGCGCACGCAGGAGCATTTCTTTGGTTGTAACCAATGGCATAATAAATGACCTCTTTTCTGTGAATTTGAAAAGACACAAGGTGGATTTTCAACATCAATAGTATAGCATAAAATACCCGGACTGTCTGCGCTTTTGCAAGTGCCGGGATGAAAAAATCAAAGGGACGCAGATGCGTTCCGTGACCGCATCAAAAATTTGGGAAGGAGTGATTATGATGAATCATAATCCGCTGAAGAAGATCGTAGAACTGCAGAAACAGGGCAAGAACGTAGGTATTTATTCGGTATGCAGCGCAAACGGCTATGTTATTGAGGCTGCACTCAAGCGCGGCAAGAGCGACGGCTCGTGCGTGCTGATCGAGAGCACGGCAAACCAGTGTGACCAGAACGGCGGCTACACCGGTATGACCCCGCTGGATTTCAAGAACTTCGTACTGGGCATCGCAGACAAGGTCGGTTTTGATCCCAAGCGTCTGTTCTTGGGCGGCGACCATCTGGGCCCGCTGACCTTTGCCGGCATGGATGAGGCACAGGCAATGGAGAACGCTGAGGAGCTCATCCGCCACTATGTCGGCGCTGGCTTCACCAAGATTCACATTGACACCAGCATGAAGGTCGCTTCTGACGATCCGAACACCCGCCTGAGCGACGAGACCATCGCAAAGCGCGGCGCACGTCTGGCACGTGTGGCACAGGACACCTACCACAAGCTGCTCGAGAGCGACCCGGACGCGATCGCACCGGTCTACATCGTCGGCAGTGAGGTTCCGATCCCGGGCGGCGCTGTTGGCGCAGTCGATCAGGGCGTACAGGTCACCAAGGTTGAGGACTTCAAGAACACGGTTGCAACCTTTGAGAAGGCATTCCGTGAGCAGGGTCTGGACGAAGCTTGGGACAACGTCATCGGCGTTGTTGTACAGCCCGGTGTCGAGGAGAAGGACAGCGGCTGCACCGAGTACGACCGTGAGAAGGCAAAGGATCTGATGGCTTCCATTCAGGAATTCCCGAATCTGGTATTTGAAGGTCACTCGACCGACTACCAGACCAAGATCAAGCTGCGCGAGCTGGTCGAGGACGGCGTCGGCATCCTGAAGGTTGGCCCGGCTCTGACCTTTGCAATGCGCGAGGGTATGTTTGCACTCGAGAACATCGAGAAGGAGCTGATTTACGGCACCGACATCACCCCCAGCGGCTTCCAGGATGCACTTGAGGCTGAGATGCTCAAGGAAGGCAAGCACTGGCGCAAGCACTACCAGGGCACCGAGCTCGAGCTGCGCATGAAGCGCAAGTATTCGTTCTCCGACCGCTGCCGTTACTACATGCCGACCCCGGCTGTTGAGGCTGCCAAGGAACGCTTGATCTCCAACCTGCGCACGCTGGGCATCCCGCTCAACCTGCTCAGCCAGTTCATGCCCATCCAGTACACCAAGGTACGTGAGGGCCTGCTGGTCAACGATCCGGTCGAGCTGGTTGAAGATCGCATCATCAATACCATCGACGAGTATCTGTACGCAACCCATCAGAAGGAACTGCTGTAAGATCGAAGTAATAAGAGTCCCCGAGTCGAGCAATCGACCCGGGGACTTTTTTGTTTTTCTTCCAATAAAGCCCGGTTGTGGCATCTTTGATGCATAAAACATAGGTTTTTATACGCAAAAAAGTAAATGAGAAAAATTCTCAAAAAGCGGTTGACAAACTGGAAAAGATCAGGTATATTATTGTCAAAGATAATATTGATTATCAATATTGAAAAGGAAGCCCGAGGTGAATCCAACACTTCACTTCGTCCGCAAGAGCTACGGCTCAGAATAACAATAAGGAGGACTATACCATGAGAAGTATCACAACTTTGGATTTGCAGTACGCCCACAGATTTTACGGATTCAAGGGAGAAGCCCAGTATCTCCACGGACATACCGGCGTTTTGACCATTGAGGTAGAAGATTCGGTAGAGCCCGGCGTAAATATGGTTTTCCCGTGCAACGAGATTCAGAAGACCGCTTGGGAAGTGCTCAAGAATTTTGACCATGCACTGATCCTGCGCGAGGACGATCCGCTGCTGCCGGCGGTGCTCAAGGTATACGAGGAGCAGGGCATCCGCGACGGCGCACCGCAGAACCAGATGAAGGGTCCGGCATTCAAGACCGAGCTGGCAACCGCTTACCCGGAATGCCGTCTGGTGGTCACCAAGGAGACGCTGACCGTAGAGGGCATGATCAAGATTGTCTATGATCTGCTCAAGGATAAGCTGAATATTGCAAAGATCACCTTTACCAGCGGTGTCAACGCAGCCTCGGCAGACTTCAGCACCCACAACCAGATCGACCGCTGCCCGCTGTGCGGTATCGCACTCAATGAGCACGGTGTCTGCCCGAAGTGCGGATATAAGAAACAGTAAGAGCCAGAAAACCAACACTGATAAGTAACAAAAAAGAGGAGAAGATCGATGTCGATCTTCTCCTCTTGGTATATCCAATGGGAATTTTGGGTCTCGCTTTGGATTAGTATGCAATACCCTGCCACAGCATAGCGTCGCAAACCTTCTCGAAGCCAGCGATGTTTGCACCAGCAACCAGGTTGCCTTCCATGCCGTAACGAGCAGCAGCATCCTTACAGGACTTGTAGATGTTGACCATGATGTCATGCAGCTTTGCATCAACCTCGTCGAAGGTCCAGGACAGACGCTGGCTGTTCTGGCTCATCTCCAGACCGGAGGTAGCGACACCGCCTGCGTTTGCAGCCTTTGCCGGGCCGAACTTTACGCCGGCAGCCTGGAATGCCTCAACAGCCTCAGGAGTAGAGGGCATGTTAGCACCCTCAGCGACAGCCTTAACGCCGTTTGCAATCAGGGTCTTGGCCTCGTCGCCGTTGAGCTCGTTCTGCGTAGCGCAGGGGAGCGCGATATCGCAGGCAACAGACCAGATGCCGCGGCAGCCTTCGACATACTTTGCGGTGGGAACGTAGTCGAGGTAGGTCTTGATGCGAGCACGCTTGACTTCCTTGATCTCCTGCATAACCTTGTAGTCGATGCCGTTCTCGTCAACGATATAGCCGTTGGAGTCGCTCATTGCGATGACCTTGCCGCCGAGCTGAGTAGCCTTCTGGCAAGCGTAGATTGCAACGTTACCCGAACCGGAGATGACGACCTTCTTGCCCTCGAAGGACTCGCCCATATCAGCCAGCATTTCCTTCATGTAGTAGCAAACGCCGTAGCCGGTAGCCTCGGTACGAGCCAGAGAGCCGCCGTAGGACAGGCCCTTACCGGTCAGAACACCGGTGAACTCGTTGCGCAGGCGCTTGTACTGACCGAACATGTAGCCGATCTCACGTGCGCCGGTGCCGATATCGCCAGCCGGAACGTCGGTGTCAGGACCGATGTGGCGCTGGAGCTCGGTCATAAAGGACTGGCAGAAGCGCATGATCTCGTTGTCGCTCTTGCCCTTGGGGTCGAAGTCGGAACCGCCCTTGCCGCCGCCCATGGGCAGGCCGGTCAGGCTATTCTTGAAGATCTGCTCAAAGCCCAGGAACTTGATGATGGACTGGTTAACAGAGGGATGCAGACGCAGACCGCCCTTGTAGGGACCGATTGCGGAGTTAAACTGGATACGCCAGCCGCGGTTTACCTGTACCTTACCAGCGTCGTCTACCCACGAAACACGGAAGTTTACGATGCGCTCGGGCTCAACGATGCGCTCGATGATGCCGTTCTTCTCGATTTCGGGACGTGCAGCAACGACCGGCTCGAGGGACTCGAAGACCTCACGTACAGCCTGCAGGAACTCCGGCTCATGTGCATTGCGTGCAGCCAGACCTTCGTAAACGCGATTGAGATATTCGCTCTTGAACATAATTTTCGACCTCCATAGATTGGCTTTGGGATGCACCCTGCATCCGAACAGGTTCTCTTGAATGCCTTTATTTTATCACGCAAACCGGTTAGAATCAATTTCTTTTGCGTGATAAACAGTGAAAGAAATGATAAAATCGACCGGGGAGAGTGCTGGATAATCATGCAAATTGCCTAAAAAACTTTTCTTATGCAGGAGAAAATTCATTTTTTACCGGCTGGCCAAGCGAAAAATGCAGGAAATCCTGAAAAATTGGCACCTCTTATCCTGCCGAGCGCAGGAAAAAGACCGGATGATTTATGCCGCATCATGCGTTAATTTTGCGGGTGCCGCTGGCGATACCAGATATAGCTCATCAGAACGGGAACCACGACAGAGATGATGAGCGGGACAAAGAATACGACCGCCATGAGCACATCACCGGGAAGGAAGGCAGAGACGATGCCGAGCAGACCGGCGGCGAACATGAGCCGTCCAGCCAAACGGTGCGTGCGCGTCCATACGACTTCATCGGCATACGTCCAGGGCGTTTTGATGCCGCAAAAGTAATTTTGACGGAATTTGGGCATCATATTACCGATGACGGCAAAAAGTACGCCGAGGAACAGGCAGATGGTGCGTCCGACGCGGACGCTGCCCGGACGCAGACTCTCGATCAGCACGATACCGACCATGAGGATGACAAACAGCATCATCATCACCTGAAACAGCAGATAGGAGGGTGCGAACTTGTCATAGCTTTTGCGTCGGGGGTCGATTTTGGGCATCAGCGGGAAGAGAACGGCGAACAGCGGTGCCAGTGCCGCGATGATGAACAAATGCCACTTGGGTTCATAGCCCACTTCACCGCCGAAATCCCACTGCATCGGAATGGATGCGGGCAGACGGGGGTAAAATACAGCGGTCAGGATGATGGGCACGATGGCCAGTACCCATACCAAAATCTGCATTTTTGGAATGCGTTTCATTGGGAATCGTCTCCTTTCAGAGCGGACAGCCAGCCGAGAATCTCGTCGACGACTGAGAGATTGAGTTCGTAGTAAATGAACTTGCCGCGCTTGTCATCCAGCACCAGCCCGGCATCGCGTAAGATGGCCAGATGGTGTGAGATCGTGGCGGCTGAAATGTTGAAATGCGCCGTGATTTCGCCGGCAGAGAGTGGGCCATCGCGCAGCAGGCGCAGGATATCGCGGCGGGTGGGATCGGACAGCGCTTTAAAGGTCTGTTGAAAGCCCATAGGATCGCCTCCTATAATATTTCGATCTTTGTCTAAATGATAGGACACAAGCTGTGTTTTGTCAACAGTTATTTTGATGATTGTCTAAATATTATCGCATGAAAACACAGGAACGGTATACCGCTCCTGTGTTGATGTACTATTCCTGCGCCTCGGCGCGTGCGTCGATGATCTGCTGGCACAGTCGCTGCATGTAGGTCGCGGTCGCGGACAGGGTCAGGCAGAAGGTCAGGACTTCGTTGGGGTCGGACAGGTCGATGTCCAGATCGGCGGTCAGACGCTCGGGAATGGAGTCGCGCAAATGATCTTTACGCGCCAAAAAACGGTTGAAGCAGGCTTCAAAGTCCACGTCATTGCGTCCGATCAGCGCTTTGACGTCGGCCAGAGACAACATCTGCTTGAGCTGATAGATGCACAGCATCTGAATGATGTGCTGGCGGGTGTATTTTTTGCCTTTGACCGGCAGCAGGATTTTTTCCTTGGAATAGTTGTTGATCATGGTTTTGGTCAGCAGTTTGTCGCCCGGATGGCGCTTGTTTTCCTGAAGACCCTCATTGAACAGAGTCAAAACCTGATCCATATATAAGTCCAATGCAGGCACAGCATCGGGCGTAATATCCCGGTCGTGCAGGACGGTTTCGAGCAGTTCGGATAGCTGTTTCATAGAGATCCCCCTCTCGTAGCTCATTATCATTGTAGCGCAAGGTGAAAAAAACTGCAAGAGGGTAGTTGCAATCTTAATGAAATGTGGTAATATAAAAGATAGAATATGGTTTTTAAAACTATGTAATTGAGATTCCGGGAGGGAACCTGTATGCCAAGAATATTGATCAAGGCGCGCGAGCCGTTTTCCAGTTATTCACACTTTGTCGGAGCGATTGCAGCCGCGTGCGGTCTGGCAATCATGCTCATACGCGCTGTGACAAAAGGTGTGGACGCATTGACCGCGCTGTCCGTGCTGCTGTTTGGCCTGTCGCTCATCGCGCTGTACAGCGCCAGCGCGGTCTATCACTACGCCCGAGCAGGTGAGCAGGTACTGCGCGTGCTCAAAAAGCTCGATCACAGCATGATCTATGTACTCATCGCGGGCAGTTACACGCCCATCGTGCTCAAGTACATGCAGGCACCGGGCTCGTACCTGTTCCTCGCGGTCATCTGGGGCATTGCGCTGTTTGGCATCGCGGTCAAGCTCATCTGGATTGACGCACCGCGCTTTCTGGGAACCATCCTGTATTTGCTGATGGGCTGGGCGGTGATTTTCCGCTTTGACGTGGTTCTGTCCATGCCCGCACCGGCCATCACGCTCTTGGCGATCGGCGGTTTGTCGTACACCATCGGCGGCGTGATCTATATTTTGAAAAAGCCCAATCTGTCGCAGGTTTTGGGATTCCATGAGCTGTTCCACCTGTTTGTGCTGGCCGGAAGCGTCGCGCATTATCTGGTGGTATTCTGGTTCGTTCTGTAACCGCAAAAGAGAGCAAACAAAAAGAGGACTGGAAACAGTCCTCTTTTTTCATACCGCTTTACTTGACGATAAAGGCATTGGGCAGTCGACGGCCTTCAGGGTTGTTGGTCGACGTGGTGGGCGAGCTGATGACGCGTCCCTGATAGTACATAACCGAGGACGAGCCACCGTCCAGATTGCAGGCCTGTACAGCGCCGTAATCCCACAGAATGTCGCGCAGATCGACGCCGCGGCAGCCCATCGAGCTGCCCTGACCGCGTCCGTTGATAACCAGCATCAGCACGGTGAGATCTTCGGTTTGACCGATGGCGGTACGGGGCTGCAAGCTCTCGACCGAGCCAAGCTCTTCGATCTTCTGTCCGTTGACGATCAGTGCCGGACCAAACTCGACCGCGTCGACCATCTGCTCTGCGGTGGTGGTGTCACCGATCAGGAAGCGGTGCTGGTCGTCGAAACCGATGATCTTGTAACCGTGACCGAATGCGCCCTGGATGAGCTCACCGTCGTGTTTGACGTAACCGTAGGGCGTACCGCCTTCAGCAACCTCACCGTTGTCGATGAAGCCCGAGGCGTTGATGCCCAGAATGGCCTCGTTGTAGTCGGCCAGATCGGCAATACGCTGACCTTCGCGCTTGCCCATGCCGCGGCACAGGCCGAGTTCCACGCGGGACGGGTCCTTGACGACCGCCAGATAACCATTGTACTCGGTACCCAGCAGACCCTCGCGTTCCAGACGCACGATCATCAGGCTCTTTTCCGTGTTGATGGCAACAACCTTGTCACCCTGCTTGGTGACGATGCCGGTGTCTTCACCCTTTTCACACCAGTCCATGTTGATCTTGTCGTAACCGTCCTCTATGTAACGCGGATTTTCCGCGAAGAATGCCTCACAGCTTGCGCGGTCGATTTCCTCGAACAGGGCGTAGAACTGATCTTCCGGGCTGAGGTTGGTATCGACCTTGTCGGTGGCAGTCTGGCCATCCTGACCCCAGATGGACTGGATATCCTTCTGGCTCTCAAAGAGTGCCTGACGGGCGCCCACGACCTCGCTGACCATATCAGCGGGGAAGAACGCGGTTGCCAACCACTGATGGGTCATGGTCTCCATGGCCGTGGAGATCCAAAGGGTGCGCAGTTCGCTGACAAAGGGATTGCTGGTGTAAACGACAAACGGGTAGAACACCGTCAGTCCCAACAGGATGATAATGGTGAAAAACAGCTTGATCCGCCGTGACACGCTCATGTGCTTACTCCTCTCTCTCTAGCGGGGATGGGAATTAACCGCGTGCGCGGCCGCGACCGGAACGGGTCTGCGGCTTGCGCTGCACTTTGCCCTGCTTTTTGGCGCGGGACTGTGCCGAAGTGCCCGAAGACTGGGCGGCGCGGCGCTCGGCCAGCTTGGCCTCGACCTTAGCGCGGATACGAGCCGCCGTGCTCGGCGCCAGCGGACGGCCGGAAGGCGGGGTCATCACGTCCACGCGGGTCTCAACGTCCTCGCGTCGGCCGCGGCGATTGCCGCCCTTGCGCGACGACTGGTGCATGGTGGTGATGTTCTCGTAAGCGGGCTCGATGATCGGACGGCCGCCGCGTCCAGCGCTCTTGCGGCGCGGGGGAGCGGTCTTGACCGCAGCGCGGGTGCTTGTGGGCTCGCGTGCGGGCAGCTCAGCCGGAGCGGCTTTCTTGCGTGTATTGGCGGCAGACAGGTTGTTGGTGCGCTTCTTGCCGCGTGTGTTTGTGGGCTGCATCTTGGATGCAGACTCGGCCTTCTGTACCGGCTTTGCGGTGGCCTTTGCGCTCTCGTTCTTGCGTCCCTGCTGGCGCGGCTCTGCCTTGACCGGTGCCGGCTCGGCAGACTTCTTCTTGCCGCGGCGGTTGTTGGACTTTGCCTTTTTGTCCTGCTTTGCAGGCTTCTCGGGCGGCAGCGTGGGATCGTGACGCACATAGCGTGCAGCGGTCTGTGCCTCGGCCATCTCGATGCCTGTGGGCGGTTCGAGTGCGGGAATGGCGACGCGGGTCAGCTCCTCGATGTCCTTGAGGTAGGGCAGCTCGGACGGGTCACAGAACGACAGCGCGGTGCCCTCCTGACCGGCACGGCCGGTACGGCCGATGCGGTGCACGTAGGTCTCGGGGACGTTGGGCAGGTCGAAGTTGATGACCAGCGGCAGTTCGTTGATGTCAATGCCGCGTGCGGCGATGTCGGTCGCAACCAGTACCGGGATCTTGTAGTCCTTGAACTGCTTGAGCGCGTTCTGACGGGCGTTCTGCGACTTGTCGCCGTGGATGGACTTGGCCGCGATGCCTGCGCGGGACAGGTCACGCGCAACGCGGTCGGCACCGTGCTTGGTGCGGGTAAAGACCAGCGTCTGGGGCAGCGAGCGCTCTTCGAGCACGGCGCGCAGCAGGTCACGCTTGGCCTTTTTGTCGGTGAAGTATACGCCCTGCTCGATCAGCTCGACCGGGGTTGCAGCCGGAACGATGGATACATGGCGCGGCTTGTGCAGCATGTTGTTGGCCAGCTCGGCGATCTCCTCGGGCATGGTTGCCGAGAACAGCAGGGTCTGACGCTTCTTGGGCAGGAACTTCAGAATGCGCTTGACATCGTTGATAAAGCCCATGTCCAGCATGCGGTCGGCCTCGTCCAGGACAAAGCACTCAACCGTGCTGATGTCGACCAGCTTCTGACCCATCAGATCCCACAGACGGCCGGGGGTTGCGACCAGAATGTCGGCGCCATTCTGGATGGCTTCGACCTGCGGATTCTGGGACACACCGCCAAAGATGACCGCCGAAATACGGCCGAGATAGCGGCCATACTGGCACAGATTCTCGTAAATCTGTAACGCAAGCTCGCGGGTCGGGGTCAGGATCAGACCGCGCACCGGGCGTGCTTCGCCCTCCTGCGGGCGACCCATACGCTGTAACATGGGGATGGAGAACGCAGCGGTCTTGCCCGTTCCGGTCTGCGCACAGCCCAAAAGGTCGTGCCCTTCCAGAACGATCGGGATGGCCTTTTCCTGAATCGGGGTCGGCTGGTCGTAACCGATCTCACGGATGGCCTTCAAGATCGCTTCATCAATCTTTAAATCTTGAAATCTCATGGATACTCCTATCATAAATGCCGGATTTCCAGCAGTTTTTAACAAAATTATGGATATTCACAGCAAATTGCCCTTGA
This sequence comes from Butyricicoccus pullicaecorum, assembly GCF_002160355.1. Classification (NCBI taxonomy): domain Bacteria; kingdom Bacillati; phylum Bacillota; class Clostridia; order Eubacteriales; family Butyricicoccaceae; genus Butyricicoccus; species Butyricicoccus pullicaecorum. The sequence goes on from NZ_NFKK01000001.1 coordinate 72,994, forward strand.
CTAACTTGTAAAGCACAGGTCGGCTGTGATATAATGAAAGACCGTATAGAAAAACAAAGTTGATGGAACTTAATTGTGAGGTGGAATGAAAACACATGCTACATGCTCTGGAACATGCCTTTGAGCATACAGTAACCGATGTTGTGCAGGCCATTCCGATCCTGATTGTCGTCTACGCGCTGCTCTACTGGATCGAAAACCGTCTGCGCTCGACGCCGGCGCTACTCGAAAAGTCGGCCGAGTTCGGCCCTGTGGTCGGCGCTTTGGCCGGACTTGTCCCGCAGTGCGGATTTTCCGCAGCGGCTGCCGCGCTGTTTTCCGACGGTTATCTGGCTCCGGCAACCCTGGTCGCGGTCTTTCTGGCGACGTCGGATGAGGCGCTGCCCATCCTGCTCTCTGAGGGTGCATCGGGCACCGAGATTGCCATTCTGTTTGGCTCGAAATTTGTACTTGCCGTCGTCGGCGGCTATGTGCTGCGCTTTGTGTGGGGACGGCAGAAGAACCAGAATTATGAGATCGAGCTTGATATGGGCGACGGCTGCGGCTGTGGCTGCGATCATGGACCCATTCGCGGCATCCTCGGACGCACGCTTGAGACGACCATTCTGCTTCTGGTGATTACCTTTGTTCTTGAGTTTGCCATTCATGGCATTGGAACCGACCGCTTGGCAACGCTTATGCTCAAGGACAGCGTGTTCCAGCCCATCATCTGCGCGATTATCGGCCTGATTCCAAGCTGTGCGGTGTCGGTTGTGCTGACCCAGCTGTACACGACCGGTGTCATCAGCATGGGCAGTCTGATTGCCGGTCTGTCGACCGGTGCGGGCTTTGGCTATATGATTCTGTTCGGCAACGAGAATGGACGCAGACACGCGCGCAAGATCATCTTCGCCACGCTGGTATTTGCCATCGCAGGGGGACTGATCGGACATTTCATCTTCCCGTTATAAAAAAACATACCGCGCAGGACTGTGCGGCAAGGGTGGGACGGCTTACGCCGTCCCTGTTTTTTTGCCTTTATTCGGCGTGCAGCAGCTCGAGTGCTTCTGCCGCCCATTCGGTGTCAATCTTGACAAAGTCGCGCGGGGTGTACAGGCGTTCGGTCACGTCCTGCAAAATGCGCTGATAGGTCAGTCCGGGCATGGCGATGTACTGTTCTGCGCCGTCGGACAGCACCGCTGCAAAGCGGAACTCTGCCGTGCGCTCGTCGAGGTCGTGGAAGACCAGCTCGACGACGTCCAGATCGTGCTGGAGCTGTAAGAACAGGATGAATTTCATCAGTTCGACCGCGCGATCGTCCAGACCGCGTTCCAGAATGTTGATCTTTTCGCGGAAGGTGTTCAGATCGTCCACGTAGCGCAGGGTATAGCCTGCGAGCGGGTCGAACTTGCCGGTCTCGGGCTTTTTGCCGTCGGGCGCGAGCCAGACCATGAACTGACCGGAAATATCGTGATACAGACAGGGGTCTTCGACCAGCATGGTGGTACCGCAGTTGGGGCACTTCCAGCGGAAGAGAGATAAGTCCTGTACTTTTTTGCGCACCGACGGGTCACGGTCGGGGCTGATGCGAGTCAGCGGAGTGCGGGTGCACTCCTGCTTGCAGTGCGGACATTCAATGACCGCTTTTGCCATAAGGATGCCTCCTTTTATGCGCGCTTCTGGTACTGGGAACGGAATTCCAGGAACTCGTCGTAGGTGCATTCCTTGTCCAGTACGCCGTCCTCGCGCAGTTCAATGATGCGGTTGGCGATGGTGTTCATAAACTCGTGGTCGTGGGTGGCGAGCAGAACGTTGCCCTTGAAGTCTGCGACACCGTTGTTGACCGCGGTGATGGATTCCAGATCGAGGTGGTTGGTGGGCTGGTCGATGACCAGAACGTTAGAGCCGAAGAGCATCATGCGCGAGAGCATCATGCGCACCTTCTCACCACCGGACAGGACGTTAACCGGCTTGTACACATCGTTGCCCGAGAACAGCATACGGCCGAGGAAGCCGCGCAGGGTGGACTCCAGCGTGTCCTTGGAGTAGGGCGCCAGCCAGTCGAGCATGTTCTCAGTGTGGCCGTTGAAGAACTCCGAGTTATCCTTGGGGAAATAGGACTGGGAGGTGGAAACGCCCCACTTGAACGTACCCTCGTCGGGCTCCATTTCGCCCATGAGAATCTGGAACAGGGTGGTCATGGCAAGTTCGTTTTCCGAGATAAAGCCGATCTTATCGCCCTTGCGCACGATGAAAGATACATCGTTCAGTACCTTTACGCCGTCGATGGTCTTGGAAATGCCCTTAACCTCCAGAATGTCCTTGCCGGCCTCGCGGTCCATGGTGAAACCAACCCAGGGATAGCGGCGGGAGGAAGCGGGCAGCTCCTCAACGGTCAGCTTTTCGATCAGCTTCTTGCGGCTGGTCGCCTGACGGGACTTGGACTTGTTGGCCGAGAAGCGTTGGATGAAGTTTTGCAGTTCCTTGATCTTTTCCTCGTTCTTGCGGTTCTGATCGCGAATCATGCGCTGAACCATCTGAGAGGACTCGTACCAGAACTCGTAGTTACCGACGTAGATCTGTACCTTTCCGTAGTCGATATCAACGATGTGGGTACAAACGTTGTTCAGGAAGTGACGGTCATGCGAAACGACGATGACCGTGCCCTCAAAGTCGAGCAGGAAGTCTTCCAGCCAGTGGATTGCATCGACGTCCAGATGGTTGGTGGGCTCGTCGAGCAGCAGAATGTCGGGATGACCGAACAGCGCCTGTGCAAGCAGAACCTTGACCTTTTCCGAGTCCTGCAGGGTGCGCAGGGGACGGTAAAGCACTTCTGCGGAGTTCAGACCCAGACCCTCGAGCAGCTGGCTTGCCTCGGTGTCGGCGTTCCAGCCGTCCATCTCGGCGAACTCGGCTTCGAGCTCAGCGGCACGGTTGCCGTCTTCCTCGGTGAAGGGATCGTGGGAGTAGATCTCGTCCTTTTCCTGCATGATCTGATACAGGCGTGGATTGCCCTGGATGATGGTGTCCAGAACGGTGAAATCGTCGTACGCGAAATGGTCCTGCTTGAGCACGGACATGCGCGTACCGGGTTTGATGGAAACATCGCCCGTCGTCGAGTCCAGCTCGCCCGACAGGATTTTCAGGAAGGTGGACTTGCCTGCGCCGTTTGCGCCGATGACGCCGTAGCAGTTGCCCTCGGTGAATTTGACGTTGACTTCTTTGAACAGCGGTTCGCCGCTGAAGTTCAAGCTGACGTTGGATACGGTAATCATAGTTCCTCCAAATCACATTATTACGAATCAAGGTATATTATATCATGTTTTCGCGCGCAACACCAGAGATTTTGCCCCTTTCCGTAATTTTGTGCACCTTGGCTTGAAATCCGATATCCGGCAGGCTATACTGTATTTATTACCACATGAATTTAGGAGGTTTATCCGATGAACGAAGTTCTTTCCGCCATCCACGCACGCCGTTCTACCCGTGCGTTTACTTCCCAGCAGGTCAGCCGTGAAGACCTCGAGACCATTCTGGAAGCCGGCCTGTGGGCTCCGACCGGTATGGGCAAGCAGCTGTGGCATTTTTCGGCCATCCGCAACGCGGATAAGTGCCTGGAACTGGCGCGTGCAGTCGCAGAGGCTGACAACCGCGGCCCGGCGTATAATTTCTACGGTGCACCCTGCCATATTATCGTGTCCTACAAGCGCGACGAGATCCACGCATTCCCGGACGGCTCGGCTGCCATTCAGACCATGCTGCTCGCAGCACATTCGCTCGGTCTGGCAACCTGCTGGATTAACCAGCTGCGTCCGCTGACCGATGACCCGACCATCCGTCCGCTGCTGACCCGTTACGGCGTGCCCGAGGACTACATCGTCATCGGCTCGATCGCACTGGGTTACGCTGCCAAGGAGAGCACTCCGGCACCGCGTAAGGAAAACCTCATCACCATCACCGAATAATTCGCATCATCGCACAAAAAGGAGGGCTGCGTCCGATGAACGAGCAGATTGCAACACTCAAAAGCTGGGTTGACCAGTCGGACAATATCGTTTTCTTTGGCGGTGCAGGCGTGAGCACCGAGTCGGGCATCCCGGATTTCCGCTCGGTAGACGGTCTGTACAACCAGAAATACGACTATCCGCCCGAGACCATTCTGTCACATACATTTTTCATGGCGCAGACCGAGGAGTTTTACCGCTTCTATCGCGATAAAATGCTGTGTCTGGACGCACAGCCTAACGCCGCTCACCGGAAACTCGCTGAGTGGGAACAGCAGGGCAAACTGCGTGCGGTCATCACCCAGAACATTGACGGACTGCACCAGAAAGCAGGTTCTAAGGAAGTTCTGGAGCTGCATGGCTCGGTGCATCGCAATTATTGCATGCGCTGCCGTAAGCCGTACGGCGTGGAGGAGATCGCACAGGGTACCGGTGTACCGCGCTGCACCTGCGGCGGTATCATTAAGCCCGATGTTGTGCTCTATGAGGAATCGCTTGACGAGTATACACTGGATAAGAGCCTTGCATACATCCAGAACGCGGATATTTTGATCATTGGCGGCACTTCACTTGCCGTTTACCCGGCTGCCAGCCTGATTCATTATTATCGGGGTAAAAAGTTGGTATTGGTCAATAAGACTCCGACCTCGGCAGATGCCAAGGCCAATTTGGTGATTCACGGCGCGATCGGAGAAATCTTCTCGCAGCTGTAAGCGAGTAACGGATTCCCGCCCGGGGCGAAATGAAAGTTTCGCCAGCCTTTTCAAAGGCTGCGGGTTCTCAGGGCAGAGCCCTGAGCCGCTCGCCGCAGCGAGCGGAATCTTCTTTGATTTTCCCATCGGGAAAATCAACCAAAATAAACAAAAGGAAAAGACCGTCCAACAGGACGGTCTTTCTATTTGGTACGTTTGGGTTGAAACCCGGGTCGGACACCGGGTTTCAAAAGGGGAGTTTCGCGGCTTGCGAGCCGCGCCTCAGGGCTCTGCCCTGAGAACCTGCGGCCTTTTGAAAAAGGCCGGCGAAAACTTTAATTAAGGCTGCGGTGCAGTGCTGAGGCGGCTCAGCAATCGCTGAATCATCTCCACAAACGGCTCAATCGTGTCCAATTTCCAACGTTCCTGCGGAGAATGACAGTCCAGCAGTTCCATACCCACGCAAATACACTCCATTTGCTCATTCTTCGCAAGCAGGTGAGACGGTTCCAGACCGACATGCTGCACAGTAACTTCAGCCTCCTGTCCGGTGGCGTCCAAGTAGCACTGTGCGGCCAATGTCTGTAAAGTGCCATTGTCCTGTGCAGGCCAAGCAGGGTAGCGGCTGACAATCTGACCGGCAAATCCGCACATCGCGCACACGGTGCGATGACTGAGCTGCAATGCTTGTTCAGCCTGTGCATCCATACAGCGCAGCATGGCATCCAGGCACACCATACCGTCTTTATAGTAGATATGTCCCAGATTGGACGAGTCCGACACGACACCGGACGGGTGCCTTGCGTATACGCCGTCGGCAAAACCGCCGAGCACGGTCAGCAGACCGCTTGCGGTGTCGCCGCTCCAGACACGGCTGGGGATGTCGATATCTTGGATTTCCAGTCGTGCATCCGGGTCATTTTTCTGGATTCGTGCATAGATCTTGTCCCAAATCTGCTCGATGGCATCCTGTGCCGGGGCGATGGTCAGAATATCCGCGGTTGCCTCGTAGGGGATAGCGTTGAACGCCGTGCCGCCCGACAGGTCAATCAGGGCAAACGGCGATTCCATACGGGTTTCGCGCAGCAGTTCACCGAGCAAAATTAGCGCATTGGCGCGGGTCTTGCCAATGTCAAACCCCGAATGTCCGCCGCGCAGACCGCTGATTTTGAGTCGATAAGCGCGTCCGTTGGGCAGTTCGGGTGCGTTGGAATGGGTCAGTGCACGGGTGAAGTGCTCACGCACACCGCCGGCCGAGCCGATGACAATACGTCCCCAGTGGAAACCGTCGGTATTGATGAGATAGCGCACCCCATCCACGCACGCCGGGTCAAGATCGCGTGCGCCGCCCAGACCGACTTCCTCGTCGACCGTGAACAGCAGGCGCAGCGGGGGACGTTGGGGAGCAGGATGCTCAGCCAGCCACAGCATGACCGCAGCACCTGCGCCGCAGTCAGCGCCCAATGAAGATTCACCCGCCGTACACAGAAAACCATCGCGTACAATCGGACGGATGGGGTCACGGCTGGGCACGTAATCGGGACTTCCCACCGCGCAGACCATGTCAATATGTGCCTGTACAGCGGTCAGCGGTGCGCCTTCCCGACCGGGCAGGTCACAGACCAGATTGCCGCGCGTATCTGCCCACGGATGCAGTCCCAGACCGCGCAGACGGTCGGCAATGCGCTCGCGCAGCGCAGCTTCCTCGCCGGACGGGTGCGGCGTCTGGCACAGCCAACAGAACAACTCCCGCACCTGTTGTTCAATCGTTTCCATTTTTGCTTCCTCCAGTCTGCCGCCCCAAAGGGCAGCGCCTTCTTTTTCTTCAGCATATCACAGGATGGACAAAAATGCAAAACCGACTGTCTGCACAGTCGGTTTCACAAAAAGAGAGTATATGCATGTACATGCGCGGAACGCACAGTATCGCGAAAAAAATCAGGCCACCCCGAGTATGAGGCGGCCGTGTGGTCGTTTAGCCGATTTTAACGATCTTACCGGTCTTCCATGCTTCGGTGGTTGCATAGCCGATTGCCGTGGACTTGGTACCGTCGTATACATTGACGCCCGGCTGCTTGCCTTCGCATACGCAGTCGATGAACTCCTGCATCTCGAGCAGATATGCCTCGTCGAAGCGCTCGGGGAAGGAGCCAACGCACTCGGTAACAGCACCGTGTACATCAAAGATCATAGCCTGGTTCTTCTCCGGGATTGCGGAAATGCGGATCGAGCCCTCGGTACCGATGATCTCGGTCTCAACATGGTAACCGTGCGGAGCGGTACGGCCAACATGAACGAAGCCCATTGCACCGTTTTCGAACTTGTAGCAAGCCATAGCGGTCTCGTCGTCGCCAACCTGCTGGAATTCCGGATGCTTGAAGGTGCAGCCCTGTGCGAAGACCTCGGTTGCCTCGCAGCCCAGGAACCAGCGCATCAGGTCGATGTCATGGATTGCCATGTCGAGGAAGATACCGCCGGAGGTTGCAGCAAACTTGATTGCGCCCTCAACGTGTGCCTCGGGGTCGATGCCGGTTGCCTTAACCATGTAGGGAGTACCGATTGCGCCCTCTTCGATCTTCTTCTTTGCGTAAGCGTAGGACTTGTCGTAGCGGCGCATAAAGCCCAGCATAAAGGTCAGGTCGGGATGGCGCTCAACAGCCTTCTCAGCCTGCTTGCACTGTGCAACGTCAACGCCCAGCGGCTTGTCGGAGAATACATGCTTGCCAGCGTCCAGAGCGGCCTCGATCTGCCAGCAGTGCTCGGACGAAGTGGTAACGATTGCAACTGCGTCGATGTCAGCCTTTTCCAGCATCTCGCGGAAATCGGTGTAAACATCGGTGACACCCAGCTTTTCCTTTGCGTATTCCAGCTCAGCCGGAACGATCGAGCAAGCTGCGGTCAGATCAGCGTTCGGAATCTTGTATGCGATATTGTTTGCGTGTACCTTGCCCAGACGGCCAAGACCTGCGATACCAACCTTGATCTTCCTCATATTTTCATGACCTCCAGTGAAAAAATACAGGGGTAAATTGTGTACAAAATATAGGTAAAAACTCGGGTAAATCCTTCTTTATTCTTATTTTATCGCACCAAAACAGGGATGTCAACGGCTCTTTGCAAGTTCGTGAAACTTGCCCGATGCGCCCCTTTTCTTTTGTCGAACGCGACAAGAGAACGCCCGAGCGGGTGAAATGTTTTCCGTGCCTTGTGCCAAAATCGGGTTTGTGCTATACTGGAGACATTCGGGACGGCCTGGAAGCGGTCGTCCACCGACCAAGACAGACAGGGGATGGACAGATGAAATCCAACAAACCGACCATCCGGTCGATTGCGGCGGCGGCTGGCGTGTCGCGCGGCACGGTCGACCGTGTCATCAATAACCGTGCGCATGTCAATCCGGCAGTCCGCGCAAGGGTGCAGCGCATTGCGCGGGAGATGGGATACCGGATTGCACCCAGCGAGAGCGACAGCCCGGCGCTGCGCATCGGGGTCATCGTGCCCCAGTGGGAATTGCCCTACTTTACCGAACAGACCCGACGAGGTATCAGCCAGGCTGCGCGTCTGCTGGGCACGCATGAGGTCAGGCTGGTGGTCGAGGAGCTGCGCAGCCGCTCGAACGAGGAATATATCAAGCGCTGCGAGGCGCTGCTCGAGCAGGGCGTGCGCGGACTGGTCATCAATGCACCTGATAACGTGGTCATGCAGGCCGAACTTGCCCGCTTTCAGGATGCTGGTATCCCGGTCATGACTTATAACTCGGACATCCCGCAGTCTGCCCGCCTGTGCTTTGTCGGACAGAACCAGATTCAGTGCGGACGCATCGCGGGTGGTCTGATGCACATGGCAATGGCAGGGCAGGGCAATATCCTGATTGTCACCGGCAACATGGAGTTCCATCGCCGCCGTGTGGATGGCTTTTGCAGCCGTCTGGGAGAACTGGGCTACACGTCCGACCGCTTTGAGATCGTCGAGTGCTACGAGCGATATGACCTGACGCACGACACGGTTATGCGCTATGTGCGCAGTCACCCGACCGTGACCGGTATTTATATGAGTACCGAGAACGTTTTGGGCTGCCTCGACGGCATCACACAGGCGCATGTACGCCGTCACATCCACGTCATTGCAAATGACCTGACTCCGACCAACCGCAAAATGCTGCGCGGCGGACGACTGGATTTCGTGCTGGAACAGGAGTTTTCCGCCCAGGTCTATGAGGCGATTATGATGCTCTACGACCTGCTCATGCACGACCGCAAGCCGCGTACTTCGGTCAAATATGTGTCCACCACGGTCATTACGCCCGAAATGGTATGAAAAAAAGCGACTGCACAGGCAGTCGCTTTTTGTTTTGTATGCAAGATCAGCCAACCGCGATCTTTTCCAGCGGCAGACGGCTGACACCGGCGTTTGTGTGATGGGACTCGGCAAACGCGTATACCATAGTCAGACAGCCGACGCGTCCGAAGAACATCAGGAAGATGAGGACGAGCTGAGACGGCAGGCTGAGGCCGGGCGTGATGCCGAGCGACAGACCGACCGTTGCGACGGCGGATGAAGTCTCGAACATCGCGCTGATCATAGGTACTCCGTCAAACTGAGTCAGCAGCATAGCACCGCCCATAAACAGACAGATGTAGCTGAAGAAGATGGTGACCGCACTGCGCAGACAGCTGTCGTCCAGACGGCGGCCAAAGGCACGCAGCTCGTTTTCACGGGTCATAGACGAGCGGATGCACAGGAAAAGGGTAGCGATGGTGGTGGTCTTCATGCCGCCCGCGGTCGAACCCGACGAACCGCCGATGAGCATGAGCATAATCATAACCATCTTGGTCGGGTGGGTCATCATGTTCAGGTCAATGGTGTTAAAACCAGCCGTACGCGCCGAGGTGGACTGGAAGAACGAGGCCATCAGACGCTCGGGCGTGCTCAGATAAGAAAATGCTTCGACGTTGCGGTCAAAGAAGAAGATCATGAGCGACGGAATGGTCAGCAGCAGAATGGAGATCAAAAGCACGATCTTGGTGTGCAGACGGCAGCGTCCCAGACGGAAATGGTGCAGGTAAAGATCTTCCCAGACGAAGAAGCCCAGACCGCCGATGATGATGAGCAGCATAATGGTGATGTTGACCACCGGGTCGGATACGAAGTAGGTGATGGAGCCCTCACCGGCGACACCCGCCATGAGGTCGAAGCCCGCGTTGCAGAATGCCGAGATCGAGTGAAAGATGGAGTAATAGATACCGCGCACCGGGCCGAGCATGGGGATAAAGCGGGTCGCAAGAATGATCGCACCGATGCTCTCAAACAGCAGAACACCCTTGAAGATAAAGCGGGTCAGTCGAACAATGCCACCCAGCGCGGGTGCACCGATGGATTCCTGCATGGTGAATCGCTGGCGCAGGCCGATGCGCTTGCCGCTGACCACAAAAATCATGACCGCCATGGTCAGAAAGCCCATACCGCCGATCTGGATGAGGCCGATGATGATGAGCTGACCGAACAGCGACCAGTAGGTTGCGGTCGGTACGACGATCAGACCGGTCACGCAGGTGGCCGAAGTCGCCGTGAACAGCGCATCCGGGAAAGAGGTCCAGACACGCGCTTGGGAAGCGAGCGGCGTGGACAGCAAAATCGCACCAAACAGAATGATGGCCGCGTATCCGAGCAGGATAATCTGCGTGGAGGACAGCGCGGACAGGCGGAAGCGTTTTGTTTTGCTCATAGCAGATAAGATCTCCTATCTCTGGCCGATTGCCGAAATAAAAATCCCGAGCATGCGAAAAAGCAGCACGGAGAACCAGCCGAAATCATGTAAAAGCGTTGATGGGTCTATCATAGCTTGTCGCCCGATGAATGTCAAGTGTCAGAAAGCACGGAAATACTGGACAAAATAACCAGATTCGATATAATATAACGATAGCAACCATCCTGGGAGACAGAAAGCAGGTGTCAAATTTGAAATATATCATCGCACTGGCCGACGGCTGCGCCGACCTGCCCGCGATATGCGGGATGACGCCGCTCGGCTATGCCAATACCCCGTGCCTTGCGCGGTTATCTGCCCGTGCGGTGATCGGACGGACGTGCCTGATTCCACCCGGCTGCATTCCGGGCAGTCAGAGTGCGCTGCTGACCCTGCTCGGTGCACCGCGTTCGGCGTGCAGCAGCGGACGCGCTGCCATTGAGGCGATGGCGTGCGGGATTGATCTGGACGGCTGCACCGCGCTGCGCTGCAATTTTGTCTCGCTGGATGGCGACCGGCTGGTCGCGCACGATGGCGGCGGACTGACCGACGAGGAGGCTGCCCAGCTCATCGATGCGCTGGAGGATGCGCTGGGGGATGATACACACCGTTTTGTGCCCGGTTCAGGGTATCGCGCGTTTTTGCTGCGTCGCGGACGGGAACACCCGGGCGGGGGTTCACCCGACGGACTGCTGGGGTGCGATCTGCGCACCTGCCAGCCTGAGGACGACGACCTCGAACGCCTGTACTACGCGGCACGCGAGGTGCTGGACGCGCATCCGGTCAACCTTGAGCGCAAGGCGCAGGGCAAACTGCCTGCAAACGCGGTCTGGTTCTGGGGCGGAGGGCCGACCCCAGTGCTGCCCGATTTCACGACGTGCACCGGCCTGCGCGGTGCTGCGACCGGCGGCGTACCGCTTGTGCGGGGGATTGCACGCGGTATGGGGCTGGAATGGCTGAACGTGCCCCACGCCGACGGCACGCTGCACACCAACTGGGAGGGCAAGGCGTTTGCCACCTTCGATGCACTGACCCGGCAGGGGATGGACTTTGTATTTGTACACACCGAGGCGCCCGACGAGGCCGGACACGCGGGCAGTCTGCCCGAAAAGGTCGCATCCATTGAGTATTTCGACCGCAGACTGCTGACCCCGTTGACCGGCTGGCTGGACGAGAACGCAGTCGATTACCGTCTGCTCGTTCTGCCCGATCACCCGACGCCCATTTCGCTGCGCACCCATACCGCCGACCCGGTACCGTTTTTACTCTACGACAGCCGGACATCTGCGGCAGGTGGGATATTTGACGAGATGCACACCAGCAATCTGCCGCTGACACCGGGAGAAGAGATGCTGGATGTGCTGCTGGAAAGGAAGCGGAATCCATGAAAGAGAGTTTACTGTGCTGTTCGGTGTGTGGACAGCCGTTGACATTTGACGAGAAAAACGCCCGATGCCCCAAGGGACATTGCTTTGACCGTGCGGCACGCGGGGGATATGTCCACCTGCTGCGCCAGCATCGCCGGGGCAGCAGCGACCCGGGCGACAGCGCGGCGATGTGTCAGGCACGCACGCGATTTTTGGAGGGCAACTGGTACGGGCCGCTGCGCGATACGGTTGCCAAGCTGGCAGCGGACTGTGCACCGCAGGATATTCTGGACGCAGGCTGCGGCGAGGGATGGTACACCCGTGCGGTGCTGGATGCCTGCCCGGATGCCCGTCTGGCCGGTATCGATCTGTCACGTTACGCCCTGCGCCATGCCGGACGCACCTGTCCGCGCGGTGATTTTGCTATCGCCAGCCTGTTCGAGCTGCCGCTGGCCGACGCGTCGGTCGATCTGGTGCTGCACCTGTTCGCCCCCATGTGCGCCGAGGAGTTTGCACGCGTACTCCGTCCGGGTGGGACGCTGCTCACGGTCACACCGGGCGCGCGTCACCTGTGGGGCATGAAGGAAGTGCTGTACCAAAAGCCCTACGAAAATCCCACCGAAATTCGTGACCTTCCCGGTCTGACCTTCGAGCGGGAGGTGTGCGTAGAAGATACCATCACGCTGACCGACCCGCAGGACATTGCCGCACTCTATCAAATGACCCCGTATGCGTGGAAGACACCCAAGGAGGCAGCCGACCGCCTGCTCCATCGGGACGCTCTGACCACGCCCATCAGCTTCCAGATTCATCTATACCGCAAGGGATAACCGGTTGTCAAGCAACAGGGGACGCAGTATAATAAGAGAGAAATATAGACAATTCAGAGACGGACAGTGAAAGGTGGTTTTTCCATGCAGCAGCCTATTTGTGTGCTTTCCAAAGTCAAATCCCGACTGTATGCCGATGCGATTCCGGGACATTTTGCGACCAACCACTCTCATATCAATTATTATATTGATATGTCCGACTTAAAGCATAAACAGAGTCTGGCGATGACGGCGGCGCGCAGTTTTGCCGCACGCATGGCCGGTATGCCGGTGGACACCATTTTGTGTCTGGAGGGCACCGAGTACATTGGCGCATATTTGGCGCAGGAGCTGACCCGCGAGTCGCTCTCGAGCATGAATACCGGCCGTGACCTGTTTTTGGTCGAGCCCGATTCCAACATCAACGGCCAGTTTATTTTTGCGGACAATCTGCGCCCGATGATCGACGGCAAGGCGGTCTTTGTCATGGTGGCCTCGGCTTCGACCGGTCAGACGCTCAGCCAGATCGCCGAGTGCGTGGAATACTACGGAGGTCACGTTGTGGGCAACGCTGCACTGTTCTCCAATATCTCCGAGCTGGACGGCAAACCGGTGGTCAGCCTGTTTACCGGTGCGGATTTCCCCAACTATCAGACCTGCGCCCACGGCAAGAACTGCCCGGCCTGCGCGGCGGGTATCCCGCTCGACGCGATTGTCACCCCGCGCGGCTATCGCAAGCTGTAAAAATAATATGGATATAATAAAAAGGTCATGTCTTTTTCGACATGACCTTTTTTTCTGTTACTTGTTCTGCGGAACGACTTCCAGCCAGTATCCGTCGGGATCGTTGATGAAGTAAATGCCCATTGCCGGGTTTTCAAAGCAGATGCAGCCCATCTCCTGATGCTTTGCATGTGCTGCCTCGTAATCGTCCACGTGGAAGGCCAGATGGAACTCGTTGTCGCCCAGATTGTACGCACGATCCCAGTCGCGCAGCCAGGTCAGCTCGAGCTGGAAGGGAGAAACACCGTCGCCCAGGTACACGATGATAAACGAACCATCCTCCGCGTTGATGCGGCGCTGCTCGGTCAGGCCCAGCGCTTCCTGATAGAACGCGATCGAGCGGTCGAGGTCACGCACATTATAATTGGTATGATAAAACGAAAACTGCATGATAAAAAATCCTCCTGAGAAGTAAACTACCATATTACCTTAACATATTCCAAAAGAGAAGACAACTTCTCATTTACTTTACGCAAGGGTTTTGGTATACTGTATCTGTATAATTATGTGTAACGGAGGGCATCTGCTTTGGATAAGCGATTAAAAAAGCTCTTACAGCCCGGACATCAGTTTTATTTTATTGTTTTCCTGCTGTTTGCGCTCGCCTGCGCCTATATCTCGGTTCCGTTCGCAGTCACCGGCGTTGCGTTGGACGCTTTACTGTTCCTGCTCTACCAGTATCGGGAACGCACCCGCCGGCGTGATATCATTCGGTACATGCAGACCGTAACACTCTCGATCGACAGCGCGACCCATCCGTCTATCACCCGGTTCCCCATGCCGACCGCCATCGCACAGGCGGCAACCGGTGAGATCGTTTGGACAAACGACGCATTTTGCGAAGCGACCGGGCATTTCGATTCAGCACTCAACGAGAAGCTGACCGATCTGGCACCCGAATTCGAGACGCATTGGCTGGTCGAGGGCAAGGCGCAGTACCCGGGTGAGGTGCGAATCGGAAAGAATATCTTTTGGGTGTTCGGCAACCTGCTCGCATCGGGAGAAGACCACGCGGGCGAAACCCTTATGCTCATTTATCTGGTGCCGTGCACCGAGCTCATCGAGCTGCGCGACGCGTACATGCGCAGCCGTCCGGTGGTCGCCATCATCTCCATTGACAACTACGAGGAGCTGATGAAGGACGCGACCGACTCGGAAAAGTCCAGCATTCTGGCTGACATCGACAAGAAGATCAGCGAATGGACCAAGGAGAGCCGCGCACTTCTGCGCAAGTACGACCGTGATAAGTACGTCTTTGTGCTGGAAGAAAACGACTTTGCCAAACTTCAGCAGAAGAAGTTCAGCGTACTCGAGAGTGTGCGCCAGATTCAGAGCCGTGCAGGCGTTCTGGCGACCCTGTCCATCGGTATCGGCAAGGACGGCGAGAGCTACGAGGAAAACTGGAGAAACGCCGGTGTCGCGCTGGATATGGCGCTGTCACGCGGCGGTGACCAGGCGGTCATCAAGACCCGCTATAACTTCGATTTCTTCGGCGGACTGTCCAAGGAGCTGGAAAAGCGCACCAAGGTCAAGTCGCGCGTGGTTGCAAACGCACTTGTACAGCTCATTCGCGACTCGTCGAGTGTTATGATTATGGGTCACAAGATGAGCGATATGGACGCATTCGGCGCAGCCGTCGGTATGGCCTGCGCGGTGCGCCATCGGGACAAGCCCGTGCATATCGTCATCAATCAGGAGCGCAACATGGCGCACGACCTGATCAACAAGATCACAGCCGTGCCCGAGTATCAGGATATCCTCATTTCGCCCGATGACGCGATGGTGCGCTGCGATTTCAATACGCTGCTCATCGTGGTCGATACTAACCGGCCGGATTATGTGGAATCCCAGCCGCTTCTGGAGTCCATCAACAAGGTTGCCGTCATCGACCATCATCGTCGTGCGGCCAACTACATCGAGAATTTTGCGCTCAATCTGCATGAGCCTTACGCATCTTCGACCTGTGAACTGGTCAGTGAGATGTTACAGTACATGGTGCCCACCAGCGAGGTCATGAAGGCCGAGGCCGAGTGCATGCTCGCCGGTATCTATCTGGATACCAAGGGCTTTACGGTCAAGACCGGTGTGCGCACCTTTGAAGCCGCTGCCTACTTAAAGCGTGTAGGTGCGGACATGAGCGAGGTCATGAAGCTGTTCCAGTGCAGCTTTGACGAATATATCGCGCGTCAGCGTATCATCGCAGGCGCACGAGACTGCGGGGACGGCATCGTTCTGGCAGTCACCAAGGATCAGGTTGACCGCGTGACCGCAGCCAAGGCGGCGGACAGCCTGCTCGGCATCAACGGCGTGCGATCGTCCATCGTTGTCTTCCCAAGCGGCGACGATGTGCTGGTCTCGGCACGCTCGGACGGTACGGTCAACGTACAGCTTATTATGGAGTATCTGGGCGGCGGCGGCAATCACTCGTCTGCCGGTGCGCAGATCATGCACGGATCGGTGCGAGAGGTCGAAGTCGACACGCTCAGCGCCATCCAACGCTATCAGCAGGATGAGCAGAACAATGACTGACCATCCATTTGATGGCATTTACACAGCTTAAAATTCTTATCAATACCACGGAGGAACACACAATGAAAGTCATTCTGAAAGCGGACGTCAAGGGTCAGGGCAAGAAGGGCGACATGATCGAGGTCAGCGAGGGCTACGGCAGAAACTTCCTGCTGCCCCGCGGTCTGGCTGTCGCTGCAACCGCTGACAACCTGAATCTCAAGCGTCAGGCCGATGAGGCTGCTGCACATCGCGCAGCGGTCGAGAAGGCTGCCGCACAGGAGTACGCTGCAAAGCTCAAGACCGTTCGCGTCAAGGTTTCGGCCAAGGGCGGTGCAGGCGGCCGTCTGTTCGGCGCAGTTACTGCAAAGGAAGTATCCGAGTGCCTCAAGACCCAGCACGGCATGGACATTCCCAAGAATAAGATCGTTATGGAGCAGATCAAGACCTTCGGCACCACCATCGTCAAGGCCAAGCTGTATCCGGAAATCGTCGCGGAGATCACCGTAGACGTCGTGGAGGCGTAAGATATCGTGGCAGACGAACTGCTCGCACGGCAGCTGCCGCAAAGTCTGGAGGCAGAGCAGGCGGTCATCGGCTCCATGCTGATCGACCCGGCCTGCATTGCCGAGGTCATCGAACTGCTGCGCCCCGAGGACTTTTATGCCGAGGAGCACCAGCGCATCTTCGAGACCATTTACTCCATGTTTAACACCGCGCTCAAGATCGACCCGGTCACCGTACTCGATCGACTCAAGGCGCAGGGCTATTACGACGAGGCCGGCGGACGCGCATACCTCATGCAGCTGATGGAAGTCACCCCGACCTCGGCAAACGTCAAGGAATACGCATCCATCGTGCGCGACAAGAGCATGCTGCGCGCCATCGCAAACGCCGGTGCTGAAATTCAGAATCTGGCGTTCAGCGGCGGCGGTTCGGCGGCAGAGGTGGCCGAGCTTGCCGAGCAGAAGATCTACTCGGTGCGTCAGGGACGCGAGATCAAGGGCTTATCTCCGCTCAAGTCGGTCATCATGGACCTGTATGCACAGCTCGATGAGCGCAGCCGCTCGGACAGCGATATCCCCGGTCTGTCGACCGGTTTCCGCGACCTGGACGTTGCGCTGACCGGCCTCAACAAATCTGATCTCATTCTGGTCGCGGCTCGTCCCGGTATGGGCAAGACCGCATTCGCGCTCAACATCGCGCTCAATGCGGCCAAGTCCTCGGGCAAGGACGTGGTTGTCTTCCAGCTTGAGATGAGCAAAGACCAGCTGGCTTCCCGTTTTCTGGCGAGTGAAGCGCTGCTGGACTCGCACAAGCTCAAGACGGGCAGTCTCAACCAGGATGACTGGATTAAAATTGCCCGCGCGACCAGCGTGCTGGCCAAGACCCATCTGTATGTAGATGACAACCCGGCCATTACCGTCGCTGAGATCAAGGCAAAGTGCCGCAGACTGGGCGAAAACCTTGGCCTGATCGTCATTGACTACATCCAGCTGATGCAGTCGGGCGGCAAGCGCAGCGAGAACCGCGTACAGGAAGTTGCGGAGATCTCCCGAAGCCTGAAAATTATGGCAAAGGAGCTCAATGTTCCGGTCGTCTGCCTGTCCCAGCTGTCCCGTGCGGCCGAGCAGCGTGCCGACAAGCGTCCCATGCTGTCCGACCTGCGAGAATCGGGCGCGATCGAGCAGGATGCCGACATCGTTATGTTTATCTATCGCGATGACTACTACGACGCCGAGAGCGACGACAAAAATGTCGCTGAAATCATTCTGGCGAAGAACCGTCACGGTGCAACCGGCACGGTCGAGCTGCAATGGATCGGCCAGTATACGACGTTCTCGTCGCGTGATCGGATTCACTCATGAACCTGGAACAACAAGCCGCACACACCATTGCGCGGTATGATATGTTACGTCCCGGACAGCCGGTTCTGGCTGCGCTGTCGGGCGGTGCGGATTCGGTGGCACTGGTGTGCGTGCTGCGTGCGCTGGGCTATCCCGTCCGGGCGTACCACTTAAATCACTGTCTGCGCGGAGAGGAGTCCGAGCGGGATGCGGATTTTGTCCACAGCCTGTGCATAAAACTGGACGTACCGCTCACACTCGAGCGCGAGGACGCGACGGCCTATGCCGCCCAGACCGGCGAGAGTGTGGAGACCGCGGCACGCAAGCTGCGCTATGCACGTCTGTCGGGCTGCGCTGCACGGCAGGGCATCACCCGGATTGCAACCGCGCACACAGCGGACGACAATCTGGAGACCATGCTCTTTCATCTGGCACGCGGGACGGGAACGCGCGGCATGGCGGGCATTCCGCCCGTGCGCGGCGAGATCGTTCGCCCGCTGTGGACGGCGACCCGTGCCGAGGTCGAGGCGTACCTGTCCGGCCTCGGACAGGACTTCGTCGTGGACAGCAGCAATTTGTCACTCGACTACACCCGCAACCGCATCCGGCACACGGTCGTACCCGCACTGCGCACGGTGAACCCGGGCTGCACCGGTGCGGCCATCCGGCTGGCCGAGCAGCTGCGCCGGGATGACGACGCACTGTGTATCCTAGCCGAGCGTGCACTGGGGCAGGGAAGTCCGTCGGAAGGCATTGCACTTGCCGCCTTCGATCAGCTTCCGGCCATCCAGAGCCGCATGCTTACCGCACTCCTGCGCCGTGCAGGCGTGCCCATGCAGCAGGTGTCCGAGCGGCACATCGGTCTGATGACCGGACTGCTTGCGCCGGGCGGTGACCGGTGCTGCAATTTACCCGCAGGCTTTCGCGCTTACCGCGAGCAGGGCAGACTGCGCATTCTGTTTGAACCGGAACGCGCGTCCGTGCCTCTGTTCGACGGGTTTCGCGGCCGGTTGTGGGATTCATCCACCATATTGACTGTAAACACAAAAAAACCAGGCGAAGTTTTTCACAAAACGTGCGATACTTTTCTGGCAGATTGTGGTACAATACATTTTGGTACGCTGGCCGTCCGCCCGGCGGCACCCGGAGATCGGCTGACGCTCCCCGGGGCACGCGGTGCACGGCAGCTCAAGCGGCTCTTTGCCGATTTGTCCGTACCGCTGTCAGTGCGCAGCCGCCTGGCTGTGATCGCCGACCAGAACGGGGTCATCCTGGCCCAGGGGGTCGGCATAGACCAAAGCCGCGTTCCGCGCGGCGGTAAGATACTCGAATTCCGTTTTGAGGGGTTATAAAGATGATGAGAAACGACATTCAGGAAGTATTATTTTCCGAGCAGCAGCTGGCCGATAAGGTCGCAGAGCTGGGCGCACGCATCAGTGCGGACTACGAGGACAAGAACCCGCTGGTCGTCAGCGTGCTCAAGGGTTCCTACGTCTTCATGGCTGACCTGACCCGCAAGATCACCATTCCCTGCAACGTGGACTTTATGGCGGTCTCGAGCTACGGCGCGGGCACCAAGACCACGGGCGAAGTACAGATCATCAAGGACATCGGCAGCAAGATCGACGGTCGTCATCTGATCATCGTCGAGGATATTCTGGATTCCGGCGTGACGCTCAGTTTCCTGATGAAGATTCTGAAGGCACGCGGCGCGGCATCCATCCGCCTGTGTACGCTTCTGTCCAAGCCCGAGCGCCGCAAGGTCGACGTTCCGGTCGATTATCTGGGCTTTGAGATTCCTGACGCATTTGTCGTCGGCTACGGTCTGGACTATGCGGAGAAATATCGTAACCTGCCGTATATCGGCATTCTCAAGCCGTCTGTCTACGGCGGCGAATGACCGTGCGCCCGTCCGGGCGCGTACATGAAAGGAGAGTTGGAAACCAATTTGAGAGGGAAAATGAAAGGCTTCGGCCTTTATCTGATCATTATCCTGCTGCTGTTGAGCGCGGTCAGCTATATGCTGAGCGTGGGCAACAAGAGTCAGGAAGTACCGTACTCCACGGTTGTGACACTGTTCGAGGAACAAAAGGTTGAGAAATTCACCTACAACGACACAACGCTCACGCTGGAGCTGAACGATGAGAGCAAGACCCGCGTCACCGCGAAGGTGCCCTATCGCGACATCTTCTACGCTGACCTCGGTCAGACCATCCGCGAGCAGAAGGATGCCGGCATCCTCAAGGAGTATACCTACAAGACGGTCGAGATGCCCTGGTGGGCAAGCTTTGTGCCCTATCTGATCGTCCTCGTTCTGTTCGGCCTGCTGTGGTATTTTATGATGAACAAGCAGGGCGGAGGCGGCGGCAATCCGATGCAGTTTGGCCGTGCCCGTGTTAAGATGGCGAGCGATGACAAGAAAAAGGTCACTTTTGCCGACGTAGCCGGTGCAGACGAGGAAAAGGCAGAGCTCCAGGAGATCGTCGAGTTCCTCAAGGACCCCAAGAAGTTTATCGATATCGGCGCACGCATTCCCAAGGGTGTTCTGCTGGTGGGCCCTCCGGGTACCGGTAAAACGCTGATTGCCAAGGCGGTTGCAGGCGAGGCCGGCGTGCCGTTCCTGTCCATTTCCGGTTCGGACTTCGTCGAGCTGTATGTCGGTGTCGGCGCATCCCGTGTCCGTGACCTGTTCGAGCAGGCCAAGAAGAACGCACCGGCGATCGTGTTCATCGATGAGATCGACGCGGTTGGCCGTCAGCGCGGCGCTGGCCTTGGCGGCGGTCACGACGAGCGCGAGCAGACGCTCAACCAGCTGCTCGTCGAGATGGACGGCTTCGGTGCAAACGAGGGCGTTATCGTCATCGCAGCGACCAACCGTAAGGACATTCTGGATAACGCGCTGCTGCGTCCCGGTCGTTTCGACCGTCAGGTCTACGTCGGTGCACCTGATGTCATCGGTCGTGAGGCCATCCTTAAGGTACACGCACGCGGCAAGCAGTTTGACCCGGACGTAAACTTCAAGTCCATCGCCCAGACGACTGCCGGCTTTACCGGTGCCGATCTGGAAAACCTGCTCAACGAGGCAGCGCTGCTGGCTGCCCGCCGCAACAAGAAGTTCATCACCCTCGAGGAGATTGAGCAGTCGCTGCTCAAGGTCGTTATGGGTGTTGAGAAGAAGACCCATGTGGTAAACTACGAGGACAAGAAGCTGACCGCTTACCATGAGGCCGGTCATGCCATTGCCTTCCACGTTCTGCCCACGCAGGACCCGGTTCACCACGTCACCATCATTCCGCGTTCCAACGGTGCAGGCGGCTTCACCATGCCGCTGCCCGAGGAGGACAAGGCATACCGCACCCGCCGCTACATGGAAGACTATCTGGTTGTCTGCCTGGCTGGCCGTGTTGCCGAGGAGCTGACCATGGACGACGTGAGCACGGGTGCTTACGGTGACATCAAGCAGGCGACCGCAATGGCGCGTGCAATGGTCATCAACTACGGTTTCAGCGATAAGATCGGCCCGGTCGACTATGACGTACAGGGCGGCGAGATCTTCCTTGGCCGTGACTTTGCCGCAGGCAAGGGCTATTCGGATGCCAAGGCTGCTGAGATCGACGAGGAAATCCATCGCCTGATTCAGGAGGCAAATACCCGCTGCCGCAAGCTGCTGGAGGACAATCTCGAGCAGATGACGCGCGTTGCCGAGTATCTGCTGCGCAACGAGACCCTGGACGGCGATACCTTCCGCAAGCTGTACAACGGCGAGGACGTACCCGATCGGGTTGCCCCGTCCGAGGCTGAGCTCAAGGGCACGGCAAACAAGGTGCAGCTCGACAAGCAGCCCGAGACCGCTGAACCTGCAAAGCCGCAGGAAGAAGCATCCATTCCCGAATCCAAGGATGAGGAACTCGGTCTGTAAGACACAAAATCACACAGGCACGCATTCGGTCATATGACTGAATGCGTGCTTTTTTTGTGTGCGTTTGGTGCGCACAAATGTCCGTAGACATTTTGCACAAAAAAATCGTCCGCCAGGCAGGTTTTGCACTTCATTTCACTAAAACAAGTAAGCGTACGAAAGAAAATGTCTGCAATATCCGGTGATACGCAAAAAAATCCGCGAAAAAATGTGGAAAAACTTGAAAACGCACTTGCATTCGCGGGCATTCTATGGTATGCTTATGAAGCGCGAGAAAGACAGATGTATTTGCATGGAGGACAACATGGAAAATGAACCCAAATACTACCTTGTGGAGCGTGCGCTGCTGCCCGAGGTATTTCAGAAAGTCGTCCGGGCAAACGCCGCGCTCAAGGCCGGCCGCGTCCGCACCGCAAGTGAAGCCGCGCAGAGTGTAGGCCTGTCGCGGTCGGCATACTACAAGTATAAAGACGGCATTCGCCCCTTCTACGAGGCGGCGCATGACCGTATTATCACCTTCCACCTCATGCTCTCCGACCGGCCGGGTGTGCTCTCGAGCATCCTGGGGCTGTTCGCCCGCGTGGGCGCCAACCTCCTGACGATCAATCAGAGCATTCCCATGAGCGGTCAGGCAGCCGTTACCATTGCCGCACGCACCGAAGAGATGAAGTGCACGGTAGACGCGCTCATGCAGCGCGCGGAGGCGCTTGACGGCGTCCTGCATATTGAAGTGGTGGCAAGTGAATAATCATAAAGGGAGGATTTCGTTATGTTAAAAGTTGCAATCATGGGTCACGGCACGGTCGGGTCGGGCGTTTATGATGTCTTTGCACAGAATGCTGCACAGATCGCAAAGGCGGTCGGCGAGGAAGTCGAGGTCAAGTATGTACTCGATCTGCGCGACTTCTCCAAGCTGTCCTATGCAGATAAGTTTGTGACCGACTTCTCGGTCATCGAGAACGATCCTGAAGTCTGCGTCGTTGCAGAGGTCATGGGCGGCGTGGGTGCAGCCTATGAGTTTTCCAAGCGCTGCCTGAAGGCAGGCAAGAGCGTGTGCACCTCCAACAAGGAGCTGGTCGCAGTCCACGGTGAAGAACTGCTGGCACTGGCCAAGGAGCACAACGTAAACTACCTGTTTGAGGCATCGGTCGGCGGCGGTATCCCACTCATTCGCCCGATGATGCAGTGCCTCGCAGCCAACCAGATCGAGGAGATCTGCGGCATTCTCAACGGAACAACGAACTATATCCTCAGCCAGATGATTCACAACGGCGTTGCGTTTGACGACGCACTGCGTCAGGCACAGAAGATGGGCTATGCGGAGAACGATCCGACCGCCGACATCGAGGGCCACGACGCTTGCCGTAAGATCTGCATTTTGTCCGACCTGGCGTTCGGCGACAAGATCGATCCGGACGAAGTTTCCTGCCAGGGCATCAGCGGCATTACGCTGGGTGACGTTGCCGCTGCAAGCGAACTTGGCTATGTCATCAAGCTCATCGGCCGCGCAAAGCGCACCGAGTCGGGCAAGATCTTTGCATTTGTTGCACCCCATCTGGTACCCAAGACCAGCCCGCTGGCTTGCGTCGAAGACGTATTCAACGGCATCCTTGTAACCGGAAACATGGTCGGTGAGGTCATGTTCTACGGTCAGGGCGCAGGCAAGCATGCAACCGCTTCGGCTGTCGTTGCTGACATGATGGACGCCATCGCACACCGCGAGAAGCGCCGTCCGGTCGAGTGGGGCGACGGCTCGCAGAAGCTGCTGCTGCCCATCGATCAGCTGGAGAGCGCATGGTACGTGCGCGGCGAAGTACCGGCAGAGCTTGCAGCCAAGACGGTCGCAGGTGCGGCGCTGACCGTGCCCATGACCGCAGCCGAGCTGCGTGAGAAGCTGCCGCAGGCTGAAGGCGCGATGCGTGTACTGTGAGCAGAAGGAGGAAAAGACAGATGGGAGTAACGGTCAAGGTACCGGCGACGAGTGCGAATATGGGCTCGGGCTACGACAGCATCGGCATCGCACTCGACCTCTATAACGTCATTACGATGGAAGAATCCGATCATATCGACATCACAGATGTGCGAGGTGACGATATTCCGAAAGATGAAAATAATTTGATTTACCAATGCGCCAAAAAGGTGTATGATATCTGTGGCAAGCCGCTGAGCGGCCTAAAGATCGTCGAGGACTGCGCAATTCCGCAGACCCGCGGTCTGGGCTCTTCGTCGGCCTGCACGGTCGCCGGTATTCTGGGCGCAAACGCGCTGCTCGGTGACCCGCTCAGCCAGGAGAACATCATCGACTTGGCGGCATCCATCGAGGGACATCCGGATAACTCGACCCCGGCCATCCTGGGCGGCTTCTGTGTCGCGCTGCTCGAGTATGGCAAGGTGTGGAGCGTGCGCGTACCCATGAACGGTACGGTCGACTTTATCACCTTTATTCCGGACTTTGAGCTGTCCACCGAAAAGGCGCGTGCAGCTCTGCCGCAGAAGGTCGCGCATCATGACGCGGTCTTCAATCTGGCGCGTGCAGCCCTGCTCGCCGGCTCTCTCACGACCGGTAAGCTGGAAAACGTCGGCGTGGCGGTCGGCGACTGCCTGCACCAGCCGTACCGCTTTGATCTGATCCCGGGCGGCCGGGATGTCGTGCACGCAGCCAAGTGCATGGGCGCACTCGGTGCGTTCATCTCGGGCGCGGGCCCGTCCATCATTGCGGTGGTCGATTCTGCGGATAAGACCTACCTGTCCCGTGCGCAGATGTACTGCGAACAGAACTTCCCGCACTGGACGCCCATTCGCCTGACCTGTGATGAGGTCGGCGCAACCGTAACCCGGTTCTAATTTTGCATCGTAAGGGCCCGTCTGACTGGCAGACAGGTCCCGGAGGAGGATACGAAAGAAAATGAGTTTGATTGTACAGAAGTTCGGCGGCACATCGGTCGCCAATACCGGACGTTTGCAAAACGTTGCGGACATCGTTACTTCTACATACAAGGCGGGCAACCAGGTGGTTGTCGTCGTGTCTGCACAGGGTGACACGACCGATGACTTCATCGCCAAGGCGGCCGAGCTCAACGACCGCCCGTCCAAGCGCGAGATGGACGTTCTGCTGTCGGCAGGCGAGCAGATCTCTATGGCGCTTCTGGCGATGGCGATTCAGAAGCTGGGCTTCCCGGTCATCTCGCTGACCGGCTGGCAGGCAGGTATCGAGACCGATATCAACTACTCCGAGGCACGCATCCGCAAGGTGACCGCAGAGCGCATCCGCTCTGAGCTGGACCGCAACCGTATCGTCATCGTCGCCGGCTTCCAGGGCATCAACAAGCAGGACGACATCACGACGCTCGGCCGCGGCGGTTCGGATACGACCGCGGTTGCCATTGCAGCTTCGCTCGGCGCAGACCTGTGCCAGATCTACACCGACGTAGACGGTGTCTACACCGCTGACCCGCGCCTCGTTCCCGACGCACGCAAGCTCGAAGCAATCACTTATGATGAGATGCTCGAACTGGCAACGCTGGGCGCGCAGGTTCTGCACAATCGCTCGGTCGAAATGGCTAAGAAGTACAACGTCGATCTGGAAGTCGTGTCCAGCTTTACCCGCAATCCGGGTACCAAAGTCAAGGAGGGTTCTGACATGGAGAAAATGAATGTAAGCGGCGTAGCCCGTGACAATAACTGCGCCCGCGTGGCGATTATCAACCTGCCCGACGAGCCGGGCGTAGCGTTTAAGGTATTCTCGCTCCTGGCAAAGCACAAGGTTAATATTGACATTATCCTGCAGTCGGTTGGTCAGAAGGGCCGCAAGTCCATCACCTTCACCATCCCCGAGGATAAGGCTGAGGAAGTCGGCAAGATCCTGAACGCAAACAAGGAAGGCCTGGACTTCGAAGACGTTTCCATCAACACCACCGTTGCAAAGGTCTCCATCGTTGGCGCTGGTATGGCTTCCAACCCGGGCGTTGCTGCGATGATGTTCGAGGCTCTGGCAAGCGCCGGCATCAACATTCGTATGATCTCCACTTCTGAGATCAAGATCTCGGTTCTCATCAACGAGGCGGACAGCGAAAAGGCAGTCCGTGCGATCCATCAGAAGTTCTTCAACATGTAAGAAAATATACCCTTGCAGCGGCAGTCGACCCCCGGCTGCGCGGCATCGGATTGCCCTTTCCGGGAAACCGGAAGGCAAGCGGGGACGGCTCCTGTTTTGGGAGCCGTCTTTTTGTGCGTATCGGGGTATTTTTGCCGTATCGGAAGGCAAACAGGTAACAATTTGATGAATTCATCGAATGGACATTGAACCAGCCGAATCGGGTGTGCTATAATAAAAACCAGACTGGAAATTCTATTTTTAGGAGAATTTGAGATGCACAATCCGAATGGAAAAAAATTCCGTCCCAATCGGGAAGCGGACGAAGATAATAATCTGCTCGAGGGCCGCAACGCGGTGACCGAGCTTTTGCGATCCGGTCAGGATTGCGATAAAGTATTCGTGGCACAGGGCGCACGCATGGGCGATATCATCGCGCTGGCAAAGTCGCGCGGGGTACCGGTGGTCGAGTGCGACCGACGCAAGCTGGACGGCATGAGCACGACCGGCAATCACCAGGGTGTCATCGCGCAGGCAGCGGCACACGCTTATGCGAGCCTTGACGACCTGTTTCAGAACGCGGCGGATAAGGGAGAGGCGCCGATGTTCGTCATCTGCGACGGCATCGCAGACCCGCACAATCTGGGCGCGATCATCCGATCGGCTGAGACCGCAGGCGCACACGGTGTGATTATCCCCAAGCGTCGCGCAGCTGGTCTGACCGCGGTTGCGGCACGCGCATCGGCCGGTGCGCTGGCCTATATGCCCGTGCACAAGACGGTCAACCTCGCCGGACTCATTGACGAGCTCAAGGAGCGCGGCGTGTGGGTGTTTGGTGCCGAGGCTGACGGCACGGTTGGCCTGTATGAGGCCGATTTTGCCGGCCCGACCGCCATCGTAATCGGTTCCGAGGGCGAGGGTATCAGCCGTCTGGTGCGCCAGAAGTGTGATTTTATTGTGAGCATTCCGATGCGTGGCAAGGTCAATTCGCTCAACGCATCAAATGCGGCGGCAGTACTGCTGTTTGAGGCCGTTCGCCGTCGGACTTATGGGAAGTGAGGAGAGAAATGAGCAACAAATTCGATACCGCCGAGCTTAACGACATTCGTAAGCTGCTCGGCGAGGATGTGCCCGAGCCCAAGAGCCAGGTGAAGGCCGAGGCTGCGGCAGCGCCGCAGGCGCAGGAGAGCCGCAACACAAGCGGTGGGCGCACGTTTAATCTGGACGATATTTTAGCCGAGGTCAGCGGTGTGGTCGACGAGGCCAACGCTGAGCACGCGGCACACGCGACAACACCCCCGCAGTTTGCATCCAAGCAGCAGGCGGCACGCCCGGCTGCACAGAGCAGTGTACCGCGCACGGCGTCCGGCATGCAGCAGCAGGAAATTCGCGTGCAGCGCAAGAGCGCACAGCAGGCAGCACAGCCTGCGCAGGCAGAGCAGGAGGGAGAGCCTGTCCGTGCGCAGCAGCGTCCGGCAGCACAGCAGCAGATGCCCCGTCAGGCGGCACGTATGCGCGATGAGGACGAGGACGATGTAGAGCTGATCGAACCGAGCAAGGCCATGGTGCTGAACAATCGCCGTTCCAAGAACCTTGGACGACGCGCCATTCCGGTGCTGATTCTGGGTCTGATTTCGCTTTATCTGACCATGGCCGAGAGTTTGGCTCTGCCCATGCCCAGCCTCATCAGCTTCGCTTCCAATCCGCGCCTGTTCATGCTCGTACAGGTCGGTTTTGAGATTATCGCCATGCTGATCGGCATTGACGTGGTCGGTTCGGGCTTCTACAATCTGGTCACCGGCAAGGCTGACCGCGCTTCGCTCGTCGCGATTGCCAATATGGCCACCATTCTGCACTGTATGTCCTTCATCATCGGCGGTTGGGCTGGCGTTCTGCCGTACTCCTCCATCTGCATCCTGCTGCTGTACGCAGCCATCCGCGAGGAGAAGAACCGCTGTGCAGGCCGTGCACGTGCATACAAGGCACTCACCCTGCACGAAAACCCGATGGGTGTCTACTATCACCATGACAGCAACGACCATGCCCGCCGCACGGTCAAGTCGCGCCTGAGCGACCGCACCGAGTTCCAGCGTGAGCTCGAGCGTCCGGACGCAACCGAGCGCTTTGCCAAGGTCTACGCACCCATCATGCTGGCAGCCTGCATTGTGCTGTCGGTTGTCGTCTCGCTGGTACGTCAGGATATCAGCTACTTCTTCTGGAATCTGTCGGCCATGCTGACCATCGTCAGCCCGCTGCCCATCCTGTGCGCGTTTGGCCGTGCTTACTACCATGTTTCCCGCCGTCTGCTGTCCGAGGGCGCAGCCCTGGCAGGCGGTCAGGCCGCATTCCGCGTGCGCAAGGCACGCCGTGCGGTCATTCAGGACACCGATCTGTTCCCGGGTGGAACGGTCACCATCACCGAGGTGCGCGCACACAGCGGCTACACCCCGGAAAAGCTGCTGTCCTATGCAGTTGCCGTCACCGACGGCTACGACATGGAGATCGGCAAGCTGCTGGCCGAGGCGCTGCGTGAGCAGTACGGTCGTCCGGCACGTGCGACCAACATCAAGGTCTACGATATGGGCGGTCTGTCGGGCGAGATCGGTGCGGATACCGTACTGGTCGGCACAGCTGCGTACATGGCACGCATGGGCATGCCGGTACAGGAGCCCAAGAAGGGCAGAGATGTCGAGACCGGTGTCTATGTGGTTATCAACGGCCAGCCTGCGGGTGTCATCCAGCTGACCTATCACTCCAACGCACAGACCTTCAGCGCTTTGCAGGCACTCATTCGCCTCAAGGTGATGCCCGAGCTGGCAACCCGTGACTTCAACATCTCGCCTGAGATGGTGCAGAAGATGTTCGAGACCCGCCGCGGACGCATCGGTGAGGTCGCTTCCGACCGTGTCGCTGCCGTGACCTCGTCTGCCTACACCATGGGCGACCGTGTCTGCGCAATCCTGTCGCGCGACGGCATTGTGCCCTTTGCACAGGTACACCAGTCGGCAGACAAGCTGTCCGGCGCAATGCGCTCCAACCTGATTTTGGGTGCGGTCGGTGGCATCTGCGGCCTGCTTCTGATGTTCTATCTGGCCTTCACCGGCCATCCTGAGGCGGTCACGCCGAGAAATGTGCTGCTTTATCTCATTCTCTGGTACATTCCGTCGTTTTTTGTCACTTTCCATACCAGAAAGGGACTTTAAGAAGTAAAAATTGTGCAAAAAAACACCGTCCGAAAGGGCGGTGTTTTTCATATCTCAGTAAAAATGTGCATACTGCATAAAAAATCGGTTGCAATTCTCGCGATAGTGGGTTATAATTACGAACAAGGAGTAATCGACTCCAATGTGCGCAAGCGAAAGAACAAAATGGCAGGAGAGTGTGTAATTATGGCGACATTTCCGGTAAACAAGATCCGAAACGTATGCATCATGGGTCACGGCGGCGACGGTAAGACCTCGCTGGTCGAGAGCCTGTTATTCACCGCCGGGGTTACCGACCGCGTCGGTAAGGTACCCGATGGAAATACCGTATGTGATTTCGACCCCGAAGAGATCAAGCGCCAGTTCTCCATCTCGACCGCCGTTGCACCGGTCGTATGGAACGACTGCAAGATCAACCTGCTCGACACCCCAGGCTTCTTCGATTTCGAAAACGAGGTCAATCAGGCACTGCGCGTGTCCGAGTCCGCGCTGATCGTTGCAACCGGTAAGTCCGGCCCCGGTGTCGGCACCGAGAAGGCATGGGCGCGTGCGGAAGAGCGCAAGATGCCCCGCATGTTCTACATCTCCAAGATCGATGAGGAAAACTCCGATTACTATACTTCGCTGCATAAGCTGCAGAAGCAGTTCGGCGTTTCGGTTTGCCCGATCGTCGTGCCCATCTTCGAGGGCAATCGTGATACCGTCGGCGTTGTCGACTGTGTAATCCGCAAGGCATACCGCATGGACGGCACCAAGCGCGTCGAGATCCCGATCCCGGAGAACATGGTAGACCGTATCGATCAGCACCGCGCAGCACTGTGCGAGAACGTTGCAGAGCTGTCCGAAGAGCTGATGGAGCGCTACTTCGCAGGCGAAGAGTTCTCGGACGAAGAGCTGATCGCCGGCATCCGTCAGGGCGTCAAGGACCTGGTCATCGCACCGGTATTCTGCGGCACCGCTGCAACCGGTATCGGTTCTTACGCACTGCTCAAGGGCATTGCCGATTACATGCCGTCTCCCGACGAAGCACCGGTTGAGGTCTGCGAGGACGAGAAGGGCGAGCTGATCGAGATTAACTGCACGCCCAACGGCTCGACTGTAGCTATGATCTTCAAGACGGTTGCCGACCAGTACGGCAGATTCTCTTACTTCAAGGTATTCTCCGGTTCGGTTAAGCAGGATATGACTCTGGTAAACCGCCGTGCAGATGCCAACGAGAAGATGGCACATATCTACGAGATCTGCGGCAAGAAGACCACCGAGGTCACCGAAATCGGTTGCGGCGATATCGGCGCAGTTGCAAAGCTCGTAACCACCAAGACTGGCGATACGCTGTCTATGTCGGTTCGTAAGGTCAACCTCGACCCGGTACAGCCGCCCAAGCCGTGCTATGCACAGGGCATCGCACCCAAGAATAAGGGCAACGAAGAAAAGCTCGCAACCGGTCTGGCTCGTCTGCGCGACGAAGACCCGTCCTTCTCCACCGAGTACAACACCGAGACCAAGCAGATGCTGATCTCGGGCATGGGCGATATCCATCTGGATGTGATCTGCTCCAAGCTCAAGAACAAGTTCGGCGTTGAGGTCGAGCTGTCCAAGCCCATCGTGCCGTACCGCGAGAAGATCCGCAAAAAGGTATCGGTTGAAGGCAAGCACAAGAAGCAGTCGGGCGGTCATGGTCAGTATGGTCACGTCAAGATGGACTTCGAGCCCTGCATGGATCAGGATTTCGTCTTTGCAGAGAGCATCTTCGGCGGTTCGGTTCCGAAGAACTTCTGGCCGGCAGTTGAAAAGGGCATCCGCGAGGCCATGGAGCACGGTGTGCTGGCTGGCTATCCGCTGGTCGGCCTGAAGGCTACCCTGACCGACGGTTCTTACCACGATGTCGACTCCAACGAGCTGTCCTTCAAGATGGCTGCTCGTCTGGCATACAAGGCTGGTATCCCGCAGGCATCCCCGGTTCTGCTTGAGCCCATCTGCTCGCTCAAGGTTCTGATTCCGGACGCTTACATGGGCGATGTCATCGGCGATCTGAACAAGCGCCGCGGCCGTATCATGGGTATGAACCCGGTTGACGGCGGCAAGCAGGAGATTCTAGCCGAGGCACCGATGGCAGAGCTGTCTGACTATGCCATCACCCTGCGCTCGATGACTCAGGGCCGCGGCTCGTTCGAGTCCGAGTTCATCCGCTACGACGAGGCACCGGCTCCGGTACAGGAGAAGGTCATCGCCGACAACAAGGCTCGCCTGGAGGCACTGGGCGACTGAGTCTGATTACAAAAAAGTCCCCCTGATTCCGTGCGGGCAGCGCACGGCCTGCACGGGATTTGCAAGAAGGGCATCCAAAACAGTGGATGTCCTTCTTTTTTGTGGTTCTAAATCGGCCTGCCCGTCCATATCTTTGTGGTAAGGATACGCGATGGGAGGCGTTGGGATTTATGGTAATGTATGCGACCAAACTGACCCGCAGAAAACTGGTAGTCGGCCTGCTGGCGGTCTGTGCGATGGTGGTGGGTGCGGGCTGTTGGCTGTTGGGCGGGGAAGCGGATACCGCCAGCACGGCAGCCGAGGTCAGTATCTCGTGTAAGCTCAAGACGAACGATGACCGCGTGGCATTTTTGCGGGGATATGGCTGGGAAGTCGATGAAAACCCGGTGTCCGAACAGGACGTGCGCATCCCGGATACCTTCGACGCGGCCTACCAGAGCTACAATGAACTGCAAAAGACACAGGGGCTGGATCTGACCCGCTATCAGGGCAGGAAATGCCAGCTGTACGTCTATCAGGTGCGCAACGACCCAAGCGGAGAAACCGGGGTCACGGCCAATCTGGTGCTCTACCGGGACAACTTAATCGCGGCGGATATCTGCTCGGAAGATGCAGACGGTTTTGTCCGAGCGGTTACAGATCGTTCGGCGGGCGATCAGACGCAGACACCGTCCGAGGGCGAATAATCGCGAAAAAATGCGAGCCAGACCGGAAAAATCGGTCTGGCTTTTCGCTGTTTTACCGGAAATTTCCGCTATGGTTACACCAAACGAGCCGGTCAAATCGTAAAAAATACCTGAAGGATTTTGTGCATGTTTGTGGAAGGTAAGCAGAGGCGTTGTAAAAAACTAACAAGAGTGAGCGAAGAAATTCGGTTTTTTTTGCTGGAGCTATTGTGCAAAGTGCAAAAAAGTGGTACGCTATGTGTATCTGAGGAAAGGAAGGGATGTGCATGGCGCGGGAGCGTCTGGATAAGATGCTGGCGAGCCGCGGTGCGGGCAGCCGCAAGGAAGTGGGCGGCCTCATTCGTGCCGGACGAGTCACGGTCAACGGTGCAGCCTGCCGCGATCCGGCTTGCAAGGTGGATGCCGACGTGGACACCATCTGTGTCGACGGTGTGGCGCTGCGTGCGCGCCGCGAGCGGTATTTTATGCTCAACAAACCGATGGGCGTGATCTCGGCAACCGAGGACGCGGCCCAGCAAACGGTCTTGAGTTTGCTGCCCGAGCGTGAGCGCGACGGTCTGGCACCAGTCGGACGGCTGGATAAGGACACCGAGGGCCTGCTGCTCCTGACCGATGACGGTGCACTCAATCACGCACTGACCTCGCCGCGCAGACATGTGGACAAGCGGTATCGGGCGCTGGTGTCGGGCACACTGGCAGATGACGCGGTACAGCAGTTCTCGAACGGTCTGACGCTTGGGGACGGGACAAAATGCCGTCCGGCCGAGCTGACCGTGGGAGCGGTGCAGCCGGACGGTCTGACCGAGGTGTTCGTTGTGCTGCGCGAGGGCAAGTACCATCAGGTCAAGCGCATGGTCGCCGCTGTCGGCGGGCATGTCGAGGCACTCGAGCGACTGTCCATGGGGCCGCTTGTGCTGGACGCGGCACTGGCGCGCGGGCAGTATCGGCCGCTGACCGAAGAAGAAATTGCGGCGCTTTTTGCGGCAGTTTCGGGTGGCAGTTGACGCAAAAATATGGGATTTTGCGTCGGATTGGAAAAATATACAAAGATTCATGAAAATTTTTGTGTAAAAATGGACGAACCTGTGGTATAATTTCTTAAAAAAGATAGAATGAGAAATCTTTTGTTGTATAGGTTGCCGAAGCGTGCGGCGGCAGATACAGCACACAGGTTACGGGCGGAAAAAAGATTGATCTTCAAAAAAGGGAAAGGTGATGGATATGGCTTCCAGATTGTTCCAGTCGATTATTCTGCAGATGAAGGATACGGTGGATCGCACAATCGGTATCGTAGATGCAACCGGTGCGGTTATCGCTTGTACCGATCTGCCCCGCATCGGTGAGATGCGTGAGGACGCAGTGACCGAACTGGGCTACGCGGGTGATATGATTCGTTTCGGCGGATATACCTACCGCTCGGTCGCTGACCGTTCGACCCGTTTCGAGTACGCAGTATTCGTACAGGGCGAGGATGAGCTTGCGCGCTCGGTATGCGCACTGGCTTCGGTCGCGATCAACAACATCAAGACGCTGTACGACGAAAAGCACGACAAGGCAACCTTTGTCAAGAATATCATTCTGGACAACATCCTGCCGGGTGATATTTACATCAAGTCGCGTGAGCTGCACTTCGGAAACGATGTGCCGCGCGTGGTCTTCCTGGTGCGCCAGCTCGAGCGTGTGGACATTGCGGCAATCGACGTGATTTCCGGTCTGTTCCCGGACAAGCAGCGTGATTTCGTCCTGCATATCAGCGAGTCCGACATCGTTGTGGTCAAGGAAGTCAAGGCAAGCAGCGAGCCCAAGGACCTCATCAAGCTGGCAAAGCAGATTGAGGAGGCTCTGTCGTCCGAGCTGCTCGTCAAGTGCATCATCGGTATCGGTTCGATTTCCTCTCAGATGAAGGACATCGCAAAGTCCTTCAAGGAGGCACAGATCGCCATTGAAGTCGGCGGCGTATTCGACACCGAGAAGTCCATCGTCAGCTTTGAAAACCTGGGCATCGGCCGTCTGATCTATCAGCTGCCGACCACCCTGTGCGAAATGTTCCTGACCGAGGTATTCAAGCGCGGTTCGATCGACTCGCTCGACCAGGAGACGCTGTTTACTATCCAGAAGTTCTTCGAGAACAACCTGAACGTATCCGAGACCTCGCGTAAGCTGTTCGTACACCGCAATACGCTGGTCTATCGTCTGGAAAAGATCAAGAAGCTGACCGGCCTCGACCTGCGTGAATTCGACCATGCAATTGTGTTCAAGGTTGCGCTCATGGTACGCAAATACCTGTCCAGCCGTGAGGAAGGCAACTTCTAAAAATTCAACAAAAATCTGTTTTTCGCCTGGGAGTTGGGAACAAATCCCGGGCGGATTACGTCTATCAGAAGTGGTAGACTGCACACAGGAAAGGGAGGGAAACTGAACCGTGATTAGCGTAAAAGAAGCCAGCATGGTGTATGACAATGGCTGCCGCGCGCTCAACAAAGTCACGTTCCGCATCGAGGAAGGCGAGTTCGTCTTTCTGGTCGGCGCGTCGGGCTCGGGCAAATCCACAATCATCAAAATGCTGACTGCCGAGGTACGTCCGGTCGAAGGCCGCGTCCTCGTCAACAACTTTAACATTGGCAAGATCAAAAAGCGTGAGATTCCTTATCTGCGCCGTACGCTCGGCGTTGTCTATCAGGATTTCCGTCTGATCGAAAACAAGACGGTTTATGAAAACGTCGCTTTCGCCATGCGCGCCATCGGTGCGTCGGGCAAGGCCATCAAAAACCGCGTGCCCTATGTGCTCGAGCTGGTTGGACTGATCGGCAAGGAAGACTGCCGTCCGGTCGAGCTGTCGGGTGGTGAGCAGCAGCGTGTCGCAATCGCGCGTGCACTGGTCAATAACCCCCGCGTCATCATCGCGGACGAGCCCACGGGCAACCTGGACCCCGAGCGTTCGCTCGAACTGATGGTCCTTTTCGAGAAGATCAACGAACTTGGCACCACCGTCCTCATCGTAACCCACGCAAAAGAGCTGGTTGACCAGTTCGGCAAGCGCGTTATTATGATCAACAAGGGCGAAGTCGCCAGCGACCAGACAGGTGGGTATTACACGTATGAAGAAGAGTAGTATCGGATACTTCCTCAAGGAAGGCTTCCGGAATATTTTTCTGCATGGCTTTATGAGCTTTGCAGCAGTCAGTGTGATCGTGGTCTGTCTGATTATCACCGGCACGACCGCACTCATTTCCTATGACATTAACTTAAACATCGTCAAGCTCCAGAACGAGAGTGAGATCGTTGTTTATATCGAAGATACGTACACGACCGAAGAGGCGCGTGATATGGAAAAGACCATATTACAGGTCGATAACGTCGCAAAGGCGGAGTTTGAGGACAAGGACACCGCTTTGGAGGAGTACCGCGAGGAGCTGGGCGAGAATGCCGACCTGCTCGACGGCTTTGATTCCTCCAACAACCCGTTGCGCGACGCCTTCCACATCACCATGAAGGACCCGTCCAAGGTCGCAGCGACCAAGGCAGCGCTCGAGAGCGTGGACGGCATCGGCAATGCCGTGGCAAACGAGGAAGTTGTCGCACGCCTCATCCAGCTCCAGCGCATGTTCCAGGCAATTTCGGTTACTCTGGTTGTCGCACTGGGTCTGATCTCGATCTTTATCATCGCGAATACGGTTAAGCTGGCCATGTTGGCACGCCGCCGCGAGATTTCCATTCAGAAGATGGTCGGCGCGACCAACTGGTTCATTCGCTGGCCGTTCGTCATCGAGGGTCTGGTGCTTGGCCTGCTGGCCGGTGCGATTGCATTCGGTCTGGAATGGGCGCTGTACGAGCAGCTGTCCGGCTTCATTCTGGACAACCTGCCGCAGTTCACCATGGCAGAGTTCCAGGGCCTGATGTTCTACGTATTGGGTATCTTTGCCGGTGCAGGCGTGATCGTCGGCGTGGGCGGTTCGTCTCTGACCATCCGCAGATTTATGGATGTATAAGGGGACTGGCCAGTGAATAAGACCATCCGAAAAATCACGGCAGCCGGTATCATCGCGGCGCTGATGGCAGGCATGCTGCCCGGAACGGGTTCCATGCCGACCGCGGAGGCCGCGAGCAAGAGCCAGCTGCAAAACCGACTGGCAGAGCTCAAAAGCGCGAGAGCCGAGGCGAATGCAGCGGTCAAGGCACTCGAGGGCGAGGCCGAGAAGTACAGCGAAAAGATTGCGGCGCTGGACTATCAGATTCAGTCCACCCGTGCCCAGCTCAACACCACCCAGAAGATCATAGACACGCTGACCGAGGACATCGAGGAAAAGCAGGTCGAACTGGACGAGACGGTCAAGGAGCTGGACGACAAGCAGGAGCTGTTCGAGACGCGCATTCGTGTCATGTACGAGAATGGCGACACGACTTACATGGAAGTGCTGCTCAGCTCGGAGAATTTTTCCGATATGCTCAGCCACATGGAAATCGTCAGCCAGATCATGGACTACGACAAAAAGGTCGTTGAGGAGTACAAGGCATTGAAGCTCAGCATCGAGCAGCAGAAGGCTTCGCTGGAGTCCGACCGCAAGCAGCAGCAGGACTACGCCGACGATCTCAAGGTCGCGTACGAAGAGATCGAAGCGCAGAAAAAGGAGTACAAGGCACTCAAGGCCAAGGTTGACAGTAACATCGAGCTGAAAAAGGCCGAGGCCGAGCGCATGCTGCGCGAACAGGAACAGATCAACGACGAGATCGCGGAGCTGTCCCGGCAGGAAGCAGCTGCGGTTTCTTCGAGCGGCGGCGGAGGCGGCGGTAAGGTGTACAGCGGTTCGATGACCTGGCCCTGCCCGTCGTACAACCGTATCAGCTCGCCTTACGGCTATCGTACCCATCCGATCAGCGGCACACGCAAGCTGCATAAGGGACTGGATATCTCGGCATCGAGCGGCAATCCGGTCATTGCGGCGGCATCGGGTACGGTCGTCAAGAGCTATTTTTCTTCTTCTTACGGCAACTATGTTGTCATCAGTCATGGGGGTGGCGTGATGACAGCGTATGCGCATATGACACGCCGTCTGGTTTCGGTCGGAGAGCGCGTCGCAGCCGGCCAGCAGGTCGGCACGGTCGGATCGACCGGCAACTCAACCGGCCCGCACCTGCATTTTGAGGTGTATGTCGGCGGTTCGACTGTAAATCCGATGAACTACTTCAACTAATTTTCAGCAAGGAGAGCGAGTTCCCATGTACCACAAAAAACGAAACCGCATCATTGCAGCCATCATTGCGGGGGTATTGGCTGTACTGATGATCGGTTCGACCATCTTCGGTGCGCTGAGTATGGCGATGGCTGCGAGCAAGACCGAACTGAACAATAAGCTGGCCGATATCAAGAGCCAGAAGGCAGAGGTCGAGGCAAAGCTTGCCGAATATGAAGAGCAGAAGGATAACTATACGGGGCAGATTGGAACACTCAACAACAAGATTAACCTGACCGAGCAGGAAATTGATGCGACCGAGCAGGCGATTGACGCGCTGACCGAGTCCATCGAGGAGACCAAGGCAAACCTCAAGCAGGCCGAAAAGGATCTTGAAGAAAAGCAGGAACTGTTTGAGACGCGCATTCGTGTCATGTATGAGAACGGCGATACTTCCTATATGGAAGTCGTGCTCAACTCGGAGAGCTTCGGCGATATGCTGGACAACATCGAGATCGTCAGCCAGATCATGGACTACGACAAGGGCGTTGTCGGTGAGTATACCGCCATCCGCGACAGCATTCAGGAGATGGAGAAGTCGCTGGAATCCGACCGCAAGCAGCAGCAGGAGTACAAGCAGTCCCTGGAGGAAGAAAAGCAGGGCCTGGAGGACGATAAGGCCGAACTGACCGAGCTGCTGGCCAAGGTTGAAAACGACAGTGCGTATGCACAGAAGGTCAGCGATCAGCTGGCAGCTGAGCAGGAACAGATCAGCGACGAGATCGCAGAGCTGTCCCGTCAGGAAGCAGCGGCAGCTGCTGCGGCTGCGGCAAAGAAGAAGCAGTCTTCGTCGTCTTCGTCTTCGAGCTCGTCCTCGTCTTCTTCGTCGAGTGCAAGCTATTCGAGCGGCGGCTCGGGTTCGATGATCTGGCCGTGTCCGACCTATACATACATCAGCTCGTATTTCGGCGGACGTGTCAGCCCGATTACCGGTGTATGGCAGAGCGGACATAAGGGCATTGACATCGCATCGGGTAAGGGTAATCCGATCATTGCGGCGGCATCGGGTACGGTCGTCAAGAGCTACCTGTCGTCGTCCTACGGCAACTATGTTGTAATCAGCCACGGCGGTGGTCTGATGACCGCGTATGCGCACATGACCCGCCGTATGGTATCGGTTGGTGACACGGTTGCAGCCGGTCAGCAGATCGGTACGGTCGGCTCGACCGGTAACTCGACGGGCAACCACCTGCACTTCGAGGTTTACCGCAACGGTTCTGTCGTCGATCCGCTCGACTACGTCAGCCCGTAATCTAAGCACAATCACACAAACCGGGGAAAGGGGGCTATCCTCTATCCCCGGTTTTGTCTGTCTGTACAAAATAAAGCGAAAGGAAACAGCAAAGGCATGAGCAAAGGCATTTCCAAGGGCACAGCGGTCGTGCTGTGTGTGCTGAGCGCGGCGACCGCGTTCAATGCGTCCTATCTGGTGATGAATCGCTATTATCAGAACAAATTGCCCGACTATGAAGCCAATAACGCCATTTATGGCAAACTCGGAGAGATTCGCGAGCGGGTAGATGACCTGTATGTAGGCGAGTACGACGTGCAGGATGCGGTCGATATGGCCTGTGTGGGCTTTGTCACCGGCGTGGGCGACCGCTGGAGCAGCTACATGTCCAAGGAGGAGTACGAGAGTTATACCACCTCGCTCGAAGGACAGGCTTTCGGCATCGGTGTGTACACGACGTATGATCAGCAGGAAAACCGTCTGCGCATCATCGAAGTGTACGAGGGTTCGGGCGCAGAGGAGGCCGGACTCAAGCACGGCGATGAGATCGTCGGTGCGGGAGACAAGACGCTGGAAAAGGACGGCTATCAGGCGGTCATCGACGCGATTGCGGGCGATGAGGGCACCGACGCACAGGTGATGATCCGGCACGCGGACACCGGCGAGACCGAGACTCTGGCCATCGAGCGGCGCGAGGTCACTGCAACTATGGTAACCGGAAAGATGCTCGACGACACGACCGGCTACATCTACATTTACAACTTCCACCAGCACGCCGACGAGCAGTTTGAGAAGGTGCTGAATGAGCTGCTGGACCAGGGTGCACAGAAGCTGATCTTTGACGTGCGCAACGATCCGGGCGGATCGGTCGAGGTGCTGGCCAACATGCTCGATCCGCTGCTGCCCGAGGGCACGATTATGACCCTGCGCGCCAAGGACGGCACGGAAAAGGTGTACTCCTCGGACGCGGAAGCACTCGATCTGCCCATGGCCGTACTGGTCAACGCCGACTCGATCTCGGCAGCCGAGTTCTTCGCTGCCGCCTTGCAGGAGTACGGCAAGGCCATCGTTGTTGGCGAGCAGACCATCGGCAAGGGCTATTCCCAGCGCACCTATCCGCTGTCGGACGGCTCGGCGCTACGCCTGTCGGACAACGAATACTTTACCCCGCAGGGCAAAAGCCTGATCGGTACCGGTGTCACGCCCGATATTTCGGTCGATCTGCCAGCAGAAAAGGCGCAGGATTTCTATTTCCTCGCCCCGGAAGACGACGATCAGCTCATCGCTGCACGAAATGCGCTATCTTAGCGAAAGGCGTAAAAGTACGGGCAAAAACGTCGCGTGTAAACTGGTAAAAATGCAAAAAGTTCGGAAACTTCATCCCGGCTCGCTTGACATCGTGATTGTGAGTCCATATAATAAGGTGTAATGGTTTCCATAGGTTTAATACCCAAAAATTTATCATAGAGAGGGATTTGTCACATGGCGAAGGAATTTAAACTGACGCAGGAAAGCTTGGATAAGCTCAAGGAAGAACTGGAATATCTCAAAACCGTCCGTGAGAAGGAGGTCGCCGAGCAGATCAAGGAAGCACGCTCGTTTGGTGACCTGTCCGAGAACTCTGAGTACGATGAGGCAAAGAACGAGCAGGGCAAGCTCTATTCCCGTATCGCTGAGGTCGAGAATATCATTGCACACGCTGTTGTCATCACCGACGATATGTACGGTCAGGACGAGGTTTCCCCCGGCTGCCGTTTCAAGGTAGAGGACGTAGAGTTCGGCGAGGTGGAGGAGTACCACTTTGTCGGCTCGCAGGAAGCTGACCCGATGGACGGCAAGATTTCGGACGAGTCTCCGTTCGGCAAGGCTGTACTGGGTAAGAAGGTTGGTCAGATCGTTGAGGTCGAGGCACCGGCCGGCACCATCCAGTATAAGGTCATCGAAATCATCAAGTAAGACAGAAAAGGGGAAAGATCGAACATGGCAAACGAACAGAAGAACGCGCCGGCAGCCGAGCCGACGCAGGCAGAGCTCAACGAACTGCTGCGCATCCGCCGCGATAAGCTGCGCGAGCTTCAGGAAGCTGGTGCAGACCCCTTTGAGCAGGTACGCTTTGACCGCACCAATTTCACCACCGATATCAAGGACCGCTTTGAAGAGATGGAGGGTCAGACCGTCCGTCTGGCTGGCCGTATGATGTCCAAGCGCATCATGGGCAAGGCATCCTTTGCAGACCTGTCCGACCGCTATGGCCGTCTCCAGCTGTATGTCACCCGTGACGCACTGGGCGAGGACGTTTACAAGGGCTTTAAGAAGATGGACATCGGTGACCTCATCGGTATCGCCGGCGAGGTATTCCGCACCCAGAAGGGTGAGATCTCGGTCAAGGTGACCGAGCTGACCCTGCTGTCCAAGAACCTCATTCCGCTGCCCGAGAAGTGGCACGGTCTGAAGGACACCGATATGCGCTACCGTCAGCGTTACGTTGACCTTATCATCAACCCCGAGGTACGTGACACCTTCGAGAAGCGCTCGGCAATCGTGCGTGAGATCCGCCGCTTTATGGATGGCCGCGGCTTCATGGAAGTTGAGACTCCCTGCCTCAACACCATCCCGGGCGGTGCGGCAGCACGTCCGTTCATCACCCATCACAATGCGCTGGACATCGACATGTACATGCGTATTGCAACCGAGCTGCACCTCAAGCGTCTGATCGTCGGCGGCCTCGAGCAGGTCTACGAGATCGGCCGTATCTTCCGCAACGAGGGCATGGACACCCGCCACAACCCGGAGTTCACCACCATCGAGCTGTATCAGGCATACACCGACTATCAGGGCATGATGGACATCACCGAGGATATGGTCGTACATGTCTGCGAGAAGGTTCTGGGCACCACCAAGGTCACCTACCAGGGTACCGAGCTGGACTTCTCCAAGGGCTGGAAGCGCATGACCATGGCAGACGCAGTCAAGGAGTATTCCGGTCTGGACTTCATGGCAATGAGCCCGGAAGAGGCACTCGAAGCTGTCAAGGCACGCGGTCTGGAGATCGAGAAGAACAAGGACAGCTGGGGCGACCTGCTGGCACAGTGCTACGACGAGTATGTTGAGGAGAACCTCATTCAGCCGACCTTTATCACCGATTACCCGGTTGAGATTTCGCCGCTGGCCAAGCGCAAGGCATCTGACCCGCGCCTGACCGAGCGTTTTGAGTGCTTTGTTTACGGCCGTGAGCTGTGCAACGCATTCTCCGAACTCAACGACCCCATCGATCAGCGTCAGCGCTTTGAGCGTCAGGTTGCTCTGCGCGAGGCTGGCGACGATGAGGCAAATATGATGGATACCGATTTTGTCACCGCACTCGAGTACGGCATGCCGCCCACGGGTGGTATGGGCATGGGCATCGACCGTCTGGTTATGTTCCTGACCGACTCGGCTTCCATTCGTGACGTACTGCTGTTCCCCACCATGAAGCCGCTGGCTGGCGAGCGCTCGGCAGAGGCTGAAAAGCCGGCTGCACCGGCTGCTGCTGCCACCGAGGCATCGGCAGAAGTTGCTAAGCCCGACTTCTCCAAGGTCAAGATCGAGCCGCTGTTTGAGACCGAGGTCGACTTCGACACCTTCTCCAAGTCGGACTTCCGTGCGGTCAAGATCAAGCACTGTGAGGCCGTGCCCAAGAGCAAGAAGCTGCTCAAGTTCGTTCTGGATGACGGTACCGGTACCGACCGTGTCATCCTGAGCGGCATCCATGAGTATTATGAACCCGAAGCGCTGATCGGCAAGACCGCCATCGCGATCGTAAACCTGCCGCCGCGCAAGATGATGGGTATTGATTCGTGCGGTATGCTGATCTCGGCCGTCCACGAGGAGGACGGACACGAGGGACTCAACCTGCTGATGGTAGACGACCGCATTCCGGCAGGCGCTAAGCTGTATTAACCGCCCTGCGGCAAGTACTGAGAACCGATAGTAAGCCTGCGTGTTGTGCATCAACCCGCAGGCTTTCGGCATATTGTTTTCATTCAAGAGGTTACATGGAGTTTACTGCGATCACAAGCCGCCAGAATGCGACGCTCAAACACCTCGCACGGCTGGCGCGAGAAAAGAAATATCGCCTCAAGACCGGTGAGATGGTCTGCGAGGGCGAAAAAATGCTGGGCGAAGCGCTGGACTCGGACATCCGGGTGGGTGCGGTGCTCGTGCGTGCAGGTACGGCGTGCGATGATGCACTGCTGGCGCGTGCAGCGGCGCAGGGCGCGTCGCTCCTGACGGCAGAGAAAGCGCTGTTTGACCTGGCAACCGATGTCGAGACCCCGCAGGGTGTGCTGTTCTCGTGCGAGAGACCGGTGCGTCAGACGGTCGATTTCTCGTCTGTGCGCCGCGCTGTCCTGCTCGACGGTCTGCAAGACCCGGGCAATCTGGGCACCATCCTGCGCACCGCCGACGCATTCGCGCTCGATCTGGTCATCCTGTGCGAGGGCTGCACCGACCCGACCGCACCCAAGGTCGTCCGTGCGACCATGGGCGCGGCCTTCCGGCAGCCGGTCTGTCAGATGCCGCTTGCCGAGGCCATCGATGCTTTGCAGCAGCATGGCGTCCCGGTCTATGCCGCAGCGCTCGAGCCCGACAGCGTCCCGCTGCCGCCCGAAGGACTGCCCGAACGCTCGGCGGTCATCATCGGCAACGAGGGCAACGGCGTGACACAGGCCGCACTCGACCTGTGTGATCACAAGCTCATCATTCCCATGGCTGGACGCGCCGAATCGCTCAATGCGGGTGTTGCCGCGGCCATTCTGATCTGGGAGATGACTAAAAAAGGAGGATAAACCATGTCAAAGCGCGTATACTGGCTGTGGCTGACCACCCGGGACGATCTGGGCGCCGAGACCATCCGCAAGCTGACCACCTCGTTCGGCACACCGGAATTTTTGTACGGTGCGACACGCGAGCAGCTCATGCAGACCGGACTCAAACCCCGTCAGATCAATGCGCTGTGTGACAAGGATCTCTCCCGCGCAGAGGACATTCTGCGCGTCTGCGAGCAAAAGAAAATTCAAATCATCACCATAGAGGACAGTGCTTACCCCGACCGCCTGCGCGAGATCGCCGATCCGCCGGCTGTGCTGTACGTCCGGGGAACACTGCCCGATTTTGACCGCGCACCGGGCGTGACCATCGTCGGGACGCGGTCGTGTTCGGCTTACGGTCTGCGCATGGCAGAGCGCTTCGGCGCGGCGCTGGCCAAGGCCGGATTTACCGTGATTTCGGGCATGGCACGCGGTATCGACACCGCAGCCCATCGCGGCTGTCTGAAAGCCGACGGCACGACGGTTGCCGTGCTGGCCGGCGGTGTTGACCTGTGCTATCCACCCGAAAATAAGTACCTGATGGGCGATATCATGCTGGCCGGTGCGGTCATCAGTGAGAACCCACCCGGTACACCGAATGAAGGCTTTCGCTTTCCCATCCGCAACCGCATCATGAGTGGACTGGCCGCGGCGACGCTGATCGTCGAGGCACCGCTGCACTCGGGTGCGCTCATCTCTGCCCGACAGGCTTTTGAGCAGGGCAGGGAGGTCTTTGCTGTGCCCGGACCGCTCGATGTACCCGGTTCGGCGGGCTGTAATCGCCTGATTCGCGACGAGTGCGCCCGTCTGGTGACCGGCCCGATGGATATTGTGGACGCGCTTGCGCCCATGCTGCGCCAAAAGCCCAATGCAGGCGTTGTGCGCACGGTATTTTTGCGGGACGATCACAAGGACAGCATGTGGGACGATACGCCGGTGCGCCCTTATCAGGTCATTCAGCGACGCAAACAACCCGAACCTGCGCCGTTAGAACCACTGAAAATTCCCGATTTACCGATTGTACCGGAACCCGAGCCGCCGAAAACCGCTCGGCCGCGCATCCCCGAGGGACTGAGCGGCAGCGAACGTGCGGTTGCCGAGGCGATCGCAGCGGGCGCGGACACGGTCGACGCGGTCAGCGAGGCCACCGGCCTGCCAGCTTCCGAGGTCGCGG
Organism: Butyricicoccus pullicaecorum; assembly: GCF_002160355.1. Lineage (NCBI taxonomy): Bacteria > Bacillati > Bacillota > Clostridia > Eubacteriales > Butyricicoccaceae > Butyricicoccus > Butyricicoccus pullicaecorum. The sequence goes on from NZ_NFKK01000001.1 coordinate 117,381, forward strand.
CCGCATTGGTGCTGCTCGAGCTGGACGGCATCGCCCAGCACAAGGGCGGACGGTGCAGTCTGTGCGAAAACCTTAACTTTTGAACACTTTCGAGGGCATTTTTGCCCCGTTTCCGATAGAAACACATGAGTGGAGGAATACTATGTCCAAACTGGTAATCGTAGAGTCCCCGGCCAAGGCAAAGACCATTGGCAAGTATCTGGGCAGCGACTATGTGGTCAAAGCCTCGATGGGACATCTGCGTGACCTGCCGAGAAAGACCATGGGTGTCGATCTCGAGCACGATTTTGAACCGGAATACGGCCCCATTGAGGGAAAAGATAAAATCATCTCCGAACTGCGCAAGGCTGCCAAGGAAGCAGACTTTGTTTATCTGGCGACCGACCCCGACCGTGAGGGTGAGGCGATTTCCTGGCATCTTAAGAGCCTGTTGAATCTCAAGGACGGAGAATACAAGCGCGTGACCTTCAACGAGATCACCAAGAAGGGCGTGCACTACGGTATCGAGCATCCGCGCGATATCGACGTTGATCTGGTCGACGCGCAGCAGGCGCGCCGCATCCTCGACCGCATCGTCGGCTATCGTCTGTCACCCTTCCTGTGGCGCAAGGTCAAGCGCGGCCTGTCGGCTGGACGTGTCCAGTCGGTCGCAACCCGTCTGGTTGTCGATCGTGAGCAGGAAATCCGTGCGTTCCAGCCCGAGGAATACTGGTCGATCGAGGCCGTTCTGCGCACACAGGCAGGCGGCACTTTCACCGCGCGCTACTATGGCGAGCCTGACGGCAAGGTCGAGCTGAAAAATGAGGAACAGACCCGCAAGATCGTGGACGAGGTCACCGGCAAGCCGTTCCTCGTGTCCACCATCAAGAAAGGCAAGAAGAAAAAGTCGGCTGCACCTCCGTTTACAACGTCCACCTTGCAGCAGGAAGCATCGCGCAAGCTCAATATGGTGCCCAGACGCACCATGAGCGTAGCACAGGAACTGTACGAAGGCGTTGAGCTGGGCGGCGAGTACGGCCTGACCGGTCTAATCACCTACATGCGTACCGACTCGCTCCGTCTGTCCGACGAGGCAACCGCTGCCGCTGCTGCATACATTCAGAAGCGCTACGGCGAGCAGTTCTATCCGGGCAAGCCGCGCGTATTTAAGACCAAGGGCGCAGCACAGGACGCGCACGAAGCCATTCGTCCGTCCAACGTCGAGATCGAGCCCGAGGCAGTACGCGACCAGCTGACCCCTGACCAGTACAAGCTCTATAAGCTCATCTGGTCGCGTTTTGTTGCCTGCCAGATGGCAGACGCGATTCTGGACACCATTTCGGCTGATATCACGAGCGAAGGACATATTTTCCGTGCGTCCGGTCATACGGTTGCCTTCCCGGGCTTTACTGCGGTCTACGAGGAGAGCACCGATGATGATAAGCAGAGCGAGAAGGGCGAAAAGAGTGAGTCCGGCAAGCCGCTGCCCGCATTTGATGAGGGCGACAGCCTGACGGCGGACAAGATCGACCCGGCACAGCACTTCACCCAGCCGCCTGCACGCTACACCGAGGCTTCGCTCATCCGTGCGATGGAGGAGAAGGGCATCGGCCGTCCGTCCACCTATGCACCGACCATCGCGACCATCATTGACCGCGATTATGTCAGCAAGGAAAACCGCAGCCTGCGTCCGACCCCGCTCGGCGAGGGCGTCACCGGTCTGCTGGTCGATAAATTCAAGTCGGTGGCCGACTACGAGTTCACCGCAAACATGGAAAACCAGCTTGACGAAGTCGAAGCGGGTAAGGTCGCTTATGTGCAGCTGCTGCACACCTTCTATGATGGCTTTGCCGGTGCACTCGAGCAGGCTGAGAAGGATCTGGACAAGACCCGCATCAAGATCCCGGACGAGGAAACCGACGTTGTCTGCGAGAAGTGCGGCCGTAAGATGGTCATTAAGTCGGGCCGATTCGGCAAGTTCCTGGCTTGCCCGGGCTTCCCGGAGTGCACCAACACCAAACCCATGAGCGAGGATACCGGTGCATCCTGTCCGACCTGCGGCGCGAAGGTCGTTAAGAAAAAGTCTGCACGCGGCTATGTTTACTACTCGTGCGAGACCTACCCGACCTGCCAGTTTATCACCTGGGATAAGCCGCTCAAGACCAAGTGCCCAGTCTGCGACTCGTCGCTGTTCCGTCACACCGACCGCGATTCCAAGGAAGTCACCGACGTGTGCCTGCGTGAGGGCTGTACCTATAAGGAGTTGGTCAAGGAAGGCGTATCGCCTGAGGAGGCCGAAAAGAATCGTCAGCGCCGTGAAGCGCGTGCAGCTAAGGCGGCAGAGCGTGCAGCGGCCAAGGAAGCCGAAGAAGCTGAGAAGAAGACCAAAAAGACGACGCGCAAGACCAAGAAGGCCGAAGATGCCGAGGGCGAGGAACCCAAGAAGAAGGCCACCCGTAAGACGACCAAGAAGGCAGCGGCTGAGGGTGAGGAGCCCAAGAAGAAGACCACCCGTAAGACGACAAAGAAGGCCGAGACTGCTGAGGGCGAAGAGCCCAAGAAGACCACCCGTAAGACGACCAAGAAGGCCGAGACTGCTGAGGGCGAAGAGCCCAAGAAGACCACCCGTCGGACGACCAAGAAGGCAGCGGCTGAGGGTGAGGAACCGCAGAAGAAGACCACCCGCAAGACCACGAAGAAGGCGGAGACGGAGGAAGTATGAACAAAGTGACAGTAATCGGAGCCGGTCTGGCCGGCTGTGAGGCGGCTTGGCAGCTGGCCGAGCGCGGCATCGCGGTCGAGCTCCACGAGATGAAGCCCGACAAGATGACCCCGGCGCACCATTCGGCGGACTTTGCCGAGCTGGTCTGCTCCAATTCGCTGCGCTCGAACGAGCTGACCAACGCATCCGGCCTGCTCAAGGAAGAGCTGCGCCGTCTGGGCGGTCTGGTCGTGCGCTGCGCGGACGAGACCCAGGTTGAAGCGGGCGGTGCACTCGCGGTTGACCGTGAAGCCTTTGCACGCCGCGTCACCGAGCACATCCGAAACCATCCCAATATCACAGTTGTACCCGGTGAGGTGACCGAACTGCCGGCAGAGGGCGAAGTCATCGTGGCAACCGGTCCGCTGACCTCAGATGCGCTGTTTGATGCCATCCATGCCCGCGTTGGCGGTGATTTCCTGCACTTTTTCGATGCGGCAGCGCCCATCGTGACCTTTGAGTCCATCGACATGGAGCACGCTTATTTTGCATCGCGCTACGACAAGGGTACCCCGGACTACATCAACTGCCCGTTTACCCGCGAGGAGTTCGACGCGTTCTGGGAAGCACTGACCACAGCCGAAGAGGCTGAGGTGCACGGCTTTGAGGACAAGCTGGTCTTTGAGGGCTGCATGCCCATCGAGGTCAACGCACGCCGCGGACACGACACCCTGCTCTTCGGTATCTTGAAGCCGGTCGGTCTGCCCGACCCCAAGACCGGACGCGATCCCTACGCTGTACTTCAGCTGCGCCGTGATAACGCGCAGGGCAGCCTGTACAATCTGGTCGGCTGCCAGACCCACCTCAAGTGGGGTGAGCAGAAGCGCATCTTTACCATGATTCCGGCGCTGAGAAATGCCGAGTTTGTGCGCTACGGTGTCATGCACCGCAATACCTTCCTGGACTCGCCGCGTCTGCTCGATCATAACTTTGCCCTGCGTGCCGACCCGCGTATCCGCTTTGCCGGACAGATGACCGGTGTTGAGGGATATATGGAGTCCAACGCTTCGGGCTTCCTGGCTGGTCTGGCGACTGCCTGCAAGATTCTGGGCAAGGACGCGCCCGACTTCCCGTCGACAACCGCCATCGGTGCACTGGGCCGCTACATTTCCAACGAGACCGTGGCAAAGTTCCAGCCCATGAACATCAACTTTGGCATCATCGACCCGCTGGGCTATAAGATTCGCGGCAAGCGCGAGAAAAATGCAAAAATCTCCGAGCGTGCGCTCGAAGTGATCGACACCATGAAAAAGGAGTTTGAGCTGAGATGAAGATTGCAGTAGACGCGATGGGCGGCGACAACGCGCCCGAGGCCGTTGTCTGCGGTGCGGTGCGTGCCGCACAGAACTACCACGAGGAAATCATTCTGGTCGGACAGGAGGATAAGATTCGCGAGGTACTCAAGGCGCACAATGCTGAGAACACCCCGGGTATCACCATCCTGCATGCACCCGATCTGGTAGACATGCACGACGACCCGGCCACCGTTCTGCGTGCAAAGCCGCGGTCTTCCATGGCAGTGGCACTCAATCTGGTCAAGAAGGGCGAGGCTGACGCGATTGTCAGCGCTGGTTCGACCGGTGCGCTGCTGTCGGGTGCAACCCTGTTCTGCAAGCGCATCAAGGGCGTGCGCCGCGGTGCGGTCGCACCGGTCATGCCCTGCAAGGGCGGTCAGGTACTGCTGATCGATGCAGGCGCAAACACCGAGTGCACTCCCGAATATCTCCTGCAGTTTGGCGTGATGGGTTCGCTCTACATGCAGAAGATCAAGGGCATCGCAAACCCGCGTGTCGGTCTGGTCAACAACGGTTCGGAGGACTCCAAGGGTGACCCGCTGCGCCGCGAAGCCTATGCACTGCTCAAGGCGGCAGGCGAGGCCGGTCATATTAACTTTGTCGGCAACGTCGAGGGTCGTGATGTACCGCTGGGCGCGTGCGATGTCGCTGTCTGCGACGGTTTTGCGGGCAATGTCATGCTCAAGACCATCGAGGGCGTTGCAAAGTTTATGGCGGGTGCCATCAAGGATGTCTTTACCGCAAATCTGGGCACAAAGCTTGCCTATCTGGCCTGCAAGAAGGGCATGGATGATTTCCGCTCGCTGTTCGATCAGGATGCGGTAGGCGGTGCGCCCTTCATCGGTATTTCCCGTCCGGTTATCAAGGCGCATGGCTCGTCCAATGAGACCGCGTTTATGAACGCCATCCGTCAGGCGATCGAGTACAAAAAGAGCGGCATGATCGAGGCGATCGAGCAGAACGTCCAGCACATGACCGCTGAATAAAGTTCCTCTTTGCAATTTTTTCAAAAGGGGTTGACAAGCGCTCAAATCCTCACTATCATCAAAATATCTTGAGACAGGTGAGGAGGCGAAACCATGGTATTTGAACGGCTTTGTGAGCTGCTCAGCGAGCAGTTCGGTGTAGAACCGGAAACGATCACGCTGGAGACTTCCTTTGAAGAAGATCTGGGTGCAGATTCGCTCGATCTTGTCGAGATGATGATGGCCCTGGAGGAAGAATTTGACGTGGGCGAGATCGGTGAGGAAGCCGCACGCTCGATTCGAACGGTCGGCGATGTGGTCGATCTGATCGGCGCTCAGGACGACGAATAAAAAACGGGCCGGGACCTGCGGGTTCCGGCCTTGTAATCCAAAAAATACGAGGAAAATAGAAAGGGAGACGTTATGTTACAGGATCGAATCGGCTACCGATTCCGCAATCCGGCTCTGTTTCGCAAGGCGATGACCCATTCGTCTTACGCCAACGAGCAGCGTATGCGGCATTTGCAGAACAATGAACGGCTCGAGTTTCTCGGCGATTCCGTACTCGGCTTTGTCACAGCCGACTATCTTTACAACCACTTCCCCGAACTGCCCGAAGGTCAGCTGACCAAGCTGCGCGCGGCGGTGGTATGTGAACATGCACTGTATGAAATCGCCCAGGAGCTTGGCATTGACAAGGAGATCTGCCTGGGTCACGGCGAGGAGCAGGGAGGCGGCAGACAGCGCCCGTCCATCCTGGCAGATGCGGTCGAGGCACTGCTCGGCGCAATCTACCTCGACGGCGGCATCGAGCCTGCCCGCGCATTTGTGCTCAGCTTCATCCCGCGCAAGGCCGAGGAAGCACGCAAGGGCGGTGCGTTCACCGACTACAAGACCCAGCTGCAGGAGATCGTGCAGAAAAACCGTCAGGAGACCCTCGAATACCGTCTGGCAGGCGAGAGCGGCCCCGATCACGCCAAGGTGTTCACCATGGAGCTGCTGCTCAACAGCAATGTTTTCGCGCAGGGCACCGGTCGGAGCAAGAAGGAAGCCGAGCAGATGGCGGCCAAGCAGGCGCTCGAGCTGATGGGCGTACGCAAGGCGTAAACAGGAAAAAAGCTGCAAAAGACCAGCCAAAACGGTTGGTCTTTTTTCGTGTATCGTTCTGTATGGTGAAATGCGAATCGGTCAAGTCCGGGCAAAGGTTTTGAACAAACCGCAAAATATGCCGTCTGCGCATTGCTTCACCGGTCGATTGGTGATAAAATTATACTAACTGAAACTATACCTGTATGGGGTTATTGCATGATATTAAAAAGTTTGATCCTTCAGGGATTCAAATCCTTTCCTGACCGCACCGAGATCCGCTTCGCCGGTGGACTGACCGCCATCGTTGGCCCCAACGGCAGCGGCAAGTCCAACATCTCGGACGCCATCCGTTGGGTGTTGGGTGAACAGTCCACCCGCAGCCTGCGCGGCGCCAAGATGGAAGACGTCATCTTCAGCGGTACCCAGAAGCGCCGACCGGTCGGCTTTGCCGAAGTGTCGCTGATTCTGGACAATGCCGAGCATGTTTTTCGCTCGGATTATACTGAGATCATGGTCACCCGGCGGTATTACCGCTCGGGCGAGAGTGAATATGCACTGAATAAAAAGCCCTGCCGTCTCAAGGACATCCACGAACTGTTCATGGATACCGGCCTGGGACGGGACGGCTACTCCATCATCGGACAGGGACGCATTGACGAGATTCTGTCGCTCAAAAGCGAGGATCGCCGCGAAATCTTTGAGGAAGCGGCTGGCGTGACCAAGTTCCGCTATCGCAAGGAGGAGGCCACCCGGCGGCTGGAAGCCACCGAGGACAATCTGGTACGCATCCGGGATGTGTATACCGAGCTGGAAAATCAGGCAGGGCCGCTCAAAGAGCAGGCCGATAAGGCACAGCAGTATCTCAGCCTGCGCGATGAGCTGCGCGCACTCGAGGTGTCGCTGTGGCTCGAACGTCTGACCGGTCTGCGAGGCGAGATGGACAAGAACCAGACTGATGCCGCACAGTGCAGCGCGCAGCTGGATGCCGCCAAGAGCGCGCAGGCCGAGCTGTACGCACAGTCCGAGCAGCTGACAAATGCGCTGCACCGTGCCGATGCCGCAGCCGACGATCTGCGCCAGCAGATTCGCACGGCCGAGCAGAGCTGCGCCGATCTGGCCAGCCGGTGCGCGGTGCTTGAGGCCAATCTCAAAAATAACGCAGACAACATCGAGCGCGCTCGCCGCGAGTGCGCCAGACAGAATGAGCAGGCGGGCACGCTGGACGCGCAGACCGCCGAACATGCCGCACGGCAGGCCGTCCTGCAAGCGGCGTATGAGGGATATATCGACACACTGCGCGATTTAGAGGCGCAGGAAGCAGATGCCCAGCAGCAGGCCGAGACGCTGCGGCGTGAGCGGGAAGCCTTGCAAATCCGTCAGGATGCGCAGGAAAAGGCGCGCTTTGCCGCCGAACTCGACCGTACCGCGGCGCAGACCGGACTTTCGGGCATGGACAGCCGCAAGGGCAATATTGCACAGGACATCGAACAGGCCGAGCAGCAGCTCGAAACCGAGCAGCAAGCCCTGCTTGCCGAGCAAAATGCGCTGGATGCCTGCTGTCAGGCGCTGGAAATGGCGGAAAATCAGCTGGCAGGCGTGGCGCGCAAGGCTGAGATTCGACAGAAGAAGGTCGAAGAGCGTACCGCAGCGCTGGCAGCTGTGACCGCAGAGGTCACCGACACCGGCAACCGTATCCGCATGCTGCGCGAGATGAAGCGCGATTACGAGGGCTTTTCGCGTGCGGTCAAGCGCATCATGCAGCAGGCCGACAGCGGTCGGATGACCGGCATTCATGGCCCGGTGTCCGAGCTGATTACCGTATCACCTAAGTTTATCACAGCGATCGAAACGGCACTGGGTGCGGCGGCGTCCCATATTGTCGTGGACACGCCGCAGGACGGCAAGCGGGCGATTGAGTACCTCAAACGCACCGACGGCGGCCGCGCTACTTTCTTGCCGCTCGATACCATCCGTCCTATGAGTCTCAAGGAGAGCGGACTGGAAACCTGTCCCGGTGTGTGCGGTACGGCCGATCAGCTGGTTGAAAGTTCGGCTGCATATCGTGCCGTTGTGCAGAACCTGCTTGCGCGTACGGTCGTGGCCGAGGACATGGACGCGGCGCTGAACATTGCGAAAAAATACCACAACCGTTTCCGTATCGTCACTTTGGACGGCCAGACCATCCAGGCAGGCGGTGCGATGACCGGCGGTTCGATGTCCAAATCGACCGGCGTGCTGGCGCGTGAGTCCCAGCTGCACACGCTGGAAACCAAGGCCAAAGAGCTGGAGCAGACCAGACAGCAGGCCGAGCAGGCGGTACATACTGCCAAAAGTGAGCTGGCCGCGGTTGAGTATGACCGCCGTGCCATCGAGGGCGAACGCGCGAACCAACAGCAGGAGCACACGCGCTTGCAGACGGTGGTCGCACAGCGCGGTGCCAAGGTGGACAGCCTGCGCACCCGATTGGAAGGTTTCCGACTCGAGCGCGACAATTTGGACGCAGCCCGGGCACAATATGAGCAGGCCATCGCGGACACCGAACAGCGGTTGTCCGATTGTGCGGCGGCGCTCGCGCAGATTGCCGCCGAACGGCAGACGCTGGACGAGCGCCAGAATGCCTGGGAGGCTGCGCACGACGACTGCATCATGCAGATGCAGCAGGTACGCACCGCGCAGGCGGAAAATCGTACCGAATTTGCCGCCGAACAGCGTGCGGCTGAAAATCTGGAACGTCTGCGCAGTGAAATGGCGGCTGGACTGAATGCGAGCGAGCAGGCAGTCGTGCGATTTGAGCAGGAAGCCGAGCAGATGCGGCAGCAGCTGGCCGAAGCACGGCAGATGCAGCAGGACGGCGGACAGGATCTTGACCGTCTGCACGAGCTGTTGCGGGCGCAAAGCGACCAGCGCATGCGCATCGAGGCCGAGCGCACCAAGGTCGACCGGCAGGCGCAGAGCCGAAACGATGAGATTTTGTCGCTCGAGCGGGAAAATGGTCGCTTGACGGCACTGGGCGTGCAGCTGAAAAACGAGGAGACCCAGATCTTGGATAAGATGTGGGAGACTTACGAGCTGACACCGACCCCGGCGGAAGCCATTCGGATCGAACTGCCCGACCCGGCCGCGGCGCGCAGTCAGGCCGATACGCTGCGCACGCAGATGCGCACGCTGGGCAACGTCAACTTGGACGCGCCGCAGGCTTACGCTGCGCTGACCGAACGCTTTGAATTCCTGCGCACGCAGAAGGACGATCTGGAGACCGCGCAGCGCGAGCTGCAAAAGGTCATTGACGAGCTGACCGTGCGCATGAAGGAGATTTTTGCCTCGGAGTTTGCCAAGCTCAACCACTATTTCGGTGAGACCTTCACCGAGATCTTTGGCGGCGGTCATGCCGAATTGCAGCTGGCCGACACCTCAGATATCCTAAACTGCGGCATCGACATCAAGGTCAGCCCGCCGGGCAAGGCGGTCAAGACCATCACCCTGCTGTCGGGCGGTGAAAAGGCATTTGTCGCCATCGCGCTCTACTTTGCCATCCTCAAGGTGCGTCCGACACCGTTCTGTGTGCTCGACGAGATCGAGGCCGCACTGGACGATGTGAACGTCGCCAGATACGCGCAGTATCTGCGCCGCCTGTCGGGTGCGACCCAGTTCATCGCCATCACGCACCGACGCGGTACGATGGAGGAGGCCGACATGCTCTACGGCGTGACCATGCAGGAGCAGGGCGTGTCGCGTATGCTGATGCTCAATCTGGCCGAGGCCGAGCGCAAATTCCAGGGGACTATCGCTTAAAAATATCCGTAAAGGAGTAAAAATATGGGATTTTTTGATAAGATCAAGCAAGGACTCAAGCGCACCACCGACGCGGTGAGCGAGCAGTTCAGCGACATCATGAGCACCTTCGTCAAGATCGATGCCGACTCGCTCGAGCAGCTCGAAGAGGCGCTCATTCTGTCCGACATCGGCGCGACGGTCGCAGCCGAGGCCACCGAGAAGGTGGAAGACATCGCAAAGCATCAGCGCATCGATACCCCGCTTGCGCTGCGCTGTGTACTCAAGGACGTGCTGTCCGACATGATGGACCACGACACCGAGCTGCATCTGGACACCAAGCCGGCGGTCATCCTGGTCATCGGCGTCAATGGCGTGGGCAAGACCACGTCCATCGGCAAGATTGCTTCCCGCTATGTGGCAGAGGGCAAGAAGGTCATGCTGTCGGCAGCCGATACCTTCCGCGCAGCGGCAGCCGATCAGCTCGAGATCTGGGCCAAGCGCGCAGGTGCCGACATCGTGCGCCACGGCGAGGGTTCCGACCCGGCAGCGGTTGTTTTTGACTCGATCGCGGCAGCCAAAGCACGCGGCTCGGATGTCATCATCATCGACACCGCAGGCCGTCTGCACAACAAGCAGAACCTGATGAACGAGCTGGGCAAGATTGACCGCATCATCGACCGTGAGCTGCCCGGCGCAGCACGCGAGACCCTGCTGGTGCTGGATGCCACCACCGGTCAGAACGCGGTCTATCAGGCTGAGTCGTTCAACAAGGTGGCAAAGCTCACCGGTATCATCCTGACCAAGCTCGACGGCACGGCCAAGGGCGGTATCGTGGTTGCCATCTCGGCAGGTTTGGGTGTCCCGGTCAAGCTGGTCGGTGTCGGTGAGGGCATCGACGACCTGATGGACTTTAATCGTTCGGAATTTCTGGAGGCGCTGCTGCCTCCCGTGGAGGATATGGAATCATGACAAGGCCAGACGGAAGACGCGCAGACGAGATGCGCCCCATTCAGATCATCAAGGATTTCACCATGCATGCAGAGGGATCGGTACTGATTTCCTGCGGCAACACTAAGGTTATCTGCAACGCGACGGTCGAGGAGAAGGTACCACCCTTCCTCAAAGACACCGGCCTTGGCTGGGTCACCGCCGAGTATTCCATGCTGCCGCGCGCGACCAACACGCGCTCGCCGCGTGACATTTCCAAGCTCAAGCTCAATGGCCGCTCGGCTGAGATTCAGCGCCTGATCGGACGTGCGCTGCGTGCGGTCGTCGATCGTGAGGCACTGGGCGAGCGTCAGATCGTGGTAGACTGCGATGTTATTCAGGCCGACGGCGGTACGCGTTGCGCGTCCATCACTGGCGGCTATGTCGCCCTGTGGATTGCCTGCAAGAAGCTGGTCGACAGCGGTGTGATTGAAAAAATGCCGCTGACCGACACCGTATCGGCGGTTTCTGCCGGTATTTTCGAGGATGAGGCTGTCCTCGACCTCAATTATGCCGAGGACTCTCACGCGATTGTAGACTGTAACCTCATTATGACCGGCTCGGGCGAGTTCGTCGAGATTCAGGGCACAGGTGAGGGAAGACCGTTCAGCAAGGACGAGCTGACCCAGCTTTTGGCACTGGGCAGCACGGGCAACGCAGTGCTGTGCGCGGCGCAGCGTGCGGCAATGGAGGACTAAATCATGCGGTTTGTATTGGCGTCTCATAACAAGAAGAAACTGGACGAGCTGTCGGCCATTCTGGGTGGACTGGGCATCGAAGTTGTGGCTCTGCCCGACGATGCTCCGGAACCGGCTGAGGACGGCACTACGTTCGAGGAGAACGCGCGGATCAAGGCGCTTGCAGCACATGCACACACCGGACTGCCCGCCATTGCGGACGATTCCGGACTGGAAGTTGACGCACTGGACGGTGCGCCGGGTGTCTACTCGGCACGGTACTGCCCGGGCACGGACAACGACCGCAACCTGTTCCTGCTCAAGAACATGGAGCACATTGACGAGTGCGAGCGGCAGGCGCGTTTTGTGTGCGCAATCTGCTGCGTGCTGCCCGACGGACAGGAAATCAACGTGCGCGGCGAGTGCGAGGGTGAGATCCTGACCGAGCTGCACGGCACGGGTGGCTTCGGCTACGATCCACTGTTCTATGTACGCGAATACGACTGTACGTTTGGCGAGCTGTCCCAGCAGACCAAAAATCAGATTTCCCATCGGGGACGTGCGCTGCAAAAGCTGGCGAACGCCCTGAGCAAACGACTCAAATAATTTACGAAAACAGGAGAAAAATTTATGCTGACCAGTAAACAGCGCGCATATCTGCGCAAGTTATCCAACCCCCTGGCCGTCACCCTGCACATCGGCAAGGATGGCGTGACCGACGGTGTCATCTCTCAGCTCGAGGTTCTGCTGGAGAACCATGAGCTGGTCAAGGGCAAGGTGCTCGAAAACGCGATGCTCACGCCCAAGACCGTATCCGAGGCGCTGTGCGAGGCGACCGGAGCCGACGGTGTACAGTGCATCGGCACCAAGTTTGTGCTGTACCGCCAGTCCTCCGATCCGGACAAGCGCAAGATCGTACTGGAGAAGTAAGCGATGAAGACAGGAGTGCTCGGCGGGACGTTCAACCCGCCGCACAACGGTCATCTGGCCGCGGCAAAGCACGTGCGGGAGGCACTCGGACTGGACCGGGTGCTCTTCATCCCGACCAACCTGCCGCCGCACAAGAAGATTCCCGAGGGCAGCGCGACGGCCCAGCAGCGGTGCGAGATGGTGCGCCTGATGGCCGAGCCGTATGACTGGGCCGAGCTGTGCGACATCGAAGTGCGCCGCGGCGGTGCGAGCTATACGGTCGACACCCTGCACGCGCTGCACGATGCGGGATATGACGACCTGACCCTGATCGTTGGCACCGATATGCTGTTGTCCTTCGACGTGTGCTGGCGTGCACCCGAGGAAATCGCGCGTCTGGCACGTCTGGCCGTGGTCGCACGCGATGTGAACGATCAGCAGGCGCTGCGCGATAAGGCAGAGCTCTTGCGGCACACGATGAACGCAAAAATTTCGCTCATCGATGCCCCGGTGCTTCCGCTCTCGTCGACCGACGTGCGCCGCATCGGCTTCTTTGAACAAATGACCCCGCCGCCGGTTGCGGCATACATCCGGGAAAATCGGTTATATGAAAAATTTCCGAATAAAATGACAGTTTGAAAGGCGGTTTTTGTTATGTTATGTACAGAACTCGAACGACAGTCCATCTTATCTCGTCTGTCCGGCTATCGCTATACTCATACGCTCGGCTGTGAGCGAGCGGCCAAAATGCTCGCTGAACGGTTCGGCGGAGACGTGGAAAAAGCCGCTTTCGCGGCACTGCTGCATGACATAACAAAACGACTTTCTAAAGAAGAACAGTTGTATTTATGCGATAAATACGGTATAATACCCTGTGATATCGAAAAAATCGAGTGGAAAATGCTGCACGGCAAAACAGCCGCCGCCATCGCTCAGCATGAGTACGGCGCACCGCAGGATATCGTCGATGCCATCGCCTGCCATACGACCGGCAAAGCAGACATGACGCTGCTCGACAAAATCATCTATCTTGCCGATTACATCGAGGAAACACGGGATTTTGACGGCGTAGAGCCTGCCAGAGAACTGGCCAAGACCGATATCGATGAAGCGCTGCTGTACTGCTTCGATCAGTCGCTCTACGATCTGCTCAGCCGCGGGAAACTCATCCATCCCGATACCATGGCTGCCCGCAATGCGCTCATTCGGCAAGGCGTACAGCGCAAGTTTGGCGCGGAAGGAAGCGGAGTGTAAAAAGCATGAAGATCTTTGGCAGCAAAGCCAGCAAACGGAGCAAAAAAGACAAGAAGAAGAAAAAAGATGTGTCCGTTTATACCCCTTATGACGGCGATCCGGACTATCATCTGACCGATGTTCAGGACGCTGGAGGAGGCGGGAAAAAGACCAAGGGAAAAGGGAAGAAAAGCAGCAAAAAGAGCATGGTTCTGCTGATTTTTGCCATCATCGCTTTTCTGCTTGCGGGCGCAGCCTTTGCTGCCGTGCACTTTATCAAGCCGCCCGAGATCAAGGTACACGAGAACGACAAGACCATCGTCGACACCGAAAATGGTGACGCGGTGACCGTCGATCCCGGCCAGCGCATCAGCGATTACTTTACCTTCCTCGTGTGCGCAACCGATATCGATGAGACCCGTACCGATAACATGATGGTCGTCGGTTTTGATACCAAGAACCATAAGGTCAATGTACTCAATATCCCGCGTGACGTCATGTGCAACAATAACCGCACGGGCGCGAGCCGCAAGATCAACGCGGCTTACGGTTCGCATCAGGATATTGACAATACCTTAAAGGAAGTTAAAAAAGTCATCGGATTTACACCGGATAAGTATATCGTCGTCAACTTCGACGGCATCGCGCAGATCGTTGACGCCATCGGCGGCATCGATTACAACGTACCGTTTAAGATGATCTACAACGATCCGGTACAGGATCTGTATATCTACTTTGAACCTGGTATGCAGCACATGAACGGCGAGCAGGTCGTTGAGTTCCTGCGCTGGCGTCATAACGATCCCGGTTACACTTATCTGCAGACCGAGGGCTATGACGGCGGCGATGAGAGCCGTATTCAGAAGCAGCAGGAGTTCCTCAAGTATCTGGCCGAGCAGATCTTAAAGCCCGAGAATATCCTCAAGGCAAAGCCCATTGCCGAAGCGGTGTTCAACAATGTAAAGACCGATCTGACTCTGGGTGAGATCGTCTGGATGGCAAATCAGGCCATGCAGGTAGATACCGCAAACATCCAGATGTTTACCCTGCCGGGCTATCCGGCAAGCTCGTATGCAGGCAGCGACGCTTATCTGTCTTTCTTCTTCCCGAACGAGGCAGAGACGCTCGAGCTTGTAAACACCTACTTTAACCCGTATGATAAGCCCATCACGTCGCTGGATGTCATCGAGTCCCCGCCGGACGGCGTACGCCGCGAGAATACCTCGAGCGAGGAAGATGAGTACGATTACAGCGGACAGGAAGAGGCAGACGAGGAGACCGAAGAGCCGGACAGCGAGAGCAGCGGCAGCACGGATACCTCGGATTCGGAGGATAATTCCTCGTCTGACAGCAGCAGCTCGTCGGATAACAGCGATTCGGAGTCGTCGTCCGATTCGGGCAGCGGCGAGGATAGCTCCTCGGATTCCTCGGACAGTGAATCGAGCGGTGGATCGAGCAGCGGCTCGGACACCGGTTCGGACAGCAATACAAGCGGATCTTCTTCGGACGCGGGTTCTGACAGCAGTCAGTCCACCCCGTCCGAGCCGGAGCCCGAGGCTCCGGTCGCAGGAGACCCGGAAGCATAAGATTGATAAAAAGGAGAGCGTAAATGAACGCACAGGAGACAGCAAGATATATCTGTGAGGCGCTTTTGGAGCGCAAGGGCAAGGAGATCGACGTTCTGCACGTTGAGCACCTGACCTCTTTGACCGAGTATTTCGTCATCTGCACCGCGACCTCGACCACCCAGGTTAAGGCGCTGGCAGACAGCGTAGAATATCACCTCAAGTACGACCACGACATCACCCCGCACCACATCGAGGGCTTTGAGTCCTCGACCTGGATTCTGCTCGACTACGGCAGCGTTCTGGTGCACGTATTCGTACCCGAGGCACGCAAGTTCTACAATCTGGAGAACCTGTGGAAGGATGGCACGCCGATTTCGCTCAAGGAGCTGGGCGTGCAGGACGAGGAAGTTCAGTAATTTATTTTAGATTTTGCAGCGGGCGGTACGGGTGAAGCCGTGCCGCCCGATGAAAGCATTGGGGGTTATACCGTTGAATAAGTACGATCACAAGGCTGTCGAAGCAAAATGGCAGCAGATTTGGGACGAGAAGGAATGCTTCGTCGCGCCCAATGATTACACAAAGCCCAAGTTCTATGCGCTGGTCGAGTTCCCGTACCCGTCCGGCATGGGTCTGCACGTAGGCCATCCGCGTTCCTACACCGCGCTTGATATCGCAGCGCGCAAGAAGCGCATGCAGGGCTATAACGTGCTCTACCCGATGGGTTGGGACGCATTCGGCCTGCCCACCGAGAACTTTGCTATCAAGAACCACATTCATCCGGCAGAGGTCACCAAGAACAACGTCGCACGCTTCAAGAGCCAGCTCAAGTCGCTCGGTCTGTCCTTCGACTGGTCGCGTGAGATCAACACCACCGATCCGAACTACTACAAGTGGACCCAGTGGATCTTCCTCCAGCTGTTCAAGAAGGGTCTGGCATACAAGAAGGAGATGGCAGTCAACTGGTGCACCTCCTGTAAGTGTGTTCTGGCAAACGAGGAAGTCGTAAATGGCGTATGTGAGCGCTGTGGCTCCGAGGTTGTCCGCAAGACCAAGAGCCAGTGGATGCTGGCCATCACCAAGTACGCACAGCGTCTGATCGACGATCTGGACGACGTAGACTACATCGAGCGCGTCAAGACCCAGCAGAAGAACTGGATCGGCCGTTCGACTGGTGCTGAGGTCGACTTCAAGACCACCGAGGGCGACACCCTGACCGTTTACACCACCCGTCCGGACACCCTGTTCGGCGCAACCTACATGGTTATCTCGCCCGAGCATCCGGCAATCGAGAAGTGGGCAGACAAGCTGTCTAACATCGAGGATGTTCGCGCTTACCGTGAAGAAGCAGCACGCAAGTCCGACTTCGAGCGTACCGAGCTGAACAAGGACAAGACCGGCGTACGTCTGGAAGGCGTGCGTGCGATCAATCCGGTCAACGATAAGGAAATCCCGATTTTCGTATCGGACTACGTTCTGATGAGCTACGGCACCGGCGCCATCATGGCAGTACCGGCACACGACGACCGTGACTGGGAGTTTGCAAAGAAGTTCGGCTGCGAGATTATCGAGGTCGTAGCAGGCGGCGAGGACGTGCAGAAGGCTGCATTCACCGCAAAGGACGAGACCGGTATTCTGGTACATTCCGGCTTCCTGGACGGCAAGACGGTCAAGGATGCTATCCCGGCGATGATCGCATGGCTGGAAGAGAAGGGCATCGGTCACCAGAAGGTTAACTACAAGCTGCGTGACTGGGTATTCTCCCGTCAGCGTTACTGGGGCGAACCCATCCCGATCGTACACTGTGAAAAGTGCGGTTTTGTTCCGCTGCCCGAAGATCAGCTGCCGCTGACTCTGCCCGAGGTCGATTCCTACGAGCCGACCGAGAACGGCGAGTCCCCGCTGGCTAAGATGACCGATTGGGTCAATACCACCTGCCCGTGCTGCGGCGGTCCGGCAAAGCGCGAGACCGACACCATGCCCCAGTGGGCTGGTTCGTCCTGGTACTTCCTGCGCTACATGGACCCGCACAACGACAAGGAGCTGTGCTCCAAGGAAGCACTGGAGTACTGGAGCCCGGTAGACTGGTACAACGGCGGTATGGAGCACACCACGCTGCACCTGCTGTACAGCCGTTTCTGGCATAAGTTCCTGTACGATATCGGCGTTGTGCCCACCAAGGAGCCCTACGCAAAGCGCACCTCGCACGGCATGATTCTGGGCGAGAACGGCGAGAAGATGTCCAAGTCCCGCGGCAACGTCGTAAATCCCGACGAGATCGTCGAGACCTACGGCGCAGATACCATGCGTCTGTACGAGATGTTCATCGGTGACTTTGAGAAGGCTGCACCGTGGTCGTCCACCTCGATCAAGGGCTGCCGCCGCTTCGTCGAGCGTATCTGGAACCTGTACGAGCAGGTCAAGGACGGCGACGCTTACACCGAGGAGAACGAGACCATTATCCACAAGACCATCAAGAAGGTCGGCGAGGATATCGAGAACCTCAAGAACAATACTGCAATTGCAGCGCTGATGAGCCTGGTCAACCAGTTCTACGACAAGGGCGTCAATCGTGCAGAGTACGAGACCCTGCTCAAGCTGGCAAACCCCTTTGCACCGCACGTCACCGAAGAGCTGTGGCAGATGCTGGGTCATGACACCGTGCTGTCGCTCGAGAGCTGGCCGGTATTCGACGAGTCCAAGACCGTCGAGTCCTCCATCGAGATCGGCGTACAGGTCAACGGTAAGCTCAAGTCGACCGTCAAGCTGCCCATGGACTGCGAGCAGCAGCTGGCAATCGATACCGCACTGGCAGACGAGAAGGTCAAGAATGCCGTTGCCGGCAAGAATATCGTCAAGACCATCGTCGTTAAGAATAAGATCATCAATCTGGTCGTAAAATAAAATTTTGTAAGATCGGATTTCTTTGAAATTTACTCTTGACAGAATACCGGCGATTCAGTATAATAATCTTACGGTTTTATTGGGATGGGTTTGCCCGTTTCAAAGCAAACGGAACCGCCTAATAGAAGCGCAAGCGTTCTGGATATAGCCGAACGCGCGGAGGGAGGGAAAACGATGTCGGAAGTCCATATCAAGGAAAACGAGTCTCTGGACAGCGCTCTGAGAAGATTCAAGCGTTCCTGTGCAAAGGCTGGTGTGCTTTCCGAGCTCCGCAAGCGTGAGCATTATGAGAGCCCGAGCGTAAAGCGCCGTAAGAAGTCTGAGGCTGCTCGCGCTAAGAAGCGTAAGTTCAGATAAGAAAGCTTTCTTGACAACACCGAAGTACATTTCGTACTTCGGTGTTTTGCTTTTTTCCGTTCATAAAATCTTCATAGAACGTTAAAAAATCTGTCATAATTCCGACAAGATTCCGACACAATGTTAAGATACAATAGAGACAGTCAAGAACAAGAGATTTCCCCCATCTTTTCGTTCCTGGCTGATTACCCCAATCCCCCTACTTTTTTCTTACCCCTTCAAAATTGCCTTTCGGCCGTGCATTCCCCCTGTACGGCCGGAGCAAGGCAATGCCAACCCCAGGAGTGACCTACTCCTTTCATGATACCTTTTTCTTTCTATCCCCCTTCTTTTTTCATCCTTACTTTTTGAGTTCAGCGCCCGAGCCGCAAGGTTCGGGCGTTGAACTTTTTTTACGCCCTCGCATACTGTGCGGCAGGGCAGGGAAGGAATATTAGAAAGGTGCAGGATTTGATAGAACATACGGCAAGGAAGGGCAAAAAAGTACATCCCATTTGACAAAAATGGCTGAGATGGCATATAATAGAACCAATTGTGAATCAAAAACAGGAGTAGTGTCATATTATGGCCAAAGCAAAAAACCAATACGGCAACGACAGTATTTCCTCCCTCAAGGGCGCCGACCGCGTGCGCAAGCGTCCGGGCGTTATTTTCGGCTCGGATGGCTTGGAGGGCTGCGAACATTCTGTCTTTGAAATTTTATCCAACTCCATTGACGAGGCGCGTGAGGGCTATGGTCACAAGATCACGGTCACAAGATACGCCGACGGCTCGATCGAGGTCGAGGACATGGGACGCGGTATCCCGATCGAGTGGAACCCCAACGAGGAGCGCTATAACTGGGAACTGGTCTTCTGCGAGCTGTACGCAGGCGGCAAGTACAAGAACAATCAGGGACAGAACTATGAGTTCTCGCTGGGCCTGAACGGTCTGGGCACCTGTGCGACCCAGTATTCGTCCGAATATATGGACGTGACCGTGTGGCGCGACGGATTTGAGTACAAACTGCACTTTGAGAAGGGTGAGAACAAGACCGGTACGCCCGAGGGCTTTATCAAGACCCCGTGCAGCAGCAAAAAGACCGGTACGCGCACCCACTGGCGACCCGACCTTGAGGTCTTTACCGATATCAACATTCCGCTCGACTACTATACGGACGTGCTCAAGCGTCAGGCTGTGGTCAATGCCGGTCTGATTTTCGTTCTGCGCGACCAGAGCGGCAGCAAGTTCGAGACGACCGAGTTCTGCTATCAGAATGGTATCGTGGACTATGTCTCCGAGCTGGCAGGCGAGCAGGCGCTGACCTCGGTGCAGTTCTATCAGGCCGAGCGTCAGGGACGCGACCGCGCAGACAAGGAAGAATACCGCGTCAAGCTGTCGTGTGCGTTCTGCTTCTCGCGAGCAGGCGCGCGCACCGAGTATTATCACAACTCGTCGTGGCTGGAATATGGCGGTGCACCCGATAAGGCCGTGCGCTCGGCCTTTGTCTCGGCTATTGACGCTTACCTCAAGCAGAACAACAAATACCAGAAGAACGAGAGCCGTGTGACCTTCCAGGATATCGCGGACGCACTCATTCTGGTCACTAACTGCTTCTCGACCCAGACGTCCTACGAGAACCAGACCAAGAAGGCCATCACCAACCGCTTTGTGCAGGAGGCGACGACCGAGTTCTTGAAGGAAAATCTGGAGATTTACTTCATCGAGAACAAGGACGAGGCCGATAAGATTGCCGAGCAGGTGCTCATCAACAAGCGCAGCCGTGAGCAGGCCGAGCGTGCCCGTCTGAACATCAAGAAGAAGCTGTCGGGCAGTCTGGACGTGGCCAACCGCGTGCAGAAGTTCGTCGACTGCCGTACCAAGGACACTTCGCGCCGTGAGCTGTACATCGTCGAGGGCGATTCGGCGCTCGGCTCGTGTAAGCAGGGACGTGACTCGGAATTTCAGGCGATCATGCCCGTGCGCGGTAAGATTTTGAACTGCCTCAAGGCTGATTTTGATAAGATTTTTAAGAATGATATCATCACCGACCTCATCCGCGTGCTGGGCTGCGGTGTCGAAGTGCGCACCAAGGCGAACAAAGACCTGTCCGCCTTCGATCTGGCTGGTCTGCGCTGGAACAAGGTCATCATCTGTACCGATGCCGACGTGGACGGCTTCCAGATCCGCACGCTCATTCTGACCATGATCTATCGCCTCATGCCGACGCTCATCGAACAGGGCTTCGTCTACATTGCAGAGTCTCCGCTCTATGAGATCACCTGCAAGGACAAGACCTATTTTGCGTTCGACGATGCCGAAAAGGCGGTCATTCTCAAAAAGCTGGCAGGCAAGAAGGTCAATATCCAGCGCTCCAAGGGTCTGGGTGAGAACGAGGCCGACATGATGTGGGAAACCACCATGAACCCGGCATCCCGCAGACTCATTCGCATTACCCCCGAGGATGCGCAGGCGACCGCAGACATGTTTGAACTGCTGCTGGGCGATAACCTGTCGGGACGTAAGGAGTACATCGCGGAGAACGGTGCACAGTACCTGGATTTCGCGGATATCTCTTAATGCCTGTGTATGAACTGCCGCGCTTGCGGCAGTTTTTTCCCCAATTTGCACCATGCGCCGCAGCCGGAAACGGCAGGCGGCAGCTATGATAGAACAAGGAGGCCCGTTTTTCGTGGCGAAAAAGAAAGAAATCACCCAGAAACGCCCGGTGGAACCGCCGCTCGAACCGACGCTGCAGCCCATCACCGAGACGCTGCGCACAAACTATATGCCCTATGCTATGAGCGTTATCGTGTCGCGTGCCATCCCGGAGATCGACGGCTTTAAGCCCTCCCACCGCAAGCTGCTCTATACCATGTATAAAAAAGGTCTGCTGACCGGAAACCGCACCAAGTCGGCCAACATCGTCGGTGAGACCATGAAGTTAAATCCGCACGGCGACGCGGCCATTTACGAGACCATGGTCCGTCTGACCCGCGGCAACGAGTCGCTTCTGACGCCGTTTGTCGACTCCAAGGGTAACTTTGGCAAGGTGTACTCGCGTGATATGGCATACGCTGCACCGCGTTACACCGAGGCCAAGCTGGACGCGTTCTGTATCGAGCTGTTCCGGGATATCGACTGCGACGCGGTCGATATGATCGACAACTACGACGGCACCATGAAGGAGCCGACCCTGCTGCCGACCACCTTCCCGAATATTCTGGTCTCGGCCAATACTGGTATCGCGGTCGGTATGGCGTCGTCGTTCTGCGGCTTTAACCTGCACGAGGTGTGCCGTACGGCGATCGCCTGCATCAAAGACCCCGAACATGACATTATGACCACCTTGCCCGCGCCCGATTTCCCGACCGGCGGTGAGATCATCCTGGACGAGGCCGAGATGCGCAAGATCTACGAGACCGGACGCGGCTCGTTCAAGGTGCGCGGCAAGTGGCAGTATTTGAAGAAAGAGAACCTTATCGAGATCACTGAGATTCCGTATACGACCACCATCGAGGCCATCATTGACAAGGTAGCCGAGCTGGTCAAGGCGGGTAAGATTCGCGAGATCTCCGATATTCGAGATGAGTCCGATCTGAGCGGCCTCAAGATCGCCATTGACTTAAAGCGCGGCACCGACCCGGACAAGCTCATGGATCGACTGTTCCGTCTGACTCCGCTGATGGACTCGTGCTCGTGCAACTTTAACGTGCTCATCGAGGGTATGCCCCGCGTGCTGGGCGTGCGTGAACTGCTCGACGAGTGGACGGCATGGCGTGCGGGCTGTGTTCGCCGCCGCGTGTACTTTGACCTGAACCGCAAGAAGAATAAGCTGCACCTGCTCGAAGGTCTGAAAAAGATTCTGCTCGATATCGACCGCGCCATTCAGATTATCCGCGAGACCGAGGAGGACGCAGAGGTCATTCCCAACCTGATGATCGGCTTCGGCATTGATGAAGCGCAGGCCGAGTTTATTGCCGAGATCAAGCTGCGTCACATCAACAAGGAATATATCTTAAAGCGCACCCAGGAGACCGAGGCACTGGCGGCTGAGATTCAGAAGCTCGAGAGTATCGTGGGCAGCCCGGCCAAGATTCGCAATATCATCGTCAAGGAACTGGAAGCGGTCATCAAGAAGTATCCCGCACCGCGCCATTCCGAGATCGTGAGCGCGGGTGCGGTCAAGTCCTTCGACGAGACCGACCACATTGAGGATTATCCGGTACTTGTCTTTATGACGCGTGACGGCTACTTCAAGAAGATTACCCCGGCTTCGTGGCGTATGTCAGCCGAGCACAAGCTCAAGGACGGCGACGCGGTGATCTGGGAGACCGAGACCACCAACAAGACCGAGATCATGTTCCTGACCAACAAGCAGCAAGCGTATAAGGCGCGGCTGCATGATTTCGACGACTGCAAGGCATCAGTGCTCGGCGATTACCTGCCCGCAAAGCTGGGCATGGACGAGGGCGAGACGCCGGTATTCGCACTCCTGCCGGGTGACTACAAGAGCAGCATGGTGATTGTATTTGAAAACGGTAAGGCCGCAAGATTCTCGCTCGAGAGCTTTGAGACCAAGACCAATCGCCGCCGCCTGACCGGTGCATATTCGGATAAGTCGCCCGCGGTTGCGTTCTTCTATCCGGTGGACGAGGAGACCGAGCTGACGCTGTTCTCGACGGCAAATCGTGCGATGACTATGCGAGCGGGTATGCTGGATATCAAGGCAACACGCTCGACTCAGGGCGTTCAGGTCATGGTACTGCGTGCAAAGCATACGATTACCCGCGCTGTGCGCACTGAAGAGGCCGGTCTGAGCGATCCCAAGCGTTATTTGTCTCGTACTATTCCGTCGATCGGTGCGATTTTGAAGGATGAGGATTTGCCCAATCCGCAGATCACACTGTAAGGAAAAATCCCGCTCTCAGGCAAAATAAAGTTTCGATCAAACCTTTTCAAAGGTTTGCAGGTTCTCAGGGCAGCGCCCTGAGTCGCATCCCGCAGGATGCGAAATTCCCTTTTTGATTTTTGCTTTGCGAAAATCAACCAAAAAAAGAATCAAAAGCGCCGTCCGCAGACGGCGCAGAAATCAAAAAAAACCTGCCGCTTGGCAGGTTTTTTATTTGCACTTAATTATGCTGATGAGAATGAACGGGAAGCGCAGCCCGGCGGCAGAAGGGGAGATGAACGAGGACGCTTGCACTGCTCAAAAGCAGGAAAGTGATAAGCAGATAGATCTGTCGTCCGAATGCGTCAAATACCCATACCAGCGGCGTGCCTTCCGGGGGCGCAAAGAGGAACATATAGTTTTGATCAAAGTGGAAATCGATAAAACCGACCACAAACACAACGGCGAGGAACAGGCACAGGACGTGGTGGAAGCGGTGCAGATCGGGACGATGCCGTCCGGACAAAATCTGTGCCAGCGGCACGTAGATCAGCAGGCCGTGCAGCATGATTGTCTGGATGGTCTGGAAGGAGAACAGCGGGTAATAGTCGGCTACACCTGCCGGGAGCACGGTACCAAAGATACCGCCAAGCAGGGAAGTTGCGAATACAAAGTCCTTAAAGACCGAGAATCGCGTAAAGATCGAGAGCGGAATAAACAGACTTTGCAGACCGCACAGATGCAGGGGAAGCAGCTGGACGAGGCGTGTGGTGCCGGTCAGGTACATCCAGACCGAGTGCGAGAGCTCCAAGAGAGGAACGAGCACACTGGCCGCATACAGCAGACGGTGCTGTGTGCGCTTGGGTGCGTGTGCAGTCCAGAACAGCAGCAGAGAGAGTACCAGCAAGGACACCAGCAAAAGGAATACATGTCCGGTATCCAGCATGGAAAAGGCTTGTGGGTGTGGGGTGTCGCAGCGCATAAAGAAATCAGACATAACATAGCTCCTGACATGATCGTATTTTAGCATAAATACCAATATAGCATGATATGTCGTAGAATGTGTTATAAAACTGTTAAATAACACAGATTTGCATGTATAAATCTCGGTTTTGTATCTGGCTCCGAATGTCAAGAAAACTTGTCAAAAAACTGTTGACAAGTAAACTTGGCAGTGTTATTCTAATGATGTCAAGAAAACTTGGCACACACTGAGATAGGAGGATTATCATGGACAAGGAACGCATTTTGGAAAAGAGCCGGAAAGAGAACAAAAATCAGGACGAAATGGAGCGTCAGATTCGCATAGAAGGCGAGTCGTTCAGCGTGCTCATCACGATGCTGGTCGGTATCTTTCTGCTGGCATGGAAATTTGTACACGGCGAGGAATACCATGATATTCTGGCGATGTTCTGGTGCACCAGCACAGGCTGTGCGCTGTATCGGTGGGTCATCCGCGGGCAGAAGTCGCAGATCTGGATTTTTGCGGTGTCTCTTGCTTTATTGATTTATAATCTGGTAAAATATCTCATAGGAGCGTGAGAAAATGGACGATCAGCTGATTTTAAAAAACCGTCTCAAAGCGGCGCGGGCGGAAAAAAACCTGTCACAGGGTGCGCTTGCGGAATTGGTGGGTGTATCCCGTCAGACGATCAGCTCGATCGAGACCGGACAGTTTAACCCGACTGCTAAGTTGGCGCTGGTTTTATGCATTGCGTTGGATAAGAAGTTCGAAGACTTGTTTTATTTTGAAGATGAGGAAACATAAAAGACCGTCCGATCGGACGGTCTTTGTTTTGGTTTCGCCTGCGGCGGGAAAATACGGTGCTTTAAATTTGTTTGCGGATTCTGGCGAGTGCGCCTTTTTCCAGACGAGACACCTGTGCCTGTGAGATATGAATAGCGGACGCGACTTCCATCTGGGTTCTGCCCTCGAAAAAGCGCATGTGGACGATGCGCTTTTCGCGCTCGGACAGGCTGCTGATGGCTTCTTTCAGTGCGATTTGATTGAGCCAATGCTCATCGGTGTTTTTGGTATCGCCCACCTGATCCATGACGCACAGTGCGTCGCCTTCCTCGCCCCAGACCGGTTCATAGAGTGAGACCGGGTCGGAGATGGCGTCGAGTGCGAATACAACGTCTTCTTTTTTCATGTCGAGTGCCTTGGCAAGTTCTGTGATGGTGGGTTCGCGCTGGTGCTCGCGGATGAATGCTTCTTTGGCTTGCAGGGCACGATAAGCGGTGTCCCGCATGGAGCGCGAGACGCGGATTGCGCTGTTATCGCGCAGGTAACGGCGAATTTCACCGATAATCATGGGCACAGCGTAGGTAGAAAAGCGCACATTGAGATCACAATTAAAATTGTCGATGGATTTGATCAGACCGATGCAGCCGACCTGAAACAGATCGTCCACCGACTCGCTGCGTCCGTGAAAACGCTGGATGACCGAGAGCACCAGACGGAGATTTCCACGGATGAGTTTTTCCCGCGCTGCGGTATTGCCGTCGTGCGCCTGTCGCAGCAGATCGGTCATCTCGTTTGCTGGGATGACGGTCAGGGACGCGGTATTGACACCGCAGATTTCCACTTTGCTTTGCATGACAAATCCCTCCTGGCTTGTCTTCTTACAGGAAGTTTGCCCAACAGCACAGGAGGGATATACGGTCTATATTTTTTCCAGCACGACCGAATTTTCGCAGATTCGACGGTGGAATTGTGTTAGAAGCGCGGGTTAGGTGATGTTGTTGACCGGGGAACGGGTGAAAGTAATGGTCTGAACGGGGATGGAGTAGGTACTCAGATAGGCGCAGACCAGTTCGGTCGTGCGTGCGGTCGCGGTGTACTGTCCCATGCGGATGACAACCGGTGCCGTGGTCTGGCTGAGTGCGGTTGTGACCGTCTGCGCGGCAGCAGCAGGGCCGTACGAGTGGTCACGGCTGTCCAGCGAGGCATCCCAGAGACGGTAGCCACTGTCCAGAAGTTCCTGCTGCTGGGTCGCGCTCAGGTGTTCCGAGCCGTCCGAGATGCAGACCAGATGGCTGACCGTGCCGGTCGCGTGGAACAGGGTGTCGTTGGCGACGCGCAGCTTTTCGGGCATGGTCAGTGCCGAGGACAGCAGGGTGAAGCCGACCGTGTGACCGCGTCCGACGATCTGGCGCAGCAAATCTTCATCCAGTGTCGTGCCGTCTGCGGGGACGAAAAATGCAGCTTTCATGCCTGCGGCGTCCAGCGCATCCAAAATGGCTTCGGTATTCTTACCCGGTGCACCGACATAGGCCAGATAAACCGCGCTGGGCTTCATAACCGGGGTGTCGGTGGGCTGACCGGTGGTGGGGTCGATGGGCGTGGGAATGGCGTCGCTGTCCGACCCCGAGGGACGGGACGAACCGGACGAGCCGCTGCTCTGGCCATTGTACGCGTCCAGCATACTGCGGATGGTGTTGGTCGAAGAGGACACAAAGGACGAGTCGGACAGCGAAGCCGAGCTGTTGCAGATACGCAGGATGGGGGCGGCGGCCGGGATGTTGGAGTAGGTCAGATTGAACTTGCCGCACACCAGCTTGACCGGTACATAGATGGTGCTGTTAATCCAGTAGGCCGGAGTGGTGTAGCTGTTCATGTTCTGATCGTATACCGTACCGCGGCTGAGGTCAAAGCGCAGCGAGGTCTCGCCATTGGACAGGGTGAGCACTTGATCGGACGAATTGTAAGACCCTGAGATGCCCAGCGTACCCGAAAAGACCGAATAGGGCACGTACTGTGCGCCGCCGCGGCGGACGGGCATCGTCGAGGACGAGAGGGGTAAAAAGGAATCGTTGACCGCGGTCAGGGTGATATCATCGTTTGCGGCAAAGCTGGTGGTAAACAGACAGCCGCAGGTCAAAAGAATACACAAAATCAGGCAGATGAGCCGGCTGAGCGGGCGTTTCATGCGTAGGTTCCTCCTTTGGCTCATAGATATCATCATTATAACACGGCAGTCATTGGGGCGCAACGACCAGCCTTGCAGCAGGGCAGGGGGTGTGATAGAATAGGGTCAAAGAAAGAGAGGTGCGTCATGGCATCGAGCAAAACATATCTTGATTTTGTTCTGGAACAGTTGTCCGAACTCCAAGAGATTACATACCGTGCGATGATGGGAGAATTTATCCTGTACTATCGCGGCAAGATCGTAGGCGGTATCTATGATGACCGTTTGCTGGTAAAACCGGTGCGTGCAGCCAAAGTATGTCTGCCCGACGCGCCGCTCGCTGTCCCGTATGAGGGCGCAAAGGCCATGCTGTTGGTGGAAAATCTGGAAGACCGGGAGCAGTTGGCCGATTTGCTGCGGGCGATGTATGAGGAGCTGCCCGCACCGCGCAAGAAGAAATCATAGCTGATCTCGGTTAAGAGAAGGGCGGTGCACGATATGAAGGTGAGAAGCTGGAAAGAGCTGATTTTGCACCTGTTGTTTGGCGGTGCAATGATTGCCTATGGGGTTAAGAATCTGCTGGCAGATAACCGTGATGGGGTCACCTACATTTTAGTTGCGATTGTCATGTGGGTACGTACGCTGCCCGATGCGATTCCTGAGGAGAAGCATGAAGAAAATGCGTTCCGGGCGTATGCTGCACAGTGGTATTGTCGTGGGCAGTTCGGAGCCTTTGCACCGGTCATGCCCTGGCTGGGCTTGCTGCTGTTGCTCTTAGACGGCATACTGGTGATGCTATTGCCGATTGTATCCGTTGTACGTGTGCTCGCAGGTCTGCTCCTTGGTGCTGCGCTGCTCAGTGTCATCCTGTATGGCATTTGGCAAAAACGCCAGATGGATGGCATGAGTGACGAGGAGGAAGCACAGATCGAGACTGATTACGCCATCTATAAGTGCCATAAGCGTCAGATGCAAGAAGCCGACCGCCGCCGATGGGGAATTTTTGCGCCGGCCATTCCCTTCTTTGGTGCGGTGCCTGCAATGATTGGCTTACTGCTGGGGATGAACACGGAATCCACGGAAATCAGCCGGATTTCCGTATTGCTTATTTGTGCCGGTCTGATCTGCCTGTTCTTAGGGAATTGGTGGCAAGCCTGGCGGCTGGAACATTGGGAAGAGACCGGAAAAGACGAACAGCTTTCCGATGATTCCGAACAACATCTATGAAAAAAACGAAAATTGCACTTGAAAAGTCAAATAAAAAGGGATAAAATAAAAACAATCCTTTACCATAGTTTAACAGAAAAGAGTGAAATTATCATGCTCGACATCCGCTACGAACTGACCCAGAACAAGAAAGAAAAGCCCGACGAATCGGCTCTGGGCTTTGGCAAATACTACACCGACCACATGTTCATCGTTGACCACACCGAGGGTCAGGGATGGCATGACGCACGCATCGTGCCCTATCAGCCGCTCGCACTCGACCCGGCTGCCATGGTTCTGCACTATGCAATGGAGTCCTTTGAGGGCATGAAGGCATACCGTCTGCCCGACGGTTCGGTGCAGCTGTTCCGTCCCGACCGCAACGCAGAGCGTATGCAGAACACCAACCATCGTATGTGCCTGCCGTCGCTGTCGACCGAGGACTTTATTCAGGCAGTCAAGGCGCTGGTCAAGACCGACGAGGATTGGGTACCCCATCAGGAGGGCACCAGTCTGTACATCCGTCCGTTTGTCATTGCGACCGAGCCGCATCTGGGCGTTCGTCCGTCGGCAACCCATCAGTTTATCATCATCTGCTCGCCGGTTGGCGCGTACTACTCCACCGGCATCAACCCGGTTAAGATCTTCGTCGAGGACGAGTACACCCGTGCATGCCCGGGCGGTACCGGCTTTACCAAGTGCGGCGGTAACTACGCAGCTTCGCTGATTTCGCAGGTCAAGGCGCACGATCTGGGCTACGAGCAGACCCTGTGGCTGGATGGCGTTGAGCATAAGTACGTTGAGGAAGTCGGCTCCATGAACTGCTTCTTTAAGATCGACGGCACGGTTTACACTGCTCCCTGCGTTGGTACCGTTCTGCCCGGTGTTACCCGTATGTCGTGCATTGAGCTGCTCAAGAAGTGGGGCATCCCGGTTTCCGAGGAGCGACTGCCCATCGCTGATGTCATGAAGGCATCCAAGGAAGGCAAGCTCGAGGAAGTCTTCGGCACCGGTACTGCGGCTGTCATCTCTCCGGTTGGTGAGCTGCGCTACGAGGGCGATGTCGCTTACATCAATGACGGCAAGATCGGTGAGATCACCCACAAGCTGTACGATACGCTGACCGGTATCCAGTGGGGCAAGATCCCGGACGATATGGGCTGGACGGTCAAGGTAGACTGAACAAACAGAAACAAATAGCATGAATCAAGCCCTGCGGAGCAAACGCTTTGCGGGGCTTTTTTGTATCGGAAAGGAAGGGAAAACGATGAACTGCTTGCTGCTGCATGGACTTGGACAACAGGCATCCGCGTGGGACAAGGTGCGCGAACATTTACCCGAACAGATACACACCGAACAGCCCAATCTGTCGGAATTTTTTCAAGACGGTACATATGATGACTTGTATCGAGAGTTTGCGTCCTATTGTGCCCAGTTTGACGCACCGTTTGCGCTGTGCGGACTGTCTCTCGGTGCGGTGCTCGCGCTGCACTATACCTTGGAGCATCCGCAAAAGGTTGGTGCGCTGTGCCTGATTGCGCCGCAATACCGCATGCCCAAACGGCTCATGGTCATGCAGGACTTTATCTTTCGGCTTTTGCCTGCATCGGCGTTCGAAGAAACCGGACTGGACCGGCAGCAGATGCGCAGGCTGACCCGTTCGATGATGCAGCTGGATTTCACCCGCAAATTGCAGCAGATTGACATTCCGGTTCGGATTTTGTGCGGTGGAAAAGATCGTGCCAATCAAAAGGCGGCGCAGGAGCTGGCCAGCCGTGTGAAAACAGCCGAGCTGCACTGGGTTGCAGGCGTGGGGCATGAGGTCAACGAGCAGGCGCCCGCGCGTCTGGCGGCCGAGCTGACCGACTTTTTAAACAGCGTGGGATAAGATCATACGACTTGCACAAAAAAATTGTGAAAAAAGCAAGTTTATGCAAATTTTTATTGTCTGACCAATTCAAAATCGTTGTAAAAATGACAAAATTTGAGAAACCGCATTGCAGAAACAATATTTTTCGCCTATAATGTACCCCACGTGGACAAATTTGTCCAGACAATAAGGAGGATGTAAGAATGAAGATCCAGAAGATCGTATCCGGCGTTCTGTCGGTCTCGATGCTGGCTGGTATGGGCACGATGTCTGCATTTGCGGCAGACGATACCCAGAAGGCAGGCATTTCGGTCCGCGTACAGGACAAGACCACGGGGGAATATGAGGCCGTTGTATTCAACGACGAGCTCGGTATGCCGTACCAGGACGAGAACGACCGCACCATGACGCCGCTGCGCACCATTGCAAACGCGATGGATCTGGAAGTCGCATGGAACGAGGAAGCCAAGACCGCGACCTTTACCCGCGGCAATGAATCGGTCGTCTTCACCATCGATTCCAACAAGTACCAGCACGTCGTCACCGAAGAGGGCAAGGACCCGGTGACCGAGGAGCTGACCATGGACACCGCTGCCGTACAGAAGGATAACCGTACTTACGCACCGGTTCGCTTCCTGGCTGAGGCAATGGACTACGACGTTGCATG
Source organism: Butyricicoccus pullicaecorum (assembly GCF_002160355.1). NCBI lineage: Bacteria > Bacillati > Bacillota > Clostridia > Eubacteriales > Butyricicoccaceae > Butyricicoccus > Butyricicoccus pullicaecorum. The sequence goes on from NZ_NFKK01000001.1 coordinate 148,400, forward strand.
GGACGAGGCAAGCCTGACCGTTACGCTGGCAGCAAAGGGTGAAACCGTTGTTACCGGCTATGAGAATGCACGTCCGCTGCTGCTCCAGGGCGCAATGGACATCGAGATGCAGGACATGGTCAAGGCGCTGACCGATGCCGAGACCGTTGACATCGACAACTATCACTTCGTACGCGGTATGCTGGGCGGCTATCCGGTTGTTGTATCCCGTACCGAGCAGGGTATTTCCAATGCAGCAGTTACCACTGCACTGGCAATGCAGCACTTTGACCCGATCGCAGTCATCAACCAGGGTACTTCTGGCGGCCACGATCCCGAGCTGCACACCTTCGACATCGTTCTGGGTGAGACCAGCGTTCCGGCATCGGCTACCAAGTCGGTTGCATCGGCTGAGGGCGCAGGCGTAGACTACAAGGCAATCGAGCCCGCTGGCGTTTACGCATACGACAAGGATCAGAAGACCTTCGTTAAGAAGTTCGAGTACAAGGCAGACAAGACCCTGCTCGAGACCGCACAGTCGGTTGCTGATACCTACACCAAGGGCAAGGTTGTGACCGGTGTTATCTCTTCTGCTGACTCCTGGAACAACCAGATCGACCGCATGCTGTACCTCAACGAGCTGTGGGGCTCTTCCACCGAGGAGATGGAGACCAACGCAGTTGCACAGATCTGCCAGACCTACGACGTACCCTTCCTGGGTATCCGCATCCTGTCCAATACCGGTATCTACGGCGAGGACTTCAACCCGGAGAGCGGCCCGGCTTGCCAGGAATACGTTCTGACCGTTGCAAAGACCTACATCGACAACGTGCTCAAGAAGCAGGACGTACAGAAGGCTGACGCTGCGGTTGTTGTTGACTACAAGTCGGACAAGCGTCCGATCCTGCTCCAGGGTGCAATGGACATCGAGATGCAGGATATGGTCAAGGCACTGACCGACACCACCGAGTACACCATCGGCCAGTGGTACTATGTTGCAGGTCAGCTGGACGGCTACCCGGTTGTCGTATCCCGCACCGAGCAGGGTCTGGCCAATGCAGGCGCTTCGACCGCTCTGGCAATGGAGTACTTTAACCCTGTAGCAGTCATCAACCAGGGTACTTCTGGCGGCCACGATCCCGAGCTGCACACCTTCGACATCGTTCTGGGTGAGACCACCGTTCCGTCCGCTGCTTGGATGACCGAGGCTTCTGCCAAGGGCGCAGGCGTAGACTACAAGGCTATGACCATGAATGGCGTTTACGCATACGACAAGAACCAGAAGACCTTCGTTAAGGAAGTCAAGTATCCGGGCGATGAGACTCTGCTCAACTGCGCACAGGCAGTCGCAGAGACCTACAACAAGGGCAAGGTTGTCAAGGGCGTGATCTCGTCGAGCGACGAGTGGAACAACCAGATCGACCGCATGCTGTTCCTGCACGAGCTGAACGGCTCTTCCTGTGAGGAGATGGAGTCCAACTCGGTTGCACAGGTCTGCAAGACCTATGATGTACCGTATCTGGGCATCCGCATTCTGTCCAACACCGGTATCTACGGTGAGGACTTCAATCCGGAGACCGGTTCCGCTTGCCAGGAATACGTTCTGAATGTTGCAAAGAACTACATCCAGACCGTTCTGAACAAGTAAGAAAACGAGAAGATCCCAGACCATTCGGTCTGGGATCTTTTTTTGCCTGATGTATGATTTATGCACAAATACACAGACTATCCGGTGCTGTGTTTACGGCATGGAGGAAAGGCTATAATAGGGGCGGTGAATGTTGTCGAGCGTGACACCGCGCCGCTCGGCGTATTTGCAAGTGTAGGCGGTGCCGCCCGAGGTGCCGTTGTTCCAGCAGATGACTCGGCTGGATTGCTGCACCATATAGTTGTCGCGTGCGTGGTAGCATCCGGGCAGGAAACGGTCGGACAGGTACACTTCGTAGTCTGCGCCCTCGTGTGCGCGTGTGAACATTTCACGCCAGTAGGGTTCCCAGTGAGATGACATACCGTGAAAGGGCAGGGCACAGATAAGCTCAAGATGGGGGAATTCACGCTGCAAATTTATGACTTCCTCGGCTGCCCAAAGGTCGAATCCACGGCTCATGCCGGTGATAAACCGGCGATATTCCAGATCAACCGCGTGACGGATGGCCGTGCGCAGATCGGTACGCAGAACGTCGAAAAAATAGGGTTCGCGCTGCCAGTCAAAGCCTAATTTTTCCGGTCGGCTGCCGGAAAAACAGCAGGTGTGCGCGGGATCGTAGGGGATATCGACGAGCATGGGACGGCCTCCTTATCGTGCGAAATCATGTTCGATGGTTTCATCCTATCATAAATAGAGACAAATTACAAGACAAAGACCGGGCGACAGGATATGCCTTGTCAAACGGTCGGCAAGCTGGTAAAATAATGGGAAGAAAGGCGGTGACCCATGCACAGGAGATTCCGGGGACCGCTGCGCGTTTTGGTGCAGCTGATTGAGCGATATTTTAAGGATGGCGTGTCGCATGCTGCGGCAGAACTGGCATTTTTTCTGCTTTTTTCCCTCTTTCCGCTGCTCATGGTGCTTAACTCTTTGCTTGGTATGGCAAACTTTTCCGAGGTCACCATTCTGGATGCAACCAGGTTCCTGCCTGATGATGTGCAGGACATCGTACTGAGCTACCTCAATTATCTGGGCAGCAAGGATGCGGTACAGCCTTTGATGGTCGGCAGTGCGCTGACGCTGTATTTTCTGTCGCGTGCGGTGCGATCGATCATTTACTCGATGCAGCGTATTTATCGCAACGAGCCGCACCGCGGGCCGGTGGGTACGGTTATGATTTCGCTGATTCTGACTGCTGGTTTGCTGCTGCTGATGGGCATGAGCATTCTGCTGATTGTGGTCGGACAGCGCTTTTTGGAGATCATCACCCGATGGTTCCCCATGTTGGAAGCCGGAGCAACCCGGCTGCATTACCTGTCCTATCCGGTTGCGATTGTCATTGCGCTGGGATTTTTGATCGTGCTGTACAGTCTGGTACCGCCGGTGCACATCCGCTGGCGGGATGCCCTGCCGGGCGCTGGTGTGTCGCTTGTCGGCTGGGTCGTACTCACGCGCTGCTTTGCCTACTATGTGGACAATATGGGTCGTTACAGCATTCTGTACGGCTCGATCGGTGCGATTATCGTACTCATGCTCTGGTTGTATCTGACCAGCACGACGCTCATTCTGGGCGGTGTGCTCAATCATGTGCTGGACGAGGAACGGCAGCACAAGACCGATTGATATGGTTGCGCGGGCAGCCGCGCTTTATGATTTTTTTCAATGATGGAGGATAAAGAGATGAAAGTTGTAGCCATCAATGGATCGCCCCGCAAGGGCGGCAACACTGCACAGTGCCTGGAGGTCATGGCCAAGGAGTTCGAGCGCGAAGGCATCGAGTTCGAGGTACTCCAGCCGGGCGCAAACGTCAAGCCCTGCATGGCGTGCTATCACTGCCTGAACACCGGCTCGCTGCACTGTGTCCAGACCGGTGATATGGTCAACGAGATCATCGACAAGTGCATCGAGGCCGACGGCATCGTGCTGGCATCCCCGGTTTATCACGGCGGTATCGCAGGCAGCATGAAGTGTGTGCTCGACCGTCTGATGCTGGCGGCTGGCTGCGGCGACAACCAGCTGCACCACAAGGTCGGCGCTGCGCTGTGCACCCTGCGCCGTTCGGGCGGTATGGAGACCTACCAGCAGCTGCTGGGCACCATGGACGCTATGGAGATGCTGATTGTGACCTCGGATTACTGGGGTGCCGTACACGGCGCAGACCCGGGCGAGGTACAGCAGGACACCGAGGGTCTGGAAGTTGTGGCCAAGCTGGCACGCAATATCGCATGGACGGTCAAGGTCATCGATGCAGCCAAGGGCAAGATCGATCCGCCCGAGACCCACAAGCGTACCTTTACCAACTTTATCCGCTGATTACATCAGACCGCTTTCCTTCGTGGAAGGCGGTCTTTTTTGTCTCTTTTGGTGCTGGCGCATTTGTGGTATGATGGGGAGAGAAAACCATGCAAAAAATGCGGTGCAACCCAAAGTTTACATGGAAAAACGCAAACGCAACGCGGATTTTCTGGAAGTTGCACGAGGAAAACGGTAAGATAGAGGCACAAAACACAAGGAGGCGAGCACATGAGCTTTGGAGAAAATCTCAGGTTCCTGCGCACCGAGAGCGGTATGACACAGGAGCAGTTCGCAGAAAAATTGGAAGTGACTCGGCAGTCGGTGTCCAAGTGGGAGTCGGATAACGGCTTTCCAGAACTTGAAAAAATTTTGCAGATCAGCCGCATGTTCGGATGCGATTTGGACACCTTGCTGCAGGGCAGCGTGTGCGAGAAAAAGCGCACGGACACCGAAGGGTATGACCGTCACATGAATCGACGCACGCGCATGATCTCGGTGGGCGTGACGCTGTGTATTCTGGGCGTGGCTGGTGCGGCTATGCTGGATGCGCTCATCAGTACGCGGTTTGACCTTGCCGGACTGGCGCTGTTTGCGCTGGTGATTCCGGGCGTGCTGATCTTGGTTCTGTCGGGCATCTGGCACGGTCAGTACCAGCAAGAGCATCCGCACATTGAACCCTTCTATACACCCGAGGTGTTGGCGGCTGCACGCCGACGTTTTCCCATCTTCATCGTCTGCGGCATCGGTCTGCTGTTGTCCGCGCTGCTCGTCTGGATTGCCGCTGATTATGTGTTCGGAGAGCTGGCGGACGGTGCTGGGCTTGTCCTGGTAGCGGTCGGCGTGGGGCTTCTGGTCTATGGCGCACTCGATCACGCCAAGTATCAGGTCGAGGAATCGTACAATCAGGCGGTGATCGAGGAGGAGAAAGCGCAGAGTGACCCGCGGGACATTCTGGCGGGCAGACTGTGCGGCATTATTATGATGGCGGCAACCATTATTTTCCTGCTGTACCTGTTCCTTGGCAATGGCAACGGCAGAAGCGATGTCGGGCGGGTCGCTGCGGCGGTGTATGCGACGGGCGGTCTGCTCTGTGGTATCGTATCGGTATGGCTCAAACGGCATGAACCATAAGATGTCACTTTCTGACATGGCGTTATGCACAAAAAGTTTACAATTATATTGTGCAATAAGTACAAAAGAAAAGGGTTTCATCTGCTTCCGGGCAAGCCTTTGACAAAAATAGGTTTTTCGCAAAAAAATACTTCCTTTTTTGGTGGACTCATACTATAATGGAAGCAGAGATCATCAGAACAAGCTTTAAAGGAGGCTAACATTCCATGACCAGAAAGATTAAAGTAAAAAATACTGAAGACATTCAGAAGATTAACCAGATCGTATCCCGATACAGCTACGACATTTGGATTTTCGGTAAGTCCGGCCAGGTAGATGCAAAGTCCCTGCTTGGTATGTTCCTGCTGTCTCTGAACGAGCCCCTGCAGATCGTTGTCGAGGACGACGTTGACCCGACCGCTCTGTTCAAGGATCTGGCTGACTACCTCGAGATCGAGGAATAATTTTCCCGCATATACAAGACGCCCGGAAGGAATCAAATCCCTCCGGGCGTTTTTTCATGCTTCTTTGGAAGTCTCCGGCTGCTTGCCGTGCGGGTAGAGCAGGACGGCGAGCAGAACGGTGACCGGTACGGCGAGCACGATGCCGAAGCTGCCGGACAGACCCTGCATGACGGCAATGCCGATGTTGTTGGAGTTGAGTACCTGTAAGAGCGGCAGATCGTAGGCGTAATTGAGCACCAGCATGCTGATGCTGCCGCCGGCAAAGGCCAGAATGAGGGTGTTGCTGTCGGTGCCCATCATGTCGCGTCCGACGTGCATACCGGCGCGGAAGAGCGCACGACGGGACAGACTGGGGTCGTGGGCGTACAGCTCACCGATGGCGCTGCAAATGGACATGGCAACGTCCATGACCGCGCCCAGACTGGAAATGAGCAGACCGGAGAACAGCAGACCGCCGACCTGAACACCGCTGGTGTTGGACAGCGTCAGCAGGCTTTCAATGTCCGAGACATTCCATCCCGTGATACCCGATGCCAGACTGAAAAGCGAGGCCGAGATACCGGCGATGATGACACCGGCCACCGTACCGCCGGTGGCGATGAGCGTCTTTTTGGTCGGGCCGCCGATGAGGTAGAGCGTCACTGCGGTGGTGATGACACAGACCAGAACCGACACCCAGAAGGGAGACCATCCCTTGTACACGAGCGGCAGATAGACGTACAGAATGCACAGGAAGGTGAAGATCAGTCCCAGCGCACCTTTGACACCCTGTTTGCCGCCGACCAGACACAGGACGACCAGATAGAGTGCGGCGAAAATCACGATGACCATGCCGCGATCCTGCGAGTAGACGCTGGAAATCGTGGTGTCACCCGCGACGCTCTGCATCACGATGACCTTCATGCCCTCAGTGCAGCCCGCACCGAACAGATAACCCGAGCTGCTCGTGGTTTCGATCTCCTGACCCTCGCGCACACCGGTGGTCATGCGTACCTTGACGCGCTGTTCACCCACGCGGCTGCCGTCCGGCTGCAAGTTGTCCTGTAAGATCTCGGTGACCACACCTTTTTCAAAGGTCTGACCGGTTCGGGCAATCAGCTCGACCTTGTCCACCTGATTGATGTGGACGACAAAGCCCAAAAACAGGATGAGTAGCAGCAGGGGAGGCGCCCAGCGGCGCAGGATGCGGGCTGCAAGAGAGTCGGTTTTCATCGGGAAGATCCTCGCTTTCATGGTGACTATGGAAAAACCGCCCCGCAGGGGTCAGACCCTTGCGGGGCGGCTGGCCATCCGAGGGGCGGAGGCCAAAGGAGAATGATAAAAAAGGGATTTGAACCGGATTAGAGTGCTGCCAGCGCTGCGGCCAGATCGTCAGCGGTTACCGTACCGGTCGGCTGGAAAGCGCCGTCCTTGGCGGTCAGGACACCGGCGGTCAGGGCGTAAGCTGCGCCGTCCTTTGCCCAGGTGGAAACGGCTGCGCTGTCTGCGCATGCGCTCAGCTTGGAAGCGTCAGCCGAAACTTCCTTGCCGGTCTTCTGTGCGTACTGGTAGAACAGAACAGCCAGCTCTTCGCGGGTGATGGAAGCCTCGGGCTTGAAGGTACCGTCACCGTTGCCGATTACGATGCCCTGCTGTGCAGCCCATGCGACAGAGGTTGCGTAGGAAGCGTCGGATGCGACATCGGAGAAGTGTGCGACGGCATCAACCGACGGCTTGCCAGCTGCCTCGTAGAGTGCAGTGACAACGTCTGCGCGGGTCATGTTGGTCTGTACCGGGGTCTCGGGCTGGGTGTCATCCTTGCGGATGGTGAAGGTCTCGTCGATCTTCTCGGTCTTGCCGGACTCGGTGATCTGGTAGGTGTCGATGGAGAAAGCGTCCTCGCTCAGGTTAATGACCGAGTAGCTGGGCAGCCAGTTCTGGCTGCGGACTGCGACATAGTCCTGCTGGGTGGCAATGAGCTCGTAGAACTTGGAGCCCGAAGCCGAGTTTGCGGTCATGTACAGGGTACCCTCGGGATTGACAACCGTGTTGCCGGTGGTATCCTCGATCGTATAGCACTGGTTGCCGTCGACGAATGCCTGCTTGGAAGCCTGACCCTCTGCGTCACCGTCTTCCGGCCACAGGGTGTACAGCTCGCCGGTCTCAACATTCTTTGCGTGATCCCAGTCGTAGTCGGAACCGTCCTCGTTGAGCGGCATGGAGTAGCTGTCATGCTCCTGACCGTCGCCGTAGAGCAGCTTGGTGCGGCTGTACGTGTGGTCGTGACCCTGGAGAACAACGTCGATGTCGTACTGGTCAAAGATGGGGGTCAGCTGGGTGCGCAGGATCATACCGTCGGTGTCCGAATGATCGTAGCCAGAGCCGTAAATATCCTGATGGATGGTTACGATGCGCCATGCGGCATCCGGGTAAGCCTTGGTTGCTTCCTCGATGGTCTGTGCATGCTCAGCAGCGTTGTAGTTGTTGGTGTTGAGCACGATGAACAGGCCCGGGCCGTAAGAGTAGTAGTAGTCGCCGCCGGCTTCGGTCTGACCGTTGTCGGTCTCGTTCGGGTTGTTGAAGTGGTAGTCATAGTCGGCGTTGAGCGAATCGTGGTTGCCGATGGTGGTTGCAACCGGCAGGGAAGCCAGTGCATCCGGATCGAGATAACCAGCGTACTCCTCTTCCTTTGCCTTACCGGTCTTGTTGACCTGGTCACCGGCCGAAATGATGAAGTTCAGGTCGGGGTTCTGTGCGGTTGCGATTTCCAGCGTGCGGTTCCAGCCAAAGCTGTCGTTGCGGGCTGCGGTGTTTGCAGCGCCTGCATCTGCGACCAGTGCGTCGCTGCCCTGAGTCTGACCCTTGGATGCGCCGACCTGCGGGTCACCGACATACAGCATTTTGACGTTGGAGAAGCTGCCGGTCTTGTAGACAACAGGCTCGGTCTGTACGCCGTTCTTCTCAACGGTGTAGTAGTAAGTGGTGTTTTCCTTGAGGCCGGTGACGGTTACCTGATTGGTGTGGTAAGCGACGCCGTCGGTGAGGCTGGTGTCGACTGCGGAAGCCTTGCCGGTGTAAGCGGTCAGTGCGTTCTTGTCGGTGCCGAAGTGCACGACAGGCGTTGCCTGCTTGCCGGACTCATCTTTGCTGTACCAGGCAAAGTTCAGCTGGGTTTCGTCTGCACCGGGGGTCAGAGAAACCTTGGTGTAGTCGGTTGCGACCGTTTTCCACTCCTCGACCCAGGCGTTCCAGTCGGCCTGATTGCCGATGACGCTGCCGTCGTTGTAGTCTGCGGCGAATGCCGGAGAGATCGAACCGGCGACCAGTGCGGCGCCGAGTACACCGGCAAAAACTCTGCTGTGCTTATGCATTTGGATTACCCCTTTTCCTGATTTGGTTGCGTTAAAATTGCGTGAAAATCTGTGTTTCACGCCAGCGAGGACAAGTATAGCACCGGAAAATTGGAGTTTCAATGCAATTTGAAAAGACTTTTCCTACATTTTGGCCGATGTTTACAGAAACCGGAAATGTGTCGATTGTGTGAACTTTGGGTATCACGCATGTGCACGGGCAAGGGCAGACAAGTGGTCACAAGTGACAAAAAAATCCGCTGGAAGCCCAGCGGATTTTTGGATCGGTGTATGAGATTTTACGGCTCCAGACGGGTCATATCGCGCGGGAACATGGAAGCCTCGCGGATATTCTTCTGGCCGAGCAGCTGCATGGTCAGACGCTCGAGGCCGATACCCAGACCACCGTGCGGCGGCATGCCGTACTTGTGCATGATCAGGAAGGACTCGAAGAGCGAGACGTCCATCTTGCGATCCTCGAGCTTCTTGACCTGCTCGTGGTAGTCGTGGATACGCTGACCGCCGGTGGTGATTTCCAGACCGCGGAACAGCAGGTCGAACGACAGAGCAAACTTGGGGTTCTCTGCATCGTCCATTGCGTAGAACGGGCGCTTTGCAGAGGGGAAGTGAGTGACGAAGACGAACTCAGAGCCGTAGGTCTCTTCTGCCCACTGGCACATCATAACTTCCTCGTCGGGGTTGAGGTCATAGCGGTTCTTAGACTTGTGACCGAACTTCTCGAGCATGATCTCCTTAGCCTCGGTGAAGGTGACGGTCGGGATCTTGTCGATGACCGGCAGCTTGGAGCCCAGCATTTCGAGCTCTTCCTTGCAGTGCTTCTGTACGTACTCGATGACGTACTTGAGCATACCGGTCTCCATCTCCATGACATCGTACATGGAATCGATGTAAGCCATCTCGAAGTCCAGACCGATGTACTCGTTTAAGTGACGGGAGGTGTTGTGACGCTCAGCGCGGTATACGTTGCCGATCTCGAAGACGCGGCCGAAGATACCAGCAGTGTACTGCTTGTAGAACTGCGGGGACTGTGCGAGGTAAGCCTGCTGACCGAAGTAGTCGAGCTTGAAGATGTTCGCACCGCCCTCAGCACCGGCAGAAACGATCTTGGGGGTGTGGATGTGGGTGAAGCCCTGGCTGATCATGTATTCTGCAAAGCCGTCTGCGATGGCAGCCTGAATGCGGAAGATCGCCTGCTTGCGGGGATGACGCAGGGTGATGGGACGGAGCGGCAGCTCGGCGTCCAGGGTCATGCCCAGGTACTTCTTGCCCAGCGGAACCGGGATCTGCTCAGCAGGACGGGACAGAATGCGAACCGAAGTCAGAACGACCTCAAAGCCGTGCTCTGCACGGGGCTCTTCGCGCACGTTGCCCGAAACCTCGACGACCATGCCGTCCTTGATGTCGGCCTTGGTCATGCCATCGATCTCGCCCGAGAACATGCACTGAATCAGGCCGCGGTTGACGCGGACAACGACAAAGGCAAAATCGGACATATCGCGCACGCGGTGCACGGTGCCGCGGAAGGAGACAGACTTGCCGACCGAAGCGGCAGCATCCTCGACCGCGTCGATATACTGCTTGGGGGTGCTGATAAACTCCATAGTGTTTACGCCTCTCTATCTGGATTTATGATTTTCAAAAAATGTTACTTTCTTATTATATAGACAAATGCCCGTGTTATCAAGCCCAAAGGCAAAAAAATACGCACAAAAAGGGGCTTCCAAACCGGAAACCCCTTGGAGATCTGAGAAGATCAGTCTGCGGCGGTATCGTGATCGAAGACGATGTGGCCGTCGCGCATTTCCTTGATGACAGCGAGCGACTGCACATCGATGCCGAGATCGCGAATGGCCTTGCCGCCGACATCGAAGCCCTTTTCGATGCAGATGCCAGCGCCGACGATGGTTGCACCCGACTGGCGCACGAGCGAGATCAGGCCCAGCATGGCGCTGCCCTTGGCGAGGAAGTCATCGATGAGCAGAACGCGATCGTCCGGGCTGAGGAAGCGGGCGGAAACGATGATGTCGTAGTTGCGCTGGTGGGTGAAGGAGGTGACCTGCGAGGTCAGGACTTCACCGTCGATGTTGCGCGACTGTGTTTTCTTGGCGAATACCACCGGAACACCAAAATGCTGCGCGGTGATGCATGCGATTCCGATGCCGGAAGCCTCGATGGTCAGGATTTTGGTGACGCCACGGTCACCGAAGCGGCGGAAGAACTCCTTGCCCAGTTCATTGATCAGCGAAACGTCCATCTGATGATTGAGGAAAGCGTCGACCTTGAGCACATCGCCGTCCTTGACGCGGCCGCGTTCCAAAATGGCATTTTCCAATAACTGCATCAATCATTACCCCCGGAAATTGTATGTGTTTGAAATTTGTCAAAGTAAGAAATTAGGTTAATATCTATCATAACATTTGTCTCAACACTTTTCAAGCGAAATCTCACGAACGATGCAGCTTTTTGACGAGCATTGTCATTTCCTCGCGTGCCTCACCCGACAGGACGATGCAGACGAGATAGGTCAGACCACCGGCTGCAATGGCGATGATCAGACGGAACAGGTTGCCCATCGGCAGCAGGGTGCAGGCGAATGCAACCACACCGCACAGGGCAGCCGAGATGAAGATGCGCAGGAAGGACTTCATGGACACATGCCACATGAAGTAGCGGCGCACGCGGATGGACGTGATGAGGAAGTAGGACGCGAGTGCGATGACCGAGCCGACCGCACCACCCATAAAGCCCATGGCACGGATGAGGACGACGCTGGACACGATCTTGATGATGGTGGCGAGCGCGCTGTTTAAGATGACCGGTCGGGTGTTCTGCTCGAGCTCAAAGCCCTTGTTTGCGTACTCGGTCAGACCCATAAAGACCATGGTAAAGCTCATCAGACCGATGGCCGGTGCACCGGCATCATAGCCCGAGGCGAAGAACACGCGGGTAAACGGCAGCGCAACTGCGGTCAGACCGAAGGCAGCCGGGAAGGCGACCAGCATGTACAGACGCACACCGGCGTTGAGCAGTCCGCGGGCTTCGTCTCGTCCGGACTCGCGCCATGCGCGCAGTACAGCGGGATAGACACCGCGCAGTACGCCGACCGACAGCATGTTGAAAATGGACGACGGAATGGACACGTTGCTCGAGTAGACCGCGAATACCTCGTCGCCATAGATACCAAGAACCAGAAAACGGTCGATCAGGTTCAGAAGTGCCGTGCACAGTGCAACGCCCATGAGCGGTACACCAAACGCCAGCAGCTTTTTGAGCATTTCCTGCGAGAATCGGCGCAGACGGACAACGTGGGGCATACCCAGCGCAATGACCGCACCGATGGAGCCGATGCCGTCGGCCAGAATGTTTGCCAGAAGTGCCGGTGTCGGGGAGTCAAAGCCCGACTTGCCGCCGACAAACAGAATGGCGAGCAGCAGCTTGAGTGAAGCCGAAGTCAGACTCAGGATGATGGCCGGACGGATGATGGACAGCTGTACCATCGTGTTGTTGAGCACCGTAAACGCCGAGTAGGTACAGAACATGACCGCGCCGAGCAGATAATAGGTCTCACGTGTAAACAGGTAGATACCGATACAGACCGCACCGGTCACCGCACACAGCAGGACATAGATGGGGGCGATGGTCGAGAACAGGCGGGCAGCCCGGTCTTTCTTGTACTCTTCGGCCACATAGCGGGTATTGGAGTTGGACATCCACGCCGCGATGAGCAGAAAAGTAAAGTTGACCATCATGTTGGTCGCGTTGAACAGACCAACCGCCGATTTGGTCAGGATGTGCGAGTAGAGCGACGACATCGCCATGAGCAGCACGCCCTCGGCGAGCTTGGCGGGCAAAAACAACATGGCGTTGCGCGTCATCGTGTTTTTTTCAGACATGGGCAGAATCCTTTTTGAAACATAGTCTAATCAAGCGGCCGACCGCAAAATGGGCAGAAGGAAGGAATCGAACCCCGGACACTGATTAGAGATTTACCGCAGTGCGGACAGCGGTAGAACAGCAAGTCGGTTGCGATGCCTGCAACGATTGCAAGAAACCCCAGATACATCGGCCATTGGACGCGTGCGCTAAGCGCGGAAATGCCTCCGAGAATCAGGAGAATGAATCCGGCAAGCCACAGGAAAATAGACAGCCAATAAGCGGTTCGATAATTCATAATACACCATCCTTTGTGTCGGACAGAGGTTTTTGATTGTTTTTTAGTATAACACCTCGGGACAGAAATTGCAATCGGGCAGGAATTGTGTATAATAGGGTATGGATACGAGAAAACAATCATGGAGGAACTGCATGAGAATTTTACAAATGATGGGCGGCGGCGATGTCGGCGGCGCAAAGACCCATATTATGACGCTCATTCAGGCGCTGCGTGAGCGCAACGAGGTCATGCTGATCTCATTCCGCGACGGCCCGTTCCCGCGTGAAGCCGCAAAGAACGGCATCAACGTGCGCGTCATTCCGAGTTTTAACCCGCTGTACTGCCGGGATGAGGTGCGCAAGATCATCGCGGACTTTAAGCCTGACGTCATTCACTGTCACGGCGGCAAGGCCAATCTGGTCGGTGCGATGCTGCGCGGCAAGAAGATGAACATTCCGGTACTGACCACCGTACACTCCGACTATCGCTATGACTATCTGGGCAATCCGCTCAAGCAGTGGACAAACGGTCTGGCAAACACCATCGCGCTGCGCTTTCTGGACTTCCATCAGGCGGTCGCTGACCGTATGGCGCGCACGCTCATTTCGCGCGGCTTCAACCCGGAAAAGATTTTCACCATCTATAATGGTATGGATTTCGGCAATCCGATGCAGGGTGTTGACCGTGCGGCTTACTGCAAGGAACACTGGGACGTAGATATCGCGCCCGACGATGTGCTGTGCGGCATTGCTGCGCGTCTGACCGCGGTCAAGGATATCGCAACCTGTGTGCGTGGCTTTGCAGGAGCGGTCAAGGAAGTGCCCCAGCTGCGTCTGTTCATCGCGGGCGATGGCGAGGACGAAAAAATGCTGCGCGATCTGGCGAAAGACCTGGGCGTTGCCGACCGTGTGACGTTCTGCGGTTGGGTATCGCCGGTCAACGAGTTTTTTGCGTCCATGGATATCAACCTGTTGACCTCGGTGTCCGAGACCTTCCCGTACTCCATTTTGGAGGGCGTTCTGGAGCACTGTGCGACCATCTGCTCGGATGTCGGCGGTATGAGCGAGCTGATTGACTCGGGTGAAAACGGCTATATCTTCCAGCCGCGTGACCACGAGACGCTGACCCAGCAGCTCATCAAGTTTGGCAAAGACCCGGCACGCCGCAAGCTGTTTGCCGATCGTCTGTATGAGAAGGCGACGCGTGAATACTCGCTCGACACCATGTGCCGCACGCAGGAAGCCAACTATGAGAAGCTGCTGCGCCTGTATCACAAGCCCAAGACCCGACGCGACGGTATTGTGATTTGCGGTGCGTACGGCAAGGGCAACGCGGGTGACGATGCGATTCTGCGCGGTATCGTGCAGGAAATGCGCGCTTATGACCCCGACCGTCCGATCACGGTCATGTCGCGCCGTCCGGACGAGACCCGTCTGCTCTATCGCACCAATGCGGTGTACACCTTCAATATTTTTGCCGTGCTGTGGCGATTCTGCCATTCGGTGCTCTACATCAACGGCGGCGGCAGCCTCATGCAGGACGTGACCTCGACCCGGTCGCTCAAATATTACCTGTTTACGCTCGATGCAGCCAAAAAGCTGGGCTGTAAGGTTATGATGTACGGCTGCGGCATCGGCCCCATCCGCCGACCGGGCAACCGCAGGCACACGACCCGCACGATCAACCGCTCGGTCGACCTCATCACGCTGCGTGATGACCTGTCCCGCGGTGAGCTGACCCGCATGGGCATTGTAGAACCCGAGATCAAGCTGGCAGCTGACCCGACCATCATTCTGCACCCGGCAAGCGAGGCGCAGATGGATCAGGTGATGGAAGATCTGGGCATTCCGGTGGACGGCAAGTATCTGGGCTTTGGTCTGCGCAGCTGGAACGGTTTGGAAGCGGTCGCGGACGAGATCGTCAAGGCGGCAGAGTACGCATACGAGACCTATGGACTCATCCCAGTTTTTGTACCCATTGAGTTCCCGAGCGACCTGACCCCGGCGCGTATGATCGCTGACCGTCTGCACTGTCCGCATTATATGGTCGAGCGCCGTCTGCCCATCGAGGAGACCATCGGCATGCTCGCACGCATGAAGACGGTCATCGGCATCCGTCTGCACTCGCTGATGTTCTCGGCTGGCCGCGGCGTACCGGTCATCGGTATGAGCTACGACATCAAGGTCGACGGCTTCCTCAAATATATCGGTTCGCGTACCTGCATTCAGATCGAAGAAGTCACGGCGGACAAGCTGCGCCCGCTGATCGATGAGTGCGTCTCGGGCAAGCTCGACGAGGAAGTGCGTGCCACTGCAGCCCTGCTGCGCGAGCGTGAGCACGAGAACAGCCGCGGTGCGGCTGCGCTCATCGAGGCGGCAGAGGCCGGACGGTAAGTCGTTTCGCACCAACCTGACCGCGTGCGGTCCGGACGTTTTTGTGGAATTGTACGATTTTTGGTAACCTCTCTTGCAAAACCCGAACCGGGTATGTACAATAGAATCAAGAGGAAACCAATGGTTTTCCATAAACTGCCCGGATTCCGTGGGGAAAGGTCGTGACGGCATGAATTATGTTTGGCTGAACGGTTCAAAACCGTCCTGCGGTCGCACCTTCGTACCCAAAAGCACGGTCTTCTTAGCCCATCGTGCAGGCTTTCAGGGCAGAATTGCATACTTTTAAGAATAAATGCAGGAAGCGGTGAAGAACCGCGCCTGCATTTTATTTTTTAGGCAAAAAAGATTTTTTGGAGCCAGGAGGAAACTTATGAAAAAGGTTTGTATCGTCATGGGGTCGGACAGCGATCTGTCGGTTATGGAAGGCTGCATGAAGCGACTCGATGCGTTCGGTGTACCCTATGAAGTGCGCGTCGTTTCGGCCCATCGCACCCCGGCAGCAGCTGAGACGCTGGCAAAGAATGCCCGCGCAGACGGCTTCGGCGTGATCATCGCGGCGGCCGGCAAGGCAGCACATCTGGGCGGCGTCATCGCGGCGTATACCACGCTTCCGGTCATCGGCGTACCGATCAAGACCTCGATGATGGGCGGACTGGACAGCCTGCTTTCCATGGTGCAGATGCCCAAGGGCATTCCGGTTGCCTGCGTTGCAGTAGACGGTGCAGATAACGCTGCGATCCTGGCAGTACAGATGCTGGCAATCGAGGATGCAGCACTTTCCGATCAGCTGACCAAGTTTAAGGCAGACATGGCCGATGAGGTTGCTGCCAAGGACGAAAAGGTACGCGCACAGTTCGCCTGAGCGCACCGGGGTCGATCAATTTGCTTTTTTTAATTTACCAGATATAAAAGGAGAATGGAATCATGCAGAAGAAAGAACAGCTGTACGAAGGCAAGGCTAAGAAGGTATTCGCAACCGACGATCCGAATCTGTACATTGTAGATTACAAGGACGATGCGACCGCATTCAACGGCCAGAAGAAGGGTCAGATTGCGGGCAAGGGCGTTATCAACAACGTCATGTCTAATCACATGTTCCAGCTGCTCGAGCAGCAGGGCGTACCGACTCATTTCGTTGAGCAGCTCTCCGAGCGTGAGACCGTCGTCAAGAAGGTTTCCATCGTACCGCTCGAGGTTATCATCCGCAACATTTCCGCTGGTTCCTTCGCAAAGCGCTACGGCGTTGAGGAAGGCATCGTGTTCAAGGCACCGACCATTGAGTTCTCCTACAAGAACGACGATCTGGGCGATCCGCTGATCAACGATTACCATGCACTGGCTCTGGGTCTGGCAACCGAGGACGAGATCAATGAGATCAAGGCAATGGCATTCAAGGTAAACGAGGTCATGAAGGATTACTTCGATCACCTGAACGTCACTCTGGTTGACTTCAAGCTGGAGTTCGGTAAGACTCCGGACGGCAAGATCATTCTGGCTGACGAGATCTCTCCCGACACCTGCCGCCTGTGGGATAAGACCACCGGCGAGAAGCTGGACAAGGACCGTTTCCGTCGTGACCTGGGCGGTGTCGAGGAGGCATACCAGGAGATCATGCGCCGCGTCATGGGCAAGTAAGAGCAGAACACGGAAAAACAATCGGATGCGTTTCGGCGACCTGCGGCCGCTGGAACGCTCCCTTTCTTTCCACCTGATATGTTTGTTTTAAGAGGTTGCAGAAAAGCATGAAGTATAAAATGAAGAAGCTGCCGCGCACGCCGTTTGATAGCGACGCGGTTCACGAGGAATGCGGCGTATTCGGTATCTATGTACCCGAAGGCGTACCGGCTAGCCCGGCACACGAGGCATATACCGCACTCTTCGCCCTTCAGCACCGCGGTCAGGAGGCCTGCGGCATCGCCGTGTGCAATAAGGGCGTGATTCGCTGCCACAAGGACGTCGGTCTGGTAAACGACGTCTTTAACCAGAAGATTCTGGACGGCATGCAGGGCAATATGGCGATCGGCCATGTCCGCTACTCGACCACCGGTCAGCCCTCGCGTGAGAACGCGCAGCCCCTGGCAATCACCCACGTCAAGGGCAATCTGGCCGTTGCACATAACGGCAATCTGGTCAACGCACCTGAGCTGCGCCGACAGATGGAGATGGGCGGCGGTATCTTCCGCTCGACTTCGGACACCGAGGCGCTGGTCTATGCCATCGTGCGCAAGCGCCTGATCACCCCGTCCATCGAGGCGGCGGTCGTCGAGGCCATGAAGGAGATCATCGGCGCGTATTCCATCGTCGTCATGTCTCCCCGCAAGCTCATCGCAGCTCGTGACCCGCGCGGCATGCGTCCGCTGTGCATGGGCAAGCGCGAGGACGGCGCGGTCATCTTCGCGTCTGAGTCGTGCGCACTGGATGCGCTGGGCGCAGAGTTCGTCCGCGATATCGAGCCGGGCGAGGTCGTTGTTGTCGATAAGGGCGAGGTTCGCTCGCTGCACTGCGGCATTCGAGAGAAGAGCGCAGCCTGCGTTTTTGAGTATATTTATTTTGCACGTCCCGACTCGGTCATCGACGGCGCTTCGGTCGACGAAGCTCGCCAGGAGGCCGGACGTTATCTGTGCGAGGAGCACCCGGTCGAGGCCGATGTCGTCATCGGTGTCCCGGACTCCGGTATCCCTGCCGCGATCGGTTATGCCAAGTATTCAGGCATTCCCTACGGCGTGGGTCTGATTAAGAATCGTTATATTGGCCGTACCTTCATCCAGCCTGGTCAGGACAAGCGTGAGCGCTCGGTACGTCTGAAGCTCAACGCACTGCGCCGCACGGTTGAGGGCAAGCGCGTCGTCATGGTTGATGACTCCATCGTGCGTGGTACCACGGTGGCTCGTCTGGTCAAGCTCATCCGCGACGCAGGCGCAAAGGAAGTACACATGCGTATCTCCGCACCGCCGTTCCGTCATCCCTGCTTCTTCGGCACCGACATTCCCGACCGCGATCAGCTGCTGGCACATAACCGCACGGTCGAGGAGATGCGCAAGATCATCGGTGTTGACTCGCTGGGCTTCCTGTCGGTCGAGGCGGCAAACAAGATTGCAGTCGGCGCAAAGTGCTCCTTCTGTGACGCTTGCTTTACCGGCGTTTATCCCATGCCGGTACCTGAGAGCGTAGAAAAAAACATTTTTGAGATGGAAATTCAGTAAGATTTGGTCAGAGAGAGGACGGATGGCAGCGTTTTCTGCCGTCCGTACCGGGCCGATAGGCCCTGCATGATTTTGAAGGGAGATTTTTATGATCGAGAGTCGTTCTGAAAGTTATAAAGCCGCAGGCGTTGACGTGGTTGCAGGTTATGAGGCTGTCAAGCTTATGAAGCCCCACGTCGAGAGCACCTTTACCAAGGGCGTAATCGGTACCCTGGGCGGTTTCGGCGGTCTGTTCGCACCCGATTTCAAGGGAATGCAGGAGCCGGTGCTGGTTTCCGGCACCGACGGCGTGGGCACCAAGCTCAAGCTGGCCTTCCTGATGAATAAGCATGACACCATCGGCATCGACTGCGTTGCAATGTGCGTCAATGATATCGCTTGCTGCGGTGCAAAGCCCCTGTTCTTCCTCGACTACATCGCAGTCGGCAAGAATGTTCCCGAGCGCGTCGCAAACATCGTCATCGGTATCGCTGAGGGCTGCCGTCAGGCAGGCTGTGCGCTGATCGGCGGCGAGACGGCTGAGATGCCCGGTTTCTATCCCGAGGACGAGTACGATGTTGCAGGCTTCTCGGTTGGTATGGTCGACAAGCCCAAGATGATCGACGGCAGCCGCATGCAGGCTGGCGACGTGCTGATCGGTGTCGCTTCTTCCGGCGTACACTCCAACGGCTATTCGCTCGTGCGCAAGACCCTGGGTGTCAATGAGAAGTCGGTCATGCGTTACAGCGACGAGCTGGGCATGACCATCGGTGAAGCACTGCTGACCCCGACCAAGATCTACGTCAAGACGGTCAACACCCTGCTGGAGAACGGCGTGGATGTCAAGGGCATCAGCCACATCACCGGCGGCGGTTTCTATGAGAACATTCCGCGTATGCTGCCGAACAATATCTGCGCTTCCATCGAGCAGGCAGCTGCTCCCGTTCTGCCCATCTTCCGCGTCATTCAGAAGGCTGGCAACATCCCGGAGCGCGATATGTACAACACCTTCAATATGGGTCTGGGTCTGGTCATGGCAGTTGCCAAGGAAGACGCAGACAAGGCGCTCGCTGCCATCGCAGCCGCAGGCGAGACTGGCTACATCATCGGTGAGTGCGTGACCGGTGAAAAGGGTATCCAGCTGCGATAAGACGAGAAGGGGAGAGCGATATGACCAAGATAGCAGTTCTCGTCTCGGGCGGCGGCACCAACTTGCAGGCCCTCATCGACGCACAGGCGCGCGGTGAGATCAAGGACGGCAAGCTGGACTTTGTGCTCTCGTCCAACCCGGACGCGTACGCACTCGAGCGCGCGGCCAAGGCGGGAATCGAGACCGACGTGCTGCGCCGCCGCGATTTCGCGGACGCCGAGCAGTACGGTGCGGCGCTGCATGAAAAGCTGACGGCACGCGGTATCGGCCTGATCGTGCTGGCCGGCTTTATGACCGTCCTGCCCGATTCCTTCTGCCACAAATGGCAAAATCAGATCATCAACGTCCATCCGTCCCTCATCCCGTCCTTCTGCGGCGAGGGATTCTACGGCCTGCGCGTGCACGAAGCTGCACTGCGCAAGGGCGTCAAGGTGACCGGTGCGACCGTGCACTTTGTCTCCGAGGTCGTGGATGGCGGCGCGATCATTCTGCAAAAGGCGGTCGAGATCGAGCCGGACGATACCCCCGAAACGCTGCAAAAACGCGTCATGGCGCAGGCCGAACACATTCTGCTGCCGCGTGCGGTCAGTCTGTTCTGTCAGGGCAAGCTGCACGTTCAAGATGACCGTGTGACCATTGAATGATAACTGAAAGGGGCATTTTCTATGTCTAGCATGTTCGTTTCCGATTTTTCCAACGTTTTTCATATCACAGAAGAGCTGGAAGGCAATACCTATCCCGGCCGTGGCCTGATGATGGGTACCACGCCCGACGGTGACACCTCGGTTATGGTATATTTCATCATGGGCCGCAGCGAAAACAGCCGCAACCGTGTATTCACCGAGACCGAGGACGGCATCCGCACCGAGGCATTCGACCCCTCCAAGTGCTCCGACCCGTCGCTCATCATCTACCATCCGGTACGTGTTTACGGCGGCCGCACCATCGTGACCAACGGTGACCAGACCGACACCATCCGTGACGCACTGGCCGAGGGCAAGAGCTACATTGATGCACTGCGCACCCGTCGCTTCGAGCCCGACGAGCCCAACTTCACCTCCCGTATCTCTGCGGTGATGAACGAAGACGGTTCCTACGCGCTGTCCATCCTCAAGTACTTCCACAGCGACCCGGATGCCTGCAAGCGCTTCTTCTTCGAGTATGACAAGCCGGTCAAGGGACGCGGTCACTTCATTCATACCTACATGTGCGACGGCAACCCGCTGCCCTTCTTCCGCGGTGAGCCTAAGTGCGTCCTTGTCGAGGATACCCCCATCGACACCTATGCCGATCAGCTGTGGAATGCACTGGACGAGAACAATAAGATTTCGCTCTTTGTGCGCTACATCAACCGCAAGACCGGCGAGACCCAGACCGTCATCAAGAACAAGCATCAGAAGTAAGCGGAGGCAGCAAAAACATGAAAGAATTAGAGCTGAAATACGGCTGTAACCCCAATCAGAAGCCCGCACGTATCTTTATGGACGAGGGAGAGCTGCCCATCGAGGTGCTCAACGGCCGTCCGGGCTATATCAATTTCCTGGATGCATTCAACTCCTGGCAGCTCGTGCGCGAGCTCAAGGCGGCGACCGGTTATCCGGCTGCGGCATCGTTTAAGCATGTTTCGCCCGCTGGTGCAGCGCTGGGCTATCCGCTGAGCGATACCGAAAAGGCCATCTACTTTGTTGAGGGTGAGCTGTCACCCATCGCATGCGCATACGCACGTGCACGCGGTGCCGACCGTCTGTGCTCTTACGGCGACTGGGTTGCTCTGTCCGATGAGTGCGACGCAGACACCGCACGCCTGCTGGCAGTCGAAGTATCCGACGGCATCATCGCACCCGGCTACACCGACGAAGCCCTTGCTATCCTCAAGACCAAGCGCAAGGGTGGTTACAACGTCGTCAAGATCGACGCGAACTACGAGCCCAAGGCCATCGAGCGTCGTGACGTATTCGGCATCACCTTCGAGCAGGGTCACAACGACCTCAAGATCGATGCTGACATGCTGAACAACATCGTTACCGACAATAAGGAGTTGACCGACGAGGCAAAGCGTGATATGATCGTTTCGCTCATCACGCTCAAGTACACCCAGTCCAACTCGGTCTGCTATGTTAAGAACGGTCAGACCATCGGTGTTGGCGCTGGTCAGCAGAGCCGTATCCACTGCACCCGTCTGGCAGGCCAGAAGGCAGATAACTGGTATCTGCGCCAGCATCCCAAGGTAATGGGTCTGCAGTTTGTCGACGGTATCCGCCGTCCCGACCGTGATAACGCCATCGATATCTATATCTCGGACGAGTACGAGGATGTTCTGGCAGAGGGCGTTTGGCAGAATACCTTTAAGGTCAAGCCCGAAGTGCTGACCCGCGAGGAAAAGCAGGCGTGGATCGCTACCCAGACCGGTGTGACCGTCGGTTCGGACGCGTTCTTCCCGTTTGGTGACAACGTTGAGCGCGCACGCAAGTCCGGTGTACAGTATATCGTACAGCCGGGCGGCTCCATCCGCGACGATCATGTCATCATGACCGCAAACAAGTACGGCATTGTCATGTCGTTCACCGGTGCGCGCCTGTTCCATCACTAAAAGATTGCAGACCGTAAGGTCTGACGATGCACCAAACCAAAACAGAGCGGGATTACCCGCTCTGTTGTTATAGAAGGAGAACAAACAGGTTATGGATCGGAAAACAGGTGGGAAGAGCTGCCTGCTCGGCTTTGTTTTACTGGTGGCCTCCCACTGGACAGGCTCATTTGCATGGATCGCACGCCTGCTCGGCTATATCGGT
Source organism: Butyricicoccus pullicaecorum (assembly GCF_002160355.1). Taxonomy (NCBI): domain Bacteria; kingdom Bacillati; phylum Bacillota; class Clostridia; order Eubacteriales; family Butyricicoccaceae; genus Butyricicoccus; species Butyricicoccus pullicaecorum. The sequence continues at coordinate 170,916 of NZ_NFKK01000001.1, forward strand.
ATCGCCAACGGCACCGCAGCCTTGCAGCAGGACGGCAATGTCTGGATGCACCGCGCGAACGTATACAGTACGATTGCAGTAGGTGTGTTTGCCGTGCTGGAAATCGTATCGCTGACCGGGCTTGTGCAGGTCGGTCGACAGATTGATCTGCTGCTCTCATGCGTTTTTGCACTGGTCTGTGCAGCCTGCACCCTGATGGGTCTGTTTACCCGGAAAAAGGAGGAACATCAATGAAAGTTCTGGTAATCGGCGGCGGCGGACGTGAGCACGCCATCTGCGTGACGCTCGCGAAGAGCCCCAAGGTAGATAAAATCTGGTGCGCACCCGGCAACGGCGGTATTGCGCAGGTTGCAGAGTGCGTGGACATCAAGGCCACTGACATTGACGGCGTAGTTGCTTTTGCCAAGGCAAACCAGTCCGATCTGGTTATGGTTGCACCCGATGACCCGCTGGCACTCGGTATGGTTGATGCGCTCGAGGCAGCTGGTATCCGCGCCTTTGGCCCGCGCAAGAACGCAGCCGTGATCGAGGGCTCCAAGTCCTTTGCCAAGGACCTCATGCACAAGTATGGCATTCCGACCGCGGGTTATGCGGTATTCGAGGACTCTGCATCTGCCATCGCATACATCAAGGAGCAGGGCGCACCGATCGTCGTCAAGGCTGACGGTTTGGCACTCGGCAAGGGTGTTACGGTTGCGATGACCGAAGAAGACGCCATTGCGGCAGTCAAGGACGCGATCGACGGCGGCGCATTCGGCGGCGCAGGCGCGCGCGTGGTCATCGAGGAATACCTGACCGGTCCCGAAGTGTCGGTTCTGGCATTCGTTGACGGCAAGCACCTCAAGACCATGCCCTCGGCGCAGGATCACAAGCGTGCTTACGATCACGACGAAGGCCCGAACACCGGCGGTATGGGCGCATTCTCGCCCTCTCGTTTCTACACTGAGGACATCGCTGCACAGTGCATGGAGACCATTTTCAAGCCCACCGTTGCCGCGATGGCAGCCGAAGGCCGTCCGTTCAAGGGCGTTCTGTACTTTGGTCTCATGCTGACCCCCAAGGGCCCCAAGGTCATCGAGTACAATGCACGTTTTGGCGATCCCGAGACCCAGGCTGTGCTGTCCCGACTGGACTCCGACCTGTACGATATCTTTAACGCGGTCATCGACGAGAAGCTGGAAGAAATCGACATCAAGTGGAAGGACGACGCAGCTTGCTGCGTGGTCATGGCATCGGGCGGCTACCCCAAGGCATACGAAAAGGGCAAGGTAATTACCGGTCTTGACGATGTGACCGACTCCTTTGTCTTCCATGCGGGCACCAGCCTGAAGGACGGCCAGATCGTGACGAGCGGCGGCCGCGTACTGGGCGTGACTGCAACTGCGCCGACTCTGGATGAGGCCATCCAGAAGGCGTATGCGGATGTGCACAAGATTCACTTTGAGAAGGCACATTTCCGCACCGATATTGGTATTAAGAAAGGATAACCCATGGACGCAAATAAGCAGAAACAGATTTTAGGCTGCATGAACGATGTGCTGGGTCAGAACGGTTTCCGTTCCGAGCTCATCGAGCAGACCGAACACACCCCGCTGATGCTGCGCGCTGAGAGCCAGCGTCTGGGAAAGGTTGCCAAGGAGGCAACGATTGAGGCGTGCTTCATTCCGATTTCGCTTCCCGATGAGAACAGCGGCCTGCTGCAGTTCTTTGTCACCCTTTTTAACAACGTGCCCGAGCAGAATCAGGCACAGGTAGAAAAGGCTTGCCGTTACTGCAACGACTTTTCCGCACTCGGTCAGTTTGGCTTCTTCCAGCCTGCTGGTCAGATTTACCTCAAGCATAACACGCTGGTTGATGCCAGCCTGGACCTCGAAAAGGTCATCACCTTTGTCGCAGATAATATTTCGCTGCTGGTTGCTTCGGCGACCCGCTTTATCGATGCATTCGCTGCGGTTGGCTTCTCCGGCCTGACGGTCGATGTTGCCATCGAACAGGAACTGCTGCCCAAGGTCTAAGTACATGAAAAGCCCGGATCTGATACGATCCGGGCTTTTTGCTGTCTGGCTATTTGGCGGGCGATATGCTATAATATTGCTGATCCTATCACACTTTTTGGAGCAATGACCAGATAAACGGCCGGAACCTTACACATCCGTGCCGAATCGAGCACAGGATAGAAGGAGACCCACCATGGCAATACAAAAAAACAAAATTTACCGCGCAGAGATCGTGGACTACACAGCTGAGGGCAGCGGTGTCGCGCGGATCGAGGGCATGGCAGTTTTCGTACCCAATACCGCGGTCGGTGACCAGTGCGACATCCGCATCGTCAAGGTCAACAAGCGCATGGCCTTTGGCCGACTGGATCGCGTCATCATCCCTTCGCGCGACCGCATCGAGCCGGCTTGTCCGGTTGCGGGAAAGTGCGGCGGCTGCTGCTTCCAGCACATTTCCTACGAGGCCGAACTGCGCGCTAAGTTCAAAAAGGTAGATGATGCGCTGTCCCATCTGGGCGGTACACCGGGTATTCTGGACGGCATCACCGGCGCGGACGAGACGACGCATTACCGCAACAAGGCGCAGTATCCGGTCGGACAGGATGCACACGGCACCTACACGGGTTTTTACCGTCCGCACAGTCACGATATCGTCAAGACCGACCGCTGTTTAATTCAGTCCGAGCGGGCTGACCGTCTGGCGGCTGCTGTCTGTGCATGGATGGACGCGCATAACGTGATCGCATACGACGAAAAGACCGGAAAGGGACTCATCCGGCATATCTATGTGCGCACGGGTGCGGTCAGCGGAGAAACTCATCTGTGCCTGATTGCCACGCGCAGCAAGCTGCCTGCGGCGGATGATCTGATCGAACGTCTGACCAAGGCTGAACCGTCGCTGGTCGGTATCGTGGTCAATATCAATAAGCGCGGCGATAACGTCATTTTGGGACAGCATACTGTTACGCTGTGGGGTGAGCCGGTCTTGCAGGACAGCCTGTGCGGCAACGTGTTCCAGCTGTCGCCGCATGCTTTCTATCAGGTCAATCACGCCCAGACCGAAAAGCTGTATGCGCGCGCACTGGAACTGGCCGACCTGCACGGCGGCGAGACAGTCGTTGACCTGTACTGCGGTGCGGGTACGATTACGCTTGCGCTGGCTGCCAAGGCAGGCAAGGTCATCGGTGTCGAGATCGTTCCCGAGGCCATCGAGAATGCGAAGGAGAATGCCGCACGCAACGGCGTGGAAAATGTGTCCTTTATCTGTGCCGATGCCGGTCAGGCAGCTATGATGCTGGCCGAGCGGGGAGAGCGCCCGGACGTGCTGACCGTCGACCCGCCGCGCAAGGGACTGGACGAACAGGCAGTGGAGGCCATCGCGCGCATGCAGCCGCCTAAGGTCGTCTATGTTTCCTGTGATCCGGCAACGCTGGCGCGTGATCTCAAGCGTTTTGCCGAGTACGGCTATTATGCGCAGACCGCGCGGGCGTTTGACTTGTTCCCGCGCACAAAACATGTAGAAACCGTGCTGGTTTTAACAAAAAAGATAGACGATCAAGCTGAATAAATGAGAAAAAGCCGGACAAATGTCCGGCTTTTGTTGTATCTCAGGATGGTTTATGCGTTACGCAGCATTTCTTCCAGCTGCTCGCGGGCATGCAGGCCAACTGCACGCTGTACTTCCTTGCCGTTCTTGACAATAACCAGGGTGGGGATGCTCATAACGCGGAAGTGCTGAGCCAGTTCGGGCTGCTCGTCAACGTTGATCTTGCCGACGTTCAGGCCGTCTGCTGCCATCTGGTCAATGATCGGGCCCTGACGCTGGCAGGGACCGCACCAGGTTGCCCAAAAGTCCAGAAGGATGGGGCTGCCTGCGTTTACAACTTCCTGCTCAAAGTTCTGCTTGGTGATCTGCTTTGCCATATCTATCGACTCCTTTTCGGTCTGTAAATTACAATCTTTGCAATCAGTCTTTCCTGATGTTGGTATCAGTATACCGCATTCGTATGGATTTATCCGTGACCAAGTCACAGTTCGGGATGGTTCTTGCGATAGGTGCGGACGTACTGGATGGCAGACAGACCGGCAACCGTGCCGTCGTGTACGGCCTTGGCGACCTGAAGCAGGCCGCCCGTGCAGTCGCCTGCGGCGAACAGACCGGGCAGAGCGGTCTGCATCTCGCGGTCTACCTGCACGTTGCCCTTTTCGTCGAGTGCTGCGCCGATGCGTCGTGCCATCTCGCTGCCGCCTGCCGTGCCCAGTGCGATAAACACACCGTCGAGCGGGAGAGTCTCACCGTCGGCAAAGCGCACGCCCTCCACCTGTTCTTCGCCGACAATCGCCTCGATCGGGCGGGTGTCCAGCGGGTAGGGGCAGGGCTTGCTGAAGGTCTGGGGAGCACCGCCGGTCAGAATGGTGACCGAACCAGCCATGCCCAGTTCTTCGGCCTCGCTCAGTGCGTAATCACCGCTGCCCAGCACGGCAACGCGCTTGCCGCGGTAGAAAAAGGCGTCGCATACGGCGCAATAGCTCACGCCGCGGCCGTCGAGCTCACGCAGACCGGCAATCGGCGGTGCGGCACGCTTGACACCGGTCGCCAGAATGACCGCGATGGCCTCATAAGCGCCGTCGGTCGTGGTTACCGTGTAGGTGTCAAATCCCGAGACACCCAGAACCTGGGTGCGCACGATGCGTGCGCCCAGCGCCTCGGCCTGTGCTTCGCCCTGTGCGTGCAGCTCGGCACCGCTCATGGGCTGGATGCCGTAAAAGTTCTCAATTCGCTCGGCTTTTTCCAGCGCACCCATGCCTTGCGACAGCAGGAGAGGCTTGAGTCCTGCACGCGCAGCGTACAGCGCTGCCGCAGCACCCGCAGGGCCGGAACCAATAATAATGATGTTTTCCATTGTGTTACACCTTCGTTTCTATGTGAAAAATTGAGGCAGAGGAAAGCCCTGCCCGTGGTCGAATTGCTTTTGACAGGGATATGATACCACAATCGTCTATTTTTGTCCATTCTGCCGAGCGGTGTCGCTTGACATATGAATGACTGCTCAATTATAATAGAAGAGCAGAAATTTACAGCCAACATAGGAGGCGTTTGATTATATGCTGACCCTGGAACATCTGGCCTGGTCGCTGCCGGACGGAACCGATATCGTCAAGGACGTCAGTCTGACCGCGAAAGACGGCAAGCTGGTCGTTGTCACCGGCCCGAATGGCGGCGGCAAGACATCGCTTGCAAAGCTCGTCGCCGGACTGCATACCCAGACTTCGGGTAAGATTATTTTTGACGGCAAGGACATTTCTAATCTCAATATCACCGAGCGTGCACGTCTGGGCATTGCCTATGCCTTCCAGCAGCCGGTGCGCTTTAAGGGACTGACCGTGCGTGATCTGCTGGAAATCGCAGCCGGACACGAACTGAGCGAGGATGAACTGTGCGATCTGCTCGGCCGCGTCGGTCTGTGCGCCGATGAGTATATCGGTCGTGAGCTGGATTCCGGCCTGTCGGGCGGTGAGATGAAGCGCGTCGAGATCGCGTCTGTTCTGGCACGCCGTGCACCGCTGTGCATCTTCGACGAGCCTGAAGCCGGTATCGACCTGTGGAGCTTTGCACGTCTGGTCGAGACCTTCCAGGATCTGCGTGCGTCCCGTCAGAGCACGCTGCTCGTTATCTCGCATCAGGAGCGTATTCTGTCCATCGCAGACGAGATCGTTGTCATTGCCGACGGCCGTGTCCGTCAGGCCGGCCCGGCTTCGCTCATTCTGCCCATGCTGCTGGCCGATGAGTCCACGCCGCGCTGTCCGCTTGGAAAGGAGCGTGCTTCCGTATGAATAACGTAACCGAACAGCTTCTGCGCCTGGTCGCAGATTTCAAGGGCTCCTTTAAGGGCGCGTTTAACATCCGTGAGGATGGTCAGTGCGCTGGACGACAGTCGTCTGAGCACATTAAGATCACATCCAAGGAAGACGGAAAGCCTGGTCTGGATATCCGCATCGATCCGGGTACCAAGGGCGAGACCGTATATATCCCGGCCTGCGTCACCCATAGCGACGTCAATGATCTGGTATATAACGATTTCTTTGTCGGTGCAGATGCCGATGTCGTGATCGTCGCAGGCTGCGGCGTACACGCGGATAATGAAGGCGAAGCCCGTCACAACGGTATTCACCGCTTTTTCCTCGAGCCGGGTGCACATGTCCTGTATCAGGAAAAGCATATCGGTACGGGTACGGGCAGCCTCAAGCGCATCGACCCCATCACCGATATCTATTTGAAGGAAAACGCTGTCCTCGAGATGGATACCGTGCAGCTGCGCGGCGTAGATGTGTCCGAGCGCAGCACGACCGGTAAGCTGGAGAAGGGTGCAAAGCTCATCGTGCGTGAACGCATCCTGACCGATGGCAAGGAATGGGCTAAGACTGTGTTTGACGTGTCGCTGGACGGCGAGGATTGCTCGGCTGACGTGGTTTCGCGCTCGGTCGCAAAGGGTGAGTCCTATCAGGAGTTTGTCTCCTCCATCCGCGGCAATAACCGCTGCACCGGTCACTCGGCATGTGATGCTATTTTGGCCGATCATGGTCGCGTCAATGCACAGCCCGCACTCGATGCAACCCATCTGGATGCACAGCTGATTCACGAGGCAGCCATCGGTAAGATCGCAGGTGAACAGCTGCTCAAACTGGAAACGCTTGGTCTGACCGCTGAGGAAGCAGAAGAGCGTATCATCGCAGGCTTCTTAAAATAATCTCCGCACCCAATATTGAAAGTTTCGCCAGCCTTTCTCGAAAGGCTGCGGGTTCTCAGGGCAGCGCCCTGAGCCGGACTCCGCAGAGTCCGGAATCCCCTTTTGAAACCCGGTGTCCGTCCCGGGTTTCAACCAAACTAAAAACAAAAGCGCCATCTTCAGATGGCGCAAAAACCAAAAGTCCGCAGAATGCTTCTGCGGACTTTTTCTATTTTGTAATTGTTACAAATGAAATCTTCTCGCAGCCTCATCACGCATGTACCGGTGGAAAAATACCACAAGTATCACCAGGGTGAGGAACGAACCACCCGAACAAATCATGCTGGGCAGCTTGACCTGCACTTTATCGAGCAGCATAAGCACAATCGGCGCAATCCATCCCAGAATGGACAGCACACCAATCCAGCCAACCGCATCCACCATCGGGACACGCAGAATGAGTTTCAGAAGGAGCAGCACACCGACACCGCCGAGTAGCAGGATGGGAATTACCCACTCAATCGACCAGGCGTGCCAGCCGGTGCCAATGTCCCACGCAACTGACAAAATGGAAAACAGCAGCGCCTGCGCGGTCAGGTTCTGCATGAGCAGACGACGGCGGGAAATGCCGAGCATGACAGCCAGCCATGCGCACAGCGATGCGGCAATGACCAGATAGGGCCAGTTGCTCGAGGGATGCCAAATGGTCTCGACCTGAATGGAACAGGCAATCACGATGAGCACGCACAGCGTGATGATGCGCCGCGCAACACGAGCCCGACGGTACGGGGCGACAACCTGCGGGAAAATCTCACTTTGCGGGTCAGGTTCACCGGTCAGCTTGCCGCGGCACAGCGGACAGCAGCGCTTGCTGCCTGCAACCTTGACCTGACACAGCGGACAATATTGCATTTACGATCCCTCCCCGTACATGGTGTTGCTGCGGACTTCAAGCGAGACGCCGTCCTGCGTCAGACGTGCAAAGACGCGGCGAATGACCGACGGGTCACGCATGGTGGTGGTAAAGCCCAGATGAAGCTGTCCGTTGTAGCTGCAAGTACACAGCTGAAGGGCATCGGTACCGACAAAAACGCCGAATCCCTTGACATAGGGTGCGACCGCGTCGGGCAGCTGGAATTTACCGATATTGGACAGTGCAGCCGTCTCGCCAACGTCGGAAATCAAGCCGGACAGCAGCAAGACCGGATATTTGATAAAGAGCGGAATGGGACGCAGGAGGAAGTTATGCTCAAGCGCTGCCAGTGTGTTGAGTCGTGCAGCCAGATTTTCCGCAGTCAGTTCGCGCTTGAACGCGGCAGCGGTCTGCTCCAAAATGTCGGAAAATTCACCGCTGCGCTCGTTGAATGCGTAAGAAGCGCGGATGATGCTGAAAAAGTTACGCGCAGTGTGCGAGGGAAAGTAAGAGCGCAGATCGACCGGGACGGTGAGCACGACCGGCTTTTTGCGGTCACGGACATACATACCGCCGTGAATTGCCTGGAACATGACAGCGGCCAGATAGACGGTCAGCGTCGTATTGTACCGATGGGCAGCGTCCAGCACCTGCTTGACATCACACACACCCTCATAAACCTTGAGATCACCGCCGCGGTGGGGCAGGCGATAGGCACGCGGCTTGCGTTCGCGCTTGCTGCTGCGTCCGTCCGACTTATAGTATTTCTGAAAACCATCCTCCATGCGCTCATCCATCGCGGCTCTGGGCGGCTGGCACAGGTCTAAATCGTGCGCAAGCGACACATATTCGGTCACCAGTGTCTGCAGCATTTCGATGGCGCCCGCACCGTCCGCAACGACGTGGAACACATCAAAATTGATCTTATTTTTCCAATAGCTGACTTCGAACAGAGAAGAACGGCTGTCCTCGTAGAGCGGTGAGCACGGCGGAGCATGCTCAGGTACGACACGAGCATGGCGTTCGGTCTGCTCTAAATAGTACCAAAACACACCGCGCCGCAGTACCGTCCGCAGATTGGGGTACTGCTCGACCGTGCGGTCGAGTGCGGCTTGCAGGACGGCCGGTTCGACCGTCTGGGTCAGCTCGCAGGTCAGTCGGAAGACCGCGGTGTCCGCCCCGTGAACCGTCGGCGGGAAAATTTTAGCTGCGTTGTCCAACCGGTACCAGTCCGGTTTGTGTTGTCTGCGCATACGGTATCAACTCCCAAAAATTTTGCAATGAGCGCGTGCGCGCGCTGTACCTGCACGAAGCGAGCGGGCAGGGAAATAAAGCCATGCAGGGCATCGGGCATGCGGTGCAGATAAACCTGCGCACCGGCACGGGAGAGCGCAGCGGCATAGGCTTCGCCCTCGTCGCGCAGCGGGTCAAACTCGGCTGTGATGACCAGCGTGCGCGGCTGATGGCTGAGATCTTTCATCAAAAGCGGTGCAAAGTACGGATTTGTAAATGCACTGTCGTCCTGACCGGCGTACAGGCGCATAAACTCCTGCACACGGTAGGAGGTCAGCAGATATCCCTCGCCGTTCTCGTGTACAGACGGGAAGGGAGAGGACTCCGAGTGATCGGCAGCCGTTGCCGGATAAATCAAAATCTGTTGGCTGACCGTAAAATCACCTCGGTCACGCGCCAAAAGCGAGACCGCAGCGGTCAGATTGCCGCCGGCACTGTCGCCGATGAGGGTGATATCCTCGGGCTGCACGCCAAACTGTTCGGGATTGGCGTAAATGGCCTTGGCTGCTGCGTAACAGTCCTCCAAACCGACCGGGAAGGGAAACTCAGGGGCGCGGCGGTACTCCACCGAGGCAATCCGGCAACCGGTTGCCTTGGCCAGCGCTTTGCAAACCTGATTGTAGGTGTCCACGCTCTCAAACACCCAGCCGCCGCCGTGGAAAAACAACAGCAGCTGACTGCTGGTCTGCTGTTTGGGGGTGTAGATGCGTACTCGGATGGGCGTACCGTCGATGGACTCGATCTTTTGGTCCCACAGGTGATACAGGGGAGAGAGCGGCGAGGATTTGAGCGTGTACAGAGCACGCTCAATTTTATAGACCTTTTCGAGGTCTGCGGCAGCGGGATAAGACAGAAGTCTGAGCGCTGCCTGCATATGTTTATTGATCGCCAATGCAACCGATTCCTTTCTAATCTTGTATGTGGATGTGTTTCCATGCTTTTATCCTATCACAGTTTGTGCAAAATGTCATGCAGAAAAGAAACCAAACTGTCGGGCAGAACCGGCACGGCCAGAAATCGCCTGTCGGGAAGTGGTCGGACAAGTGTCGGGAAGGGGACTTTGTGGCGCAAAATGGTTGTTTATGCAACCGTTTTGAGTAATTTTGAGACAATCGACAAAAAACAGACCGTTTTCAGCAATTCCCGGGACTTACTGCGGATAAAATTTGTATTTTTATGTGCAGACGTCTCTTGCGTTGGATACAGAAAAACGCTATAATGTAGGTGTAACTACAAATTCAACACATTTTTTCCGAGCTTGAAAGGAGGGCCGGTATGCAGCGGACACATCCCGACGTGCGCACCTCTTTTTTGAGAACCAATCTGCGGCAGATTGTCGGCCTGACTGCGTTAGGTCTGGCGGTCATTGCCGTGCTCACGACGCTGTCCTTTTTTCACTTCAGCAAAAAAATGTATCAGGTGATTTATGCGCAAAATATGTCCAGCGTCAGCCAGCTTGCCGGATATTTCACCCGAACCTTTGATACAAAAATCAAGTCATGTTTTCAGATTCTGGAGAACGCTGAGATTCTCATTGAACCCGAACAGGAGTTGCTCGAAGACGGCGTGATGGAGAAGCTGGAATTGGTTGTAACCAAGACCGACTTTTCCGACATGGGCGTTGTTGATCTGCAGGGAAATGCGCGTAATATCAACGGCAAAGCAGCCAATATCTATGATGTACAGTTTGTTCAGGAGGTATTGGCGGGCAATCGCTATATTTCGGATACTGCTTATAATAAGGAAGGACAACCATACCTCTTGCTGGCAATCCCGATGCATCAGCGCGGGGAAATTGCAGGCATACTGTATGGACGGTATCTGATTGAAGATATCCTGTACGACGTTGAGTGGGAGACCGAGGGCGACTGCTATTTCCAGATTGTTGACAGTCAGGGAAATTATATTACCCGGTCCAACAGTGCAGACGCGTGGGCAGATGGCAGTACCGACTTGTGGACCGAACTGGAACGGTATGACTACCACGATACCACGACAGCCGACAAGATCGCAGAGAACATGCATCAGGGAGAAAGCGGCACGTTTTACTGTACATATGAAGACGATGGCCGCTATGTCAGCTATCAGCCCATCGGCATCAACCAATGGTATGTCTTTTCTGCGCTGCCCGAGCAGAACATTACCGAATATGCCAGCTCGATGCGGCAGATTTCGCTGCACATGCTGGTGCAGATTCTCTTGTGCTTGCTCGCGGGCGCGTTGATTCCGCTGCTCTACATCGGACGTGTCTACTATATGATCCGCGACAAAAACACCACACTGGAAGTGCACAATCGTATGTTCCAGCTAGTGCTCCAAAAGACCAAGGATATTCCGTTCGAAGCCGATTTGCCCAAGCATGAGGTTATTTTGCACAGTCCGCGCTTTGAAGGTGGAAACTATACGCTGAATCTTGCGGATATCCGACCGTCTGTACTGTTTGCGCAGGAAAAACTGGATGCAACCTGTTATGGTACTTACCAGAAAACCTATGCCGACCTGATGCGCGCCAAGACCGGAGAACCGGAGATTGTACAGCTGCGCATGTTCGGTGAGATGACTTGGTTTAAGGTCATGCTGCTCGACGTTTATCGACTGGGCGCAGACACGCGCGTGGTCGGTGTTCTGGAAAACTACGAGGAGCAGAAACAGAAGGATATGGAGATCGAGCGCCGTCGGCAGCAGGCCATTCATCTGAGCCGCCGCTCGCAGCACGATTTCCTGACCGGCTTGTTTAACCGTGAGACCTTCGAGGAATGGGTCGATCTGTACTTGGGAAGCGAGCCCGAGCGCATGCAGGCCTTCCTGATTCTGGATCTTGACCACTTCAAGGAGATCAACGATACCATGGGTCATACCAAGGGCGACGAGGTGCTGCGCGATGTAGCCGATGCGCTGCGTCATCAGTTCCGACGGGACGACCTGATCGCGCGTCTGGGCGGTGACGAGTTTGTCATCCTGCTCAAGCATCTGGACAGCGATGCGGTGATCGAAAAGCTGACCGGTGCGCTGGGACAGGCCCTGCGCAAGACCTACACGCAGGGAGATACCTCGCTGTCGATCAGTGCGTCGATCGGTGTCGCACGTGCACCCATAGACGGTACGACCTTTGCCGAGCTGTATCCCAAGGCGGATGCCGCACTCTATGCGGTCAAACGCCGCGGCAAGGACAGTTTCCAAATTTATCATCCCGAATAAATGAAAATCGCCCGTTCGGACAAGTGCCGAGCGGGCGATCTGTTTTTATTTAATTATACACCAATCTGCGGGCAGATATCGCGCAGACAGCACATTTCACAGTGCGGCTTGGTGCGTGCGGTGCAGACATCACGGCCATGATAGACCAGACGGTGACAGAAGTCGCTGCCTTCCTCGGGCGGAATGATCTTCCACAGCGCCATCTCGACCTTTTTGGGCTCCTTGATGCCGTCGACCAGTCCCATGCGGTTGACCAGTCGGATGCAGTGGGTGTCGGTCACGATGGCGGGCTTGCCGAACACGTCACCCATCACCAGATTGGCGCTCTTACGTCCCACACCGGGCAGTTTGAGCAGTTCTTCGAAGGTCTGCGGGATGCCGCAGTCGTACTGGTCATGCAGTACCTTCATGCAGGCACTGATATCGCGCGCCTTGCTCGGGCCCAGTCCGCAGGGATGGACGATCTTTTCAATCTCGTCCACATCTGCCGCGGCCAGAGAAGCAACATCGGGGAACTTTTCGTACAATTTTTCTACAACAACATTGACGCGTGCGTCGGTGCACTGTGCAGCCAGACGCAGGCTGACCAGCAGTTTCCAACCCTCGTTATAGTCGAGCGTGCAGGTCGCGTCGGGGTATTCACGCTTGAGGCGCTCGATGATTTCCAGCGCACGTTCCTGTTTGGTCATAAGGGAATCTTCCTTTCTATTGGATCGTCAGTCGGGGACTGACGGCATAAATGCGATTAACTCTCTTTATCAAATGTATTATACCATAGACGCACGCAAAGTTTAACCACCAAACACAGTTTTTTTCACTTTTTCGACCGAATCAGAGATCGGCAGCCTGCAATTCTGCGTACAGCAGGCTCTTATTCAGAATGCGAATGCCGCCGCGCGAGACTTCAATGCTGCCGTCGGCGGAAAGCTGTTTTAAAATACGGCTGACCGCCTCGCGCGCCGAACCGATGGCTTTGGCGAGCTGTTCTTGTGTCAGCGTCACATGATCGCTGCCCGTGCTCGACGATTCATCAATCAGGAAAGCGGCGACACGCTGGCGCAGGGTCAGGAAGAACATGCGCTCAACGGCCTGGATGAGATCGGACAGGCGCTCGGTGCTGCTGCGATACACATAGTTCTCTACGTACAGATTATGCGACATGAGATCGGAGAACAACGAGGTGGGGATAATGATGAGGTCACAGTCGGTTTCGGCGTCGATCTGTACATCAAAGGTAATCGCCGAGAGCACGCAGGAAGCCGACAGCATGCAGGCATCGTTCTGACGCAGACGGTAGATCGTGGCCTCGCGTCCGTCCTGACTGAGCAGATAGACCCGCAGGATGCCGCGCACGACAAACAGCGGGCCGATACAGTTGCAGCTGCCCATCTTTACGGCTTGTCCGGCGGAGAAGTGCGCGGTCAATGCCTGTTCACGCACGCGCTGCTGGTCTTCGGGCGATAAATGCGGCCAAAAGCTCTGTTTTTCTAATAATGTGAGATCCATTCAGGGTCATCCTTTCTCGGGCTGTCTGCTGTCATTGTAGCACGTCACGACGGCAGTTGGCAAGCGCGTGAAATGATGATTGCAGGACGGAAATGGGTGCGTTATAATGGTGTGAAAGAAGGAAAAAGGGGAAACGATATGAACACACCAATGCTATCCGATCGCGCATTCCGCGCACACAAGGCACGCGGCGTGCTGTATACCGTCATCTCAGCACTGCTATTCGGTGTCACACCCGTACTGGCCAGCCAGACGTTCGATATGGGCAGTAATGCCAATACATTGACCTTTTATCGCAACCTGCTGGTCGTACCCGTGCTGCTCATCGTCATGCTGGTCAAAAAGATTCCGTTCGGCCTGACCAAAAAGGAACTGGGGCTCATGCTGCTCGTCGGCGTTGCGTTTCGTGCGTCGACTACCTTCATGCTCTATCAGTCCTATGCCTATATCTCGGTCGGCACGGCGACAACGCTGCACTTCATGTATCCGATGGTGACCGCAGTTTTGTGCTTTGTGGTTTTCCGCGAGAAGCTCAAACGGGAAAAGATTGCAGCGCTGGTCATTGCACTGGTCGGCGTGATGCTGTTTGCCGACAAAGCCGGTGCGGACGCAGTACCCGGTCTGGTTTTGGCGCTGGCCTCGGCAGTGACCTACGCCTGCTACCTGACCGGCATGGACAAGACCGATCTGCGCAACATGAACGGCACTAAGGTTGCCTGCTATATGGGCCTGTTTAACGCCCTTGCCGTGTTGATTGTCGACCAGATTCCGCACCAGATTGTCTTTGTTCTGCCGCCGCGCGCCATGCTCTATACCTTCATCATCGCCATGTGCACTTCGTTTGTGGCATTTTGGCTGCTCCAGCGCGGTATTCAGGTGCTTGGTGCGCCGACGGCTGCCATTTTCTGCCTGTTTGAGCCCATCGGCAGCGTGGTATCGGGCGCATTGTTCCTCGGGGAACGCATGAACCTGCGCAGCACACTGGGCTGTGTATGCGTACTGGGCGCGGTCTTGGTCACCGTGCTCAGCGACCGCAAAGAGAAGTCCACCATCTGAAAACACGACGACAAATCACTGAAAAATCATCAGATTGATGACTTTATAATCGTAGATCAGACACGCTTTTCAATTCTGACAAGAATGACCGTTTTCGTATAGTAAAATTTGTTTTCTTTGACTAACACACAGCCGTTTTCCATTTTTGTGAAATGCGGTATAATAAAAACAGAATGCAATCCATACCGCCGTTCTGAGGAACGGTCGGTTCAAATCTATATGGAAGCGAGAGATGAACAATGATTAAAGTTGGTATTTTAGGTTACGGCAACCTGGGCCGCGGCGTAGAGTCCGCACTGGCTCAGAACGCTGATATGGAACTCGTCGGCGTATTCACCCGCCGCGATCCGGCTTCGCTCAAGGTCGCATCTGGTGCGCCGGTATATCACACCGATGACGCAGAGAAGATGAAGGAGCAGATCGACGTTATGATCATCTGCGGCGGCAGCGCAACCGACCTGCCCAAGATGACCCCCAAGTATGCCGAGATGTTCAACGTCGTCGACAGCTTCGACACCCATGCACATATTCCGGAGCACTTTGCAGCCGTTGATGCAGCTGCGAAGAAGGCTGGCAAGATCGGCCTGATCTCCTGCGGTTGGGACCCGGGTATGTTCTCGCTCAACCGTGTCTACGCAAACGCAATCCTGCCTGAGGGCAAGGACTACACCTTCTGGGGCCGTGGTGTCAGCCAGGGTCACTCGGATGCGATCCGTCGCATCGAGGGCGTTAAGGATGCACGTCAGTACACCTGCCCGGTAGAGTCTGCGGTTGAGGCGGTTCGCGCTGGCAAGAATCCCGAGCTGACCACCCGCGACAAGCACACCCGTGAGTGCTTCGTTGTTGCAGAGGAAGGCGCAGATCTGGCTCGCATCGAGAACGAGATCAAGACCATGCCCAACTACTTCGACGAGTACGAGACCACCGTACACTTTATCTCTGAGGAAGAGCTGCAGCGCGACCATGCAGGCCTGCCGCACGGCGGCTTTGTCATCCGTGCCGGCAAGACTGGTGACGGTTCCCGCAAGCACATCATCGAGTACAGCCTCAAGCTGGACTCCAACCCCGAGTTCACCGGCTCGGTTCTGGTTGCCTGTGCACGTGCGGCTTACCGCATGAACAAGGAAGGTCAGACCGGCGGCAAGACTATGCTGGATATCGCACCGGCTTACCTGTGCGCTCAGTCCGGCGAGGAACTGCGTGCGCATCTGCTCTAAGTTTGAATGGAAGGGGAACCGGCTGCTGTGCCGGTTCTCCGTTTTTCTGGGCGCAGCTGCGTCCGTGATCTGATAGGAAAGGTGTTGCGATCATGTCAGAACTTGGAAGAAATGACGCTTGCTGGTGCGGCAGCGGCAAGAAATATAAGAAATGCCACGCGGATTTTGATGAAAAGCTGTCTGCACTCAAAGCGGAAGGCCATGTCATCCCGCCGCATAAGCTCATCAAGACCCCGGAGCAGATCGAGGGCATTCGCCGCAGTGCAAAGGTCAATATTGCCGTGCTCGATTACGTCGCAGAGCATATCCGCGCGGGTATCTCGACGGCTGAGATCGACCGCTGGGTATACGAGGAGACCTTGCGCCTCGGTGGTGTTCCTGCACCGCTGGGCTTTGAGGGATTCCCCAAGAGCGTGTGCACTTCGGTAAACAATCAGGTCTGCCACGGCATTCCGTCCGAGGAACTCATTCTGCAAGACGGCGATATCATCAATGTCGATGTGTCTACCATCGTAGGCGGCTACTACTCGGATTCCTCGCGTATGTTCTGCATTGGCAAGGTACTGCCTGAGTGGGAGAAGCTGGTGCGTGTGGCAAAGGAATGCGTCGAGAAGGGTCTCGAACAGGTCAAGCCCTTTGGTCTGCTGGGCGATGTCGGTCAGGCGGTCAACGATCACGCCAAGGCCAACGGCTACTCGGTCGTACGTGAGATCGGCGGTCACGGCGTGGGTCTGGAGTTCCACGAAGACCCGTGGGTCAGCTATACATCCAAGGCCGGCACCGGTATGGTAATGGCACCCGGTATGATGTTTACCATTGAGCCCATGGTCAACATGGGTGCGCCTGACATTTTCCAGGACAGTGACAACGGCTGGACGATCTATACCGACGACGAACTGCCGTCGGCACAGTGGGAAATTCAGGTATTGGTCACCGATGACGGCTACGAAGTCATTGCATACTGATTTTTCATACAAAAAGAAAAGCAGAGGCGATTTTGCCTCTGCTTTTTTGTGACCCAAACGGGGAAATTACTTGTTCTTGTTCTGAACGTACTCGTCCATTGCAGCCGCAGCACGCTTGCCGGCACCCATTGCCAGAATAACGGTTGCTGCACCGGTGACTGCGTCGCCGCCAGCGAATACACCATCCTTGGAGGTGATACCGTGCTCGTCGTCGGCTACGATGCAGCCGCGCTTGTTGGTCTCGAGACCCGGAGTGGTCGAGCGGATCAGCGGGTTGGGGCTGGTGCCGATTGCCACGATGACAGCGTCCAGATCCAGAACGAACTCGGAACCTTCTACCGGTACCGGACGACGGCGGCCGGATGCGTCGGGCTCACCGAGCTCCATCTGCTGGCACTTCATGCCGGTAACCAGATAAGTATCGGGATCGCCCAGAACCTCGACCGGAGCGGTCAGGAACTTGAAGACGATGCCCTCTTCCTTGGCGTGGTGGATCTCTTCCAGACGTGCGGGCAGCTCAGCCTCTCCGCGGCGGTATACGATGTAAACTTCCTCTGCGCCCATGCGCTTTGCCGAACGAGCTGCGTCCATGGCAACGTTGCCGCCGCCAACGACTGCGACGCGCTTTGCACGCAGAATCGGGGTTGCAGCGTCTTCCTTGTAAGCCTTCATCAGGTTTACACGGGTCAGGTACTCGTTTGCCGAGTAAACGCCGTTGTAGTTCTCGCCCGGAACGTGCATGAAGGTGGGCAGACCAGCGCCGGAGCCGACGAAGATGGCCTCGTAGCCGTCTGCAAACAGATCGTCGATGGTCTCGGAACGACCGACAACGAAGTTCAGGACGAACTCAACGCCCAGCGCCTTGAGGTTGTCGATCTCCTTCTGCACGATGGCCTTGGGCAGACGGAATTCCGGAATACCGTACATCAGAACGCCGCCAGCGGTGTGCAGTGCCTCAAAGACGGTGACAGCGTAGCCCTTGCGTGCCAGATCACCTGCGCAGGTCAGACCGGCAGGGCCAGCACCGACGACAGCGACCTTGTGACCGTTGGGCTCGGGCTTTACGATCTCAGCGGTGTCGTGTGCCATCGCATAGTCTGCGACAAAGCGCTCCAGACGGCCGATGCCGACTGCTTCGCCCTTGATGGCGCGGACGCACTTGCACTCACACTGGCTTTCCTGCGGGCAGACACGACCGCAGACAGCGGGCAGCGCGGAGGTTTCCTTGATCTTGGCAGCGGCCTCGAGGAACTTGCCCTCTGCGACCAGAGCGATAAACTCAGGAATCTGTACGCCGACCGGACAGCCGGAGACGCAGGGCTTGTTCTTGCAGTTGAGGCAGCGGGTTGCCTCCTCGATTGCCATTTCAGCGGTATAGCCGGTTGCAACTTCCTCGAAGTTTTTATTGCGGACGTTGGGGTCCTGTTCGGGCATCGGGACCTTGGTGAGAGACATATTCGCCATGATTACTTGACCTCCATCTTGTGCAGGTTGCACTCGTGTGCCTCGACGGCGTGAGCCTCCTGCTTTTTATACATCGCGCTGCGGCGCATGGACTCGTCGAAGTCGACCAGATGGCCGTCGAAGTCCGGACCGTCTACACAGGCGAACTTGATCTCGCCGCCGACCGACAGACGGCAGCCGCCGCACATGCCGGTACCGTCAACCATGGTCGAGTTCATGGAGACGATGGTCTTGATGCCGTAGGGACGGGTGGTCTCAGCGACGAACTTCATCATAATCATGGGGCCGATGGCGATGACAGCATCGTACTGATTGCCTGCGTCGATGAGCTCCTTGAGCACCTGGGTAACCAGCGCCTTGCGGCCGTTGGAACCGTCATCGGTGACCAGATGCAGGTTGGTGCAGGCAGCACGCATTTCGTCTTCCAGAATGATGATGTCCTTGTTGCGGAAGCCAGCGATCAGATCGACTTCAGCGCCCATCTCGTGCAGCGCCTTTGCCTGCGGGTAAGCGATCGCGCAGCCCAGACCGCCGCCGACAACAGCGACCTTCTTGAGGCCTTCCAGTTCGGATGCGCGGCCGAGCGGACCAACAAAGTCGTGCAGGCAGTCGCCCTCATTCAGCAGGCCGAGCTTCTTGGTGGTAGCGCCGACCTCCTGGAAAATAATCATGATCGTGCCCTTTTCGCGATCGTAAGAAGCGATGGTCAGCGGGATGCGCTCGCCGTCCTCATCCACGCGCAGGATGATGAACTGACCCGGCTGTGCCTTCTTGGCAACGTGCGGCGCGTCAATGACCATTTGCTTGGTATTTGCATTGAGTGTCTTTTTTTCAAGAATCTTGTACATTCCGATCCACCTCCATAGTGTACATTATTATACGACAGGGGATGACAATTTGCAAGAATACTTTTTGGGGATGAATCGGTAAAATCTGCGTTTTTGTGCAAAAAGAACAGAACAAAGGCAGAGCATGGGCAGGAAGTCGGCGGAAAAGTGAACAGGGATCAGGAGTAATTGAGCGTGATGTATTCCGAGCGGGCGTAGCCCTCAATGTTGCCGTAGCGGATGACATACCAGCCGTTCCACGAGCCGAGTACGCTGACCTGTGCACCGTCCGGCGCCTGACCGATAATGGGTGCGGCGAGTGAGGGACGGGAGCGAATGTTGAGATTGCCGAATCCCAGATCGACCGTCGCGCTCAGGATGGGTTCGGGCTCTAAGAAGGGAATGCCGAAATAGTTGGTCAATGCCATGACCAGACGGCGGGCGATGGGGACGATGTTGGAGCGAATCCAGGCCGCATCGTCCGGGTTGTCGTGATAGCCCAGTTCGGCCAGCACAGCCGGGGCACGGGTGCGGGAGACTTCACCGATCGAGGTGGTCGGGCGTGCCTGTACCTTGTCGGGCAGGGGGTAGATCTCGCGCAGTTGGGCGACCATGGCATCAGCCAGACGACGGCTGCGCTCGGAACCGGGATAATAATAGATGTCGATGCCGCGCAGCTTTCCCGCAAGGCTTTCGGGTGCGGCGTTGGAGTGCAGAGCGACATGTGCGTCGTAGGTTCCGGCATTGGAGGCGAGGATGGAGGTGGCTGCGGTCATTTCCGGCGTGTTGCGGGTGTAGACAATGCCCGAAGCGGTCAAATAAGGTTCCATCGCGTCGGCAATTAGGTTCATATAATATTCTTCGCTGCCCGCGCCGTCATAGAACAGGTTAAACTCCTGTGTGCTGGGAGATAAGTAGATGCTTGGCATAGATTGGTGCCTCCTTGATGCAAAAATCAGCGTAAAAAAACTCTCAGATATCTCATTCTTATGCAAGTATACGAAAAGTGGTGCAGGCTATGGCGTATCGCATAAAAATGTTGTATGATAAAGTGAAATCAAATCGGAAGAAGAGAGAAAGGAGTGGAAAAACTATGAAAACCATCCTGTTTGATATGGACGGCGTGCTGGTCGCCACCGAGCGCATGCATTATGAGGCGCTCAACCGAGTACTCGACCGCGCAGTCGGGCGGACGATGGACTGGGGATATTACACCCAATTCATCGGTTCGACCACGACTTTTTTCTGGAGCACGCTCGATCGTGACTTTGGACTGAACGGCCAGACCGATGCACTGCATCAGGCCTACACCCAGCAAAAGATCGAATTTTTGAAAGAACGCGGACATACCCCGGTCGACGGTTCGCCCGAGCTTGTGCGCGCACTGGCGCGTCGCGGCTATCGCATGGCGGTGGCTTCGTCCTCGCCTATGTACGAGATCACCGAAGTCGTTACGGCACTCGGTCTGGACGGCTGCTTTGAATTTTTGATCTCAGGCGAGACCGTGGAGCATCCCAAGCCCGCACCCGACATCTTTTTGCAGGCAGCGGCGCACATGAGCGTGCCGCCCGAAGACTGCATCGTCATCGAGGACTCGTCCAACGGCGTGCGCGCAGCCAAGGCGGCAGGCATGACCTGTATTGCGCTGCGCAACCCGGATTCGGGCAATCAGGATTTGACCCCGGCAGACATTATCATCGACGCACTGGGCGATGCCCTGCATCAAATCGCTGGTCTGACATATCTGGCGACCGACCGTCTGTGCCTGCGCCCGTTTACGATGGATGACGCACCGGCGCTCTATGAGCTGTGCAGTGATCCCGAGGTCAGCCGTCTGACCGACTGGAAACCGCATGAGAGCGTGCAGGAAAGCGAGGACGTGCTGCGCACGGTCTTTATGGGGACGGATACCTGGGCAATCGTGCGCGGATTCGACCGTCGTCTGATCGGCGCCATCGGCCTGATGGCTGACCCCAAGCGAGACAATCCCAACGCTCGCATGCTGGGCTACTGGCTGGGTACCCCGTATTGGGGACTGGGCTATGCGACCGAGGCCGCAAAGGTCGTCTGTGCTGAGGCTTTTGAGGAGATGGGGGTACAGCTCATCTCGGCGTACTATTATGCCGACAATACTCGTTCTCAGCGCGTGCTGGAAAAGCTCGGCATGCGATACGAGGGCAGACTGCGCGCGGCATCTCGTACCTGGGACGGCAGAATTTTTGATGAGGTGTGTCTGTCCAAAAGCCGCACCGAATATTTACAGGACTGCGCGGATGCGCAAGGGAGAACCAACGAATGAAATTAAATGTACAATCGCGCCTGCTGGTCGGTCTGACGCTGTTTTCCATGTTTTTTGGAGCGGGCAATCTGATTTTTCCGCCGTTTCTGGGTGAACAGGCCGGCACGTCGGCCATTCCGGCGCTCATCGGCTTTTGCGTGAGTGCGGTCGGCCTGCCCATGCTGGGTGTTATTGCGGTCGCAAAGTCGGACGGTCTGCCCGTTCTGGCCGGACGTGTCCATCCGATCTTCGCGTCGGTCTTTACCTTTTTAATTTATCTGTCCATCGGTCCCTGCTTGGCCATCCCGCGTACGGCGACGACTTCGTTTGAGATTGCGGCCGTACCGTTTTTGCCCGAAGGAATTTCCAATGGCACGGCGCAGCTGATCTATTCGATCGTATTTTTTGCGGTTGCGCTGGCACTGGCGCTCCGACCGGACAAGCTGACCGATCGATTGGGCAAGCTGCTTGGCCCTGCGCTGCTGACACTCATTCTGGTCGTCTTTGTCGGCTGCCTGCTGCATACCTTTGATGCACCGGGTGAGGCTGTGGGTGCGTATGTCAAGAACCCTGCCGTTACCGGTTTCTTAGAAGGTTACCAGACCATGGACACCATTGCAGCGCTTAATTTTGGTTTTATCATTGCCCTCAATATCCGGGCAAAAGGCGTGGAAGATAACCGGTTGGTGGTCGGAGAAACCTGCCGCGCGGGCGTGCTGGCGGGTATCGTTCTGTTGGCCGTTTACAGCGCATTGACCTACATCGGTGTGCAGTCGGGCACCATCTTTTCGGGTGCGGCAAACGGCACCGAGGTGCTGCGTTCGATCGTGCTCGAACTGTTCGGGCAGGGTGGACTTATCATTCTGGCGCTCATCTTTGCCATCGCCTGCCTCAACACCTGCATCGGCCTGATTTCGTGCTGCAGCGACTATTTCACCAAGATCTTCCCGTTCTGGGGCTATCGAACCTGGGCGGTATTCTTTGCTGTGGTCAGCATGCTCATTTCGAACATTGGCTTAAACCAAATCCTCAAGGTATCGGTTCCGGTGCTGGGTGCCATTTATCCGGTCGCCATCGTGCTCATCGCGCTGGCATTCGCGCATCCGTTCATCGGACGCTTTACGCTCATTTATCCGGTGTCCATCCTGCTGACCGGTGTTGTCAGCGTGCTGGCATCGCTCGACGGTCTTGGCGTTGCGCTGCCCGGCATGGGTGCGCTGCGCATGCTGCCCTTCTATGGGGACAGCCTGGGCTGGGTGGTGCCGGCCATCGTTGGTGTCATTTTGGGTATCGTGCTGTCGGCCGTGACCGGCAAAAATCGACCGTCTGCGCAGTCTGTGCAGGAGACAAAATGAAAACAGGGATTTGTGCATAATGGATAAGAACGACGCGAGAAATTGGCGAAAATCAGACCGCTATCTGTGCGGTTCATCTGGATTTCAAAAATGCAATGCACAACTTGCCGATACTTTGTCATTTTTATGGTGCGCTTTTGGCACAAATGCTTGTTGCCTCTGCGCAAATAAATGGTATAATATCAGGCGGAAAAGATTGAGGATTGTACAATTAGGCACGGCAAACGCTGCCGGAGCCGGATATGGCGGGGCCATTTGGAGGAATTAAAGTGTTACAGTTCATACAAGGGTTCAACCTGCTGATTTTTGCATTGTTCACCGTGTTCTATGCCTATCAGCTGTTCTATGTCGTCGCAGCGCTCTGGCACGATCGCAAGCGTATGCCCATGCCTGAGGCAAAGAAACAGCACAAGTTTGCGGCCATCATTTCCGCACGCAATGAGCGGGCAGTGATCAGCGAACTGGTGCGCAGCATAAAAATGCAAAATTACCCAGCAGAACTCTTAGACGTATTCGTGGTTGCGGATAACTGCACCGACGATACCGCAGAGGTTGCCGAACGCGCGGGCGCGATTGTATTCAAGCGCTTCAACCGCACCGAGGTCGGCAAGGGATATGCGCTCGACTACGCATTCCAGCGCATTGAGAAGGAATACGCATCGGCAGGCTATGAAGGCTACTTCATTTTCGATGCCGACAATCTGCTCGACCGCAACTACGTGGCCGAGATGAACAAGGTCTTTGACAGCGGCTATCGCGTCATCACCAGCTACCGAAATTCCAAGAATTTCGACTCGAACTGGATCTCGGCAGGCAGCGCACTGTGGTTCCTGCGTGAATCCAAGTTCCTGAACAATTCGCGTATGATCCTGGGCACCAACTGTGCGGTGTCCGGCACCGGTTTCCTGGTTGCTTGCGATGTACTGCGTGCACGCGGCGGCTGGAAGTATCATCTGCTGACCGAGGATATCCAGTTCTCCATCGACTGCGCCTGCGAGGGCGAGCGTGTGGGCTACTGTTCGACCGCTGTGCTCTATGACGAGCAGCCGGTCACCTTTGAACAGTCCTGGAATCAGCGTCTGCGCTGGTCGAAGGGCTTCTATCAGGTATTCGCACGCTACGGACGCAAGCTGTTCGGCGGTGTGGTGAAGCGCCGCAGCTTCTCGTGCTACGACATGCTGATGACCGTTGCACCGGCCATGCTTCTGACGCTGGCTTCGGTTGCGGTCAACGCTTTCCTGCTGGTCAGCGCACTGCTGAGCACACCGGTGGCAGTCAGCGTGGTTCGCGTCACCCTGTCGTCTATTCTGTCCTCCTTCGGCGGATTTTATCTGACCCTGCTGTTCTTCGGCGCGGTTACGGTAATCACCGAGTGGAAGCACATCAACACCACGGCAGCGCGCAAGGTGCTTTACACCTTCACCTTCCCGCTGTTTATCTTCACCTACATCCCGATCGCGATTGTCGCACTCTTCCGCAAGATCGAGTGGAAGCCGATTGCACACACGATCAGCAAGTCGATCGAGGAATTCCAGTGATTATTCTGCGGCTGACCTCCGCATGAATCTGACAAAGAGTCCTGCAAAATGCAGGGCTCTTTTTGTATGCTTTGGCTAGAAAACTTTGTCCGGGTTCGGATACTTTGCCAGTTTTTCGGACAAGCTAAAGAAGATAATTGATTCATCCTTGTAATTTTTCCGGCTTTCCTGTATGATAGATGTACTATGCACGGAAAAAAGATAGGAGGAACTGAATGCTGAACGAGTATTTAGGAAGCTTGAACAACTTCATGTACACCTACATTCTGATCTTTTTGCTGATCGGATCGGGTGTATACTTCACCATCCGGACGGGTTTTGTCCAGATCCGGCGCATCGGCGACGTTATGCGCATCCTCAAGGAGAAGTCGCGCGATGATGACGGTGTCAAACAGGTATCATCCTTCCAGGCCCTTATGATTTCCACCGCTTCGCGTGTTGGTACGGGCAACATCGCGGGCATTGCGGCGGCAATTGCAACCGGCGGCCCGGGTGCGGTGTTCTGGATGTGGCTGATGGCAGTCATCGGCGGCGCATCCGCATTTATCGAGTCTACACTCGCCCAGCTCTACAAGGTCAAGGACGGTGATTCCTTCCGCGGCGGCCCGGCGTACTATATCCAGCGCGGTATCGGCAAACGCTGGCTCGGATGCCTGTTCTCGGTCTTTCTGATTGCCTGCTTTGCTTACGGCTTTAACGGCCTTCAGACTTACAACATTGCAACCGCAATCAAGTTCTATATCCCGGATTTTGATAACAGCATGTGGCCGATGATCATTGGTATCGTCATAGCGGCGCTGACCGGTCTGGTTATCTTCGGCGGCGTACACCGTATCGGTTTCATCACCTCGGTCATCGTTCCCATTATGGCAGGCGGTTATATTCTGATTGGTCTGGTTATGATCTTCACCCATCTGTCGGCTGTTCCCGGCGTATTCAAGGAGATCTTCAGCCAGGCATTTGACGCACAGGCAATCGTCGGCGGTTTTGCCGGCAGTGCGGTCGTAACCGGTATCAAGAAGGGATTGTTCTCCAACGAGGCTGGTATGGGTTCTGCACCCAACGCGGCGGCTTCGGCAGCTGTCTCTCACCCGGCAAAGCAGGGTCTGATCCAGACGCTGTCGGTATTCCTTGACACGCTGGTTATCTGCTCGACCACCGCGATGATCCTGATGGTTTCCGGTGTACCGGTTTCGCAGGACATCACCTATGTTCAGGACGCAGTCAGCGGCACCTTCGGCCCGATTGGTATCCTGTTCATCACCATTGCGATTTTCTTCTTCGCATTCTCCAGTCTGGTGGGCAACTACTACTACACCGAGTCCAACCTGCGCTTTATCAAGGACGACAAGCGCCTGCTGTTTGTCTTCCGTTTGACCTGTCTTGCTGCTATTTTCCTTGGCGCCCAGGCAAGCTTTGACACGGTTTGGAACCTTGCAGACATCCTGATGGGCTGCATGGCGATCGTGAACATCTTTGCCATTCTGGTATTGGGCAATCAGGCGCTCAAGGTGCTGGCCGACTACGACCGTCAGCGCAAGGAGGGCAAGGACCCTGTATTCTTCGCAAGTCACATTGGCATGAAGCCGGAAGAACTCGACTACTGGCACGATGAAGATCATGTGCCCGGTTGGGATACGGAAAACTAAATGCATAGTACCGGAACTCCACTTTTGTGGAGTTCCTTTTTTTGTTGCCGAAACGCCTTATAATGTACACACAATCTACCCGGATTGTACATAGAGCGGTCATCCAATCTCCTTAATTGAACGATAAGATAGCCATAAGGACTACGGAGGGAGGAACCCCAAAATGATTGAAGTACAAGATTTGGTCAAGCGGTACGGCGGTTATCTGGCGGTCGACCACTTGAGCTTTTCGGCAGAGAAAGGGCAGATTTACGGCTTTCTCGGGCCGAATGGCGCAGGAAAAAGTACGACGATGAACATTATGACAGGCTGTCTGGCACCGACCAGCGGCACGGTCATCGTGGACGGTATGGACTTGCAGCAGGAGCCGGAAAAGGTCAAACAGCGCATCGGCTATCTGCCCGAGCTGCCGCCGCTCTACCCGGAGATGACTGTGCGAGAATATCTGACTTTTGCGGCAAAGCTCAAGAAAGTCCCCAGACTCGAACAGTTACAGCAAGTGGTGCAGGCGATGAACAAGACCGGCCTGCTGGAAGAGCAGGATCACCTGATCCGCACGCTGTCCAAGGGCTATCGGCAGCGCGTGGGACTGGCCGCAACCTTGCTTGGCAATCCGGATGTTGTCATCCTCGATGAGCCGACCGTCGGTCTTGACCCCAGACAGATTCTCGAGATCCGCGACCTCATCCGCTCGCTGCGCGAAGAGCATGTCGTGATTTTGAGCTCGCATATCCTGTCCGAGGTCAGCGCGGTCTGTGACTACATTTTTATTCTCTCTCACGGCAAGCTGGTCGCGAGCGATACCCCGGAAAATCTGGAGGCGCAGCTGCACGCAGGCGGTGCACTGTGCGCAAGCGTGCGGGCAACGCCGGAAGAGATGCGCACACTGTGCAGCGCGATGCTGCCCGGCATTCCGGTTGAAATCAGCGCAGGTGCACGTGCCGGTCAAACCGAACTGCGCTTCGGCGCGGTGGACGACCGCGTCACCGAGGATTTCTTCTATGCGTGCGCCGAGGCGAAGAAGCCCATTCTCAAGCTCGAGCGGGAAAAGGCATCGCTTGAGGAAATCTTCCTCGAGCTGACCGATGACCATACCGATGCAGAACTGGTTCTTGAGCGAGAGGAGGCGGGCGCATGAAAGCCATTTTTTCACGTGAAGTACGCTCGTACTTTCAAACCATGCTCGGCCCGGTGTTTATCGCGGTGCTGACCGCGGTGACAGGCATTTACTTTATGGTTTTGAATCTGGTCAACGGCTACCCGTATTTTTCGGCCACGATCGGAAATATGCTGTTTATGCTCATGGTTGCAGTCCCCATTCTCACCATGAAGTCTTTTGCGGAAGATCGTCACAGCCATGCCGAACAGCTCATGCTGTCCGCACCGGTTACGGTCTGGGATATCGTTTTGGGCAAGTATTTTGCAATGGTGGCAGTGTTCGCCATCCCGTGTCTGCTGTTTTGTTTATGCCCGCTGATTATCATGACCGGTGGTACGGCAAGCCTTGGAAGTGACTGGGCGGCGATTGGCTTGTACTTCCTGCTGGGCTGTGCATACATCGCCATTGGCATGTTCCTGTCTTCGATCACCGAGAGCCAGCTCATTGCTGCGGTTGCCAGCTTCGGCGTACTGCTCGTGCTCTATCTGTGGGATGCACTGGCTGAGTATTTCCCGACCAGCGCGCGCGGCAACCTCATCGGCATGATTGTGATTGTTGCCCTGCTTGCCGCTCTCTACTACGCGCTTGCACGCAATCCCTATGTTGCGGTCGGTGTGTTTGTCATCCTGACCGTAGCGCTCATCATCGCATATCTGGTCAGCAGCACGACGTTTGAAGGACTGATGGCCAAGACGTTGGGAACCTTTGACGTCTATACCGGCTTTGTCGAGCTGGCAAACTACCGCCTGCTTGATTTGACCGCGGTTGTACGCTATCTCAGCCTGGCGTTCTTTGGCGTTTTCCTGACCGTGCAGTCGTTACAGAAGCGGAGGTGGGCATAACATGTTCGGGAGAAAGAAACAGAATGAGGCAGGCCAGACCGAGCCGCAGACCAAACCGCAGGACAGACGCATTCATCTGTCTCTGCCGCGTCCGTCGGGTGCTGCCATTAAGCAGTCGTTGCACGCAGCCGGTTTCCGGCATGGTTCGTACAGTGCAGGTATGACCGCCATCGTGCTGGCCATTCTGATTGTTGTCAATATGCTGGTGGGACTGCTGCCGACCAGTACCCGCATGCTGGATTTGACCAGCAACAGCTTGTTTGAGATCGGTGACACGACCAAAACGGCGATGGAGGAACTGAGCGAGGATGTCACCCTGACCATCGTCTCTCAGCCGGACTCACTGGATACCCGTATTCAGCGTCTGGTGGACGAGTACGCATCGCTGTCCAGCCATATTTCGGTTGAGACGGTAGACCCGGTACTGCATCCGGCAGAGGCGCAGGAATTGGGTGCCGAGGACGGCACAGTCGTTGTCTCGTGTGAGGCGACCGGCGAGAGCCGCAATATCCTGTTCAGCGAGATCATCACACACACGTATTCCATGTACAGCTACGAAGCGGTTGAGGATTCGTTCGACGGCGAAGGTCAGCTGACCGCAGCCATCGTCAGCGTATCCGCGCCGACCGATCATGTCATCTACACGACCGAGGGACACGGTGAACAGTCGCTGGGCTCGAGTATTCAGGATGCCATTGATAAGGCCAATCTGAGCACTGA
Source organism: Butyricicoccus pullicaecorum (assembly GCF_002160355.1). Classification (NCBI taxonomy): domain Bacteria; kingdom Bacillati; phylum Bacillota; class Clostridia; order Eubacteriales; family Butyricicoccaceae; genus Butyricicoccus; species Butyricicoccus pullicaecorum. The sequence goes on from NZ_NFKK01000001.1 coordinate 199,620, forward strand.
TACGGTCAATCTGGTCGTAGACGGCGGCATTCCGGAAGACTGCGATCTGCTGGTGATCAACGCACCGCAGAAGGATCTGGACGCAACCGAAACCCAGGCCATCAAGGACTATATGGCCAAGGGCGGAAACGTCATCATCCTGCTCGCGCAGACCGAGAATGACCAGCCCAACCTCAATGCACTGCTTGCAGCCTACGGCATGCAGCGCCAGAACGGCTATATTGCCGATGCTGAGCGCTATTACAGCAACGGCTATGACATCTTCCCAGAGATCTATACCGGTACGTCGATCACGGCTGATATGACGAGCGATTCCCTGATTCTGCTGTATAACGCGGTAGGTATGCTTGAGACCGACCCGACCGTTGAGAATGTAACGCTCAGCACGGTGATGCAGACCAGTACGAATGGCTATCTGGTGACCAACGAAGGTCAGACCCAGGGACAGTATCTGCTGGGTGCGATTGCACAGCAGGAGGTAACAGCGGAGAGTGGAGAAACCACGGAAACCACCGATGAGACTTCCAACGATGCGGCAGCCGATGAGACGACCGAAGAAACCACAGAAGAGACGGAGACTCAGACCGCGACCATGTGCGTTCTGCCGGCCAGCCTGATCGACGACAGCATCATCGGTCAGTTTAGCAACCTGAGCAATCAGGATCTGTTTATGAACGCTGTGACCGCAAACTTTGACGATGTCAGCAACATTTCCATTCCGGCCAAGTCGCTTTCGACCTCGTATAACCTCATTACCGGCGCAGGTGCATGGGGTATGCTGTTCATTGCCATCATCCCGCTCGGCGTGCTCGGTGTCGGACTGGCACACTGGCTGCGCAGAAGGAGACGGGTATGAAAAAGCAAACGAGAAATCTTTGTATCGCAGCCGCGGCATTTATCGTGCTGGGCGGCGCGTATATTGCACTGGCAGGACAGCAAACCGAGGAAGAAGAGACGGTCGCAATCGAGGAACTGACCGATCTGGATGTCACAGACCTGACTTACACCAACACAGAGGGTACATGGCATCTGACCAAGACCGACGATGCGTGGAGTTATGCCGATGACGCGGCTTGTCCGATCGATAGCACGGCGGTGCAGGAGTTTGTCGACGAGATCGAAGAGATCACGGCCGACCGCAAGCTGGACAATCCGGACGCCGATGCTGATTACGGACTGGATGCCCCGGACTATACGATGGAGTTGTCCGATGGCAACCAAACCGTGACTGTGACCGCCAGCGTGCAGGATAGCGTGACCTATTTGAAGGCAAACGATACGGTCTATGCAACGACGGCTTACCTGCCTGAGGGCCTTGATCAGGGTTTGAATGGTTGGATTGAGTACGAGAATATCCCGTATGCAACCGAGGATTCCCTGACCGAAATCGTTTGGGGAGATACCACGGTGACTCGTGTGCTCGAAGAGGAGACTGCTTCTGCCGACGAGAGTGAGGCGAGCGAGGCGTCTGACAGCGAGGACGAGACCGAAGAAGAGGAAGTCACCAAGTGGCAGATCACCGACGCATCGGGCACGCGCACGATCGAACAGGACAGCACAATGGACACCTTCCTCAATGCTGTGCGTAATCTGTACGTCCTGTCGTGTGCTGACTATGGTGTGACCGATACCGCACGTAAGCAGACTTATGGTCTGGATGCACCGCAGACCCTTAAGGTCAGCTATACGACCGAGGACGGTACTGCATCTTATACCATCACCATTGGTGCTTCTGACGGCAATGGCGGATACTATGCGATGCTGGACGATAACGGTATTGTACTGGTACTAGAAGCTGAGGGCGTGGATACACTGCATTCGGTAGATCTCAGTGCATAAAATAAACAAAATTAAACAATCCCTTTTCTGAAGAAAGGCATCCCGGCCGTGTGGTCGGGGTGCCTTTCGTTTTTTCATGGGAAAGAGAAATTTTATAAATAAAAAAAGTCCTTGAAACCATCGTGAAGATGAGATCAAGGACTTTTTGGCACGCCCGAAGGGACTCGAACCCCCAACATTCAGAACCGGAATCTGACGCTCTATCCAATTGAACTACGGACGCTTGTGCTTATTTATTATAGCAAACGGGTATGCTTTTGTAAAGGCTTTCGAGGTATACTTTTTTGAACGTAAGGGCACGAATCGAGGGGGCAGGATTGACAGAACGGCTGACTTGCGATAGGATATGTCTGTGACACAGGAGGTGGTTGCTGTTGAAAAAGCAGACAAAAGAGTTGATGTGGGATGTGCTGGCCGATATAGCCGGCGGCCTGTTTTACGCGCTGGGTATCTATACCTTTGCGAAGACGGCTAATTTTGCACCGGGTGGATTATCCGGTCTGGCGCTGATTACCCATCATCTGTGGGGACTTCCCATCGGTATTATGACGCTGGTATTCAACATTCCGGTTATTTTGCTCAGCTTCCGACTGCTTGGAAAACGGTTTTTGTTTAAAAGCCTGCGTTCTATGATTGTATGCACACTGTTCGTGGACTTTTTACTGCCTGCGGTTTCGCCTCCGTATACCGGTAGTCCGCTGCTGGCTGCTCTATATTCGGGTATTTTCCTCGGAGCCGGTCTGGCCGTGCTGTATATGCGCGGTTCGTCATCCGGCGGCACTGACTTTCTCACCATGTCGGTCAAGGTTCTGCGGCCGCACATGTCGCTCGGTGCGGTTACCATGATTATTGACCTCATCATTATTTTGATGGGTTGGCCGGTATTTGGCAACATTGATTCGGTGCTGTATGGTATCGTAGCCACCGGCGTGACTTCGATCGTGATTGACAAGATCATGTACGGTGTCGGTGCTGGTAAGCTTATTATCATCATTAGCGATCACGGACAGGAGGTTGCTGATAAGATTGCCAATGCGATTGACCGGGGTTCTACGCTGATTCGCGCCATCGGTACCTATACGGGTTCCGAGCGACAGGTTTTGCTGTGCGCGTGCAATAAATCCCAGGCGTTTAAAGTACGGTCTGCCGCACATGAGGTGGACGAGAATGCCTTTGTTATGATTACCGAGACCAGTGAGGTTTACGGTGAAGGATTTTTGGAACAGAAGAAATAAAAAGCAAAAGCTCCGCGTGCAGCGGAGCTTTTTTTGTGCTTATTCGGTGCCGAATGCCAGCTTGGTAAAGGATTCGATGTCGATTGGGCGGGAGAAGAAGTAGCCCTGGGCAATGTCACAACCCATATCTCGGAGCTGATCGGCTTGGATGCGAGTTTCGACACCCTCACATACGGTAGTGATGTGCAGCTCGCGTGCCAGTTCCAGAATATTGCGCAGAATGATGCGGCTTCGGGCTTCCAGTTCGGTCGAGGACAGAAAATCACGATCCAGTTTGAGTTCGTCAATGGACAGTTTACGCAGGACATTGAGCGAAGAGTAACCCGAACCAAAGTCGTCCATAGATACCGAGAAGCCCAGCGTATGCAGTCCGGAAATGACCGATGCGATTTCTTCTGCCTTGTTGGTTGCAAGGCTCTCGGTGACCTCGATGATGATATACTTGGGGTCAAGGTCATACTTGGATACCAGTCCGTGAACGGTCTCCAGATAGTTTTTCTGATAAAACAGCAGACGGGACTGATTGACCGAGATCGGAACGATGGGAAGTCCCTCGTCCAGCCAGCGGCGCTGGGTACGGCATACCTCTTCGAAGATATACAGATCAAGCTGGGTGATGAAGCCGTTTTGCTCGAAGATCGGGATGAAGTCTCCAGGCGGTACCAGCGAACCATCCGGTCTTTGCCAGCGCACCAGTGCTTCAGCACTGACGATCTGTTCGGCGTGCAGGTCGTATTTGGGCTGCAGGTAAGCGATAAATTCGCGATTGCGCAGCGCAGCGTGCATGTGCTGTTCGATATGGTTTTTATGCTGAGCACGCTCAAGCAGGGTGTGATCGTAGAAAGCAAGGTGGTTGCCGTGCAGGTTCTTGACCTGTGCCAGTGCAGCTGCGGCACGGTCCTGCATCAGGCCGATGTTCAGTTCCTTGGAATCGTGCTGATTGACCTTGATACCGCAATAGCAGTGAATGGGGTGGCTGTCGCCCGGAACCAGCTCGAAGGCGCTGATTGCATCCATGATTGCGGTGACACGCTTGCGGATGACCGATTCATCCTGTGTGTGCAGAAGGAAGCCAAACTGATCGGCAAAACGGTGATAGTAAATTTCATCTGCACCGAGCGCACGAGAGAGAATATCGGATACACCGCACAGCAGACGGTCACCGACCGAAAAGCCGAAGGAGGCGTTGATAAACTTAAATCCGTGCAGGTCGAGCAGGACCAGCGCATAGTTTTTATCTTCACTCAGACGTGCGGCAGCGAGTTCCATAAATTTATGGGTGTTATACGCGCCGGTGATGTCATCGTAATATGCCAGGTGCTCGATGCGTTGGGTGCTGACATGGCGGATGTGATTGGTGTAGAGCAGAAGGAACGAGAACACTACGATCAGCAGCAGAATGGTCACGATGAACACAAACATCATCTGCTGATAGCCCTGATTGATGTAGTAGGCAGGAACCACGCTCACCAAATACCAGTCGTTATAGCCAAGCGTGTTGATGGTTCCCCAGTATTGCCGTCCGGAATCCTCAAACGAGAACGTGTAGGCGCTCTGCGTGGCAATGGCCTGCTCGAGTTTTTTACGGGTCTGGCTGTCGAAGTTGATCATTTCCAGGAAGTTGCCTTGTTCCTGCAAGATCTCATCGAGTGCCAGAATGGCTTCACCGTTCTGGCGAATGACTAGATTAAGTCCATGCGTGCCGAACAGCGGCTGCTGGATAATGGTGGAAAAAGAGTCCACCGAGCGAGTGGCTCCCATAACACCGACAATCTCATCGTCCTGATAGACCGGAGTCGCGTACAGAACGATATCTTTGTCGGCCAGACGATCGTGCATAATGTCGGACAGTCCCAACGTACCGTTCATGGCTGCTTCGATGACTGGCTGATCGGACATATCGACATCGGTATAGACCGAACCGTCGATATCAACCACGGTTGCCCGATAGTCTCGATCGATATAGCTCATACGAATGAAGGAATTGCGGTTGTTTTCAGTTTCCAGACGCTCGATGATACTCTGTTCATCCAGCGTATCATCAAAAAACGCCGAGACGCCTTGAATGGTCAGCAAATCGCCTTCGATTTGCTTTTCAATCGCCGTCCGGCACTGGTTGGAAATCTCTCCGAGATATTGCCGCGTCTGCTGAAGCATGACGTGATTGAGCAGTGTGAGCAGAACAACTGCGGTGACCACGAAGAACCCTATGGTACAGGCTACTATAAGGGTCATATTTCGGATTTTTCGTTGAGGATCTTTTATGGATTGTAGTTGATTCTTATTTGTCATTTCTTATACGCTCTTTCTCAGCTAAACTGACAAGTCAGGAATTGTCAGTAATATGCGGTTGGCATAACCAAATATAGTATTATTATGCCATATTCTGTGCATGTTGTCAAAGTGCGTGATGTGCCGATTGAGTGTGGATTTAAGCCCAATGGAGAGAAAGAGGTTATCAATATTGCAAAATTGCAAATGATTGTTTCAAAGTATATACAATGTTCGATGCCATATCATTATTTGCAGGATAGGTATGAGCGCGAAAGCAGAATATAGCATATTTATGTGTAACAAAAGCTGAAATATTGCGTGATTATGCGGATTTGCTTGAATTCATAAGAATGTGGTGATAAAATAATAGAAATACAGGGGAACAATGGAAAAAATCTGTGATAAAGGTACAAACAGAAAATCTTTACAAAAATATAAAAAGGTGTTATGATTTATAAAAATGAATTTAGTGACACAAAAAATATAACCTTTATTTTACAGAAATTTTGCATTGGAAAGGATAGAAGGCACAATGAAGATGAAGAGAATGATTGCGGCGCTGCTGTTGGCGGCAGGAACCTTGACTGCGTGCGGCACGGCGCAGGATGATCAGAGCACGGCGCAGAGCGAACAGGTACAGCAGGCGGAAGAGGGCGAGACCGTTGATCTGGGCGGCCTGATTGATGACAGTGTTCCGCTGAGCGGATCGCCGGCTGTGAGCACAGTTTTGACACCGGTTGCCTCGGGCAGCAGTGTCAAGAAGTCGGGCTCGGCAACTGTGGATATGTCCAATAAGACCGATGGATACATCATGGTTAAGTTTGGAAATACGGACAAGAAGCTCAAGGTGCGCGTCACTGGCCCGAGCGGTACGACGTACACGTACAATCTGACTGGCAACGACACCTATGAGACCTTCCCACTGTCCGACGGCAATGGCAAGTACACGGTCGAGGTGTTTAAGAACATTCAGGACACCAAGTACAGCAAGGAGCTTTCGACCTCCTTTGAGGTGACGCTCAAGGATGAGTTTGCACCCTTCCTGCGTCCCAATCAGTACGTAAACTACACCGAAGACAGCCAGGCGGTGGCCCTGGCGGCTGAACTGACCGCAGGCATGACCGATAACCTGGAAAAGGTGAAGACCATTTATGATTATGTCGTACAGAACATCAGTTATGACCGTCTGCTGGCTGCTAAGGTGCAGAGTGGTTACCTGCCCGACATCGATCAAGTACTGGCAAAGAAGAAGGGCATTTGCTTTGACTATGCAGCGCTGATGTCGGCCATGCTGCGCAGTCAGGAGGTTCCGACCAAGCTGGTTGTTGGCTATACCGGTTCGGTCTATCACGCGTGGATCAATGTATATTCCGAGGAAGAGGGCTGGATTGATGCAGCCATCTACTTTGACGGACAGGAGTGGAAGCTCATGGACCCGACGTTCGCGTCCAGCAACAATTCCAGTCAGGCAATTATGAAGTACATTGGCAACGGCGCTAACTATCAGGCGAAATACTTATATTAAAATAGGATGCATTGGGCGGGTACGGTTGGAACTGTGCCCGCCTGTGCGCGCTTGGGATGATACACAAATATCTTTGATATAAGGGGAGTTGTATTTTGAGCAAACAGAGCAAGATTCCGGCGGCAGAACTGGCGATTTTCTGTCAGGAACTGTATCAGCTGGTGCAGTCCGGTCTGCCGATTGCCGACGGACTGAACATGCTGTTGGAGGATGAGACCGATCGACGCACCAAGGCGTGGCTTGCACCGCTGTGTGCGCATGCAGAGGAAGGCATGCCGCTCGCGCAGGCCATGCGGCAGACCGAAGCCTTTCCCGACTACATGACCGATATGGTCGCGCTGGCCGAGCAGACCGGACGGCTGCAGGACGTACTGCCCGCGCTTTCCGCGCACTATACCAGACAGGATCGTATGATCGATGATGTCCGTCGTGCGTTTGCGGTACCGATTGCCCTGTTCTGTGTCATGCTGGCGGTTGTCTTTCTGCTGATTACGCAGGTTCTGCCGGTATTCAGCCGCGTCTTTGCACAGATTGGCGTACAGATGTCGCCGATGGCAGCCCGTCTGATGCACATCGGACAGGTGTTGAGCGGTGCGGGACTGGGTATCGCGATTGTGCTGGGCGTTGTAGTTGTGCTGGCACTGATCGTGCTGCTCGTACCGGTACTGCGGGCGCGTGTGACCGGCTTTGTGCGCTTCCATCTGGGTGGACGCGGTGTATTTGGCCAGATTGCGGCAGCACGTTTCGCGTCTGCGATGGCGATGGCGGCAGCGAGTGGCCTGATGATGGACGAGGCGGCCGAACTGGCTGGAAAGCTGTGCGGTGGTGCCAAGCAGATCGATGAAAAGACCGCGCTGTGCGTCCAGAAGATCGCCGACGGCGGCAGCACTGCACAGGCATTGTCCGAGAGCGGTCTGTTTTCCGCACGTGATGGCCGTCTGCTTGCGCTGTCCGAGCGCACCGGTTCGATGGCTGAGACGCTGGAACAGGTCGCAGAGCGTATGCAGGAAGATACCCTGCGTCGGATCGATGGCTACATCGGTGCGATCGAGCCGACCATTGTTATTTTGACCGCGCTGCTTGCCGGTGTGATCTTGCTGTCGGTCATGCTGCCGCTCATGAGCGTCATGTCCACCATCGGTTAAGGGAGGAGACGCAGCATGAGACCCAAAAAGAGAGGTTGGCTGTCCGGTGTGATTGGCGTGTGCGTCTTTGTCGCCGCAGCGGTCTGGATGGTGCAGGGCGTGCGCCAGACGGCTGCATCCTCGGGTGAGGAAGGCCGACTGCTGGCAGAGCAGGCTGTACGCCGTGCGGCGGTGAGCTGTTACGCGGTCGAAGGTGCATACCCCGAGAGCTACGAATACCTCAAGGAACACTATGGCGCGATGGTCGATGAAGAGAACTATGCGGTGTTTTATGAGGTGTTCGCGTCCAACATCATGCCGGACATCACGGTGATCCAGATTGGAGGTCAGCCATGAAGCGGGGCGGCGGCAGCATGATTGCTGCGCTCATTTTGACCTGTCTGTTTGCCATGACCATGCTTTTGACGCTGGTGATGGGTGCCAGAGTTTACCGCGGCGTGCAGCAGCGCGTCGAGGACAGTGCAGCGCAGCGCGTGGGCGTGTCTTACATTACGGCAAAGATTCATGCGAATGACCATGCAGATGGCGTATCTGTGCAGAAGTTCGGTGGTGTAGATGCCGTTGTGCTGGCACAGGAATATGACGGTGAGCGCTATGTGACCGCGCTTTACGTCTATGACGGTCAGCTCATGGAACTGTTTTGCAGCAATCTGAATGATTTTTCGCCCGCTGAGGGCACACCCATCGTGGAAGCCCGGCAGCTGACCGCGCAGGCGGCAGACGGTGGGCTGGAACTTGTGTATACCGATGCGAGCGGTCGGACACAGCAGGCGTATATCAATCTGAGAAGTGAGGTGGATGACCGTGCGCAGCAGTAGATCGGGGCTTTTGGTGATTGAACTTGTGATCGCCGTCGGTGTTTTCGCGCTGTGTGCGGCGATTTGTGTGGGATTGTTCGTGCAGGCTGATCGCGTATCGCGTGACAGCGCGGCGCTGGGACAGGCCGTGACCGTGTCGCAGAACACGGCCGAGCGATACAAGACGGTACAGGGAGATTTGGAGCGACTGGCGCAGGACTTGGACGGCACCTGCACGGAAGACGGTGCGCTGGTGCTCTGGTTTGACAGCGACTGGCAGCCGGTACAGGCGGAGGGAGAATACCAGATGACCATTACGCAGCAGCCTGCCGAAGGTTACCGCAAAGCAGATTTGTCTGTGCAGCAAACGGGCAGCGATGAGACCTTGTTTGCCTTGCAGCTGGCAGCGGAGGTGCAGCCATGAGGCGGGGCGGAACGGTCAGCGGCGCGGTGTCGCTGGTAATGATCTTTGCGGTCTTGTGTTTGACGGTCTTTTCGGTGCTCACGCTGTCGACTGCAGTGGGTGAGTCCAAACTGGCACAGGCGACTGCGCAGCACACAGCCGATTACTATGCAGCCGACGCGCAGGCGACTGCGATTGCCGCGCAGCTCGGACAGGGAAGCAGAGCGCAGGAAATCGATGGAATTGCGATTGCATATACGAACGACGCAGAAGGTCAGCAGGCAATTTTTTTCGTCCCAGCGGGCGAAAATCAGACCCTTTCGGTCATCCTCTTGCTTCAAAATCAAAGCTATGATATTCTTAAATGGGAGCTGACATACAGCGGAGACTGGCAGGCCGATCAGTCGATTGCCGTCTGGGACGGCGGCGCAGCGTAGTGTAAGGAGGAGACTGTTTATGGAACTGATCTTGGAATATCTCGGACGCGCGATGGATAAAAAAGCGTCCGATGTGTTTATCGTTTCCGGTATGCCGGTGTCGTTCAAGATCGACGGTGAGATTGTACCGGAAAATGAGGAAAAGGTCATGCCGGAGCGTGCAAATGAGCTGGTTTCGGCGTTGTATACGCTGGCAGGACGGTCGATGGAACACTTCTTGCAGACGGGTGACGATGATTTTTCGATTTCGGTCAAGAATCTGGCGAGATTCCGTGTCAGCGCGTATCGTCAGCGCGGTTCGCTCGCGGCAGTCATTCGAACGGTCAGCTTTTCGGTGCCCGATCGTGAACAGATGGAAATTCCGGATGAGGTCATGAAGATCGCCACGATGACGCGCGGTCTTGTACTGGTTACTGGTCCGGCGGGCGGCGGTAAGTCGACCACGATGGCTTGTATTACCGATGCCATCAACCGCACGCGCAGCGCACATATCATCACGATCGAAGACCCGATCGAGTATCTGCATCGCGACGTCAAGAGTATCGTCAGCCAGCGCGAGCTTGCGACCGATACTGACAGTTATGTGACCGCTCTGCGTGCCAGTCTACGTCAGGCACCGGATGTCATTATGCTCGGTGAGATGCGAGATCTGGATACCATCCGCATTGCTATGACCGCAGCGGAAACGGGACACTTGGTTATTTCTACGCTGCATACCGTGGGTGCGGTCAATACGATGGACCGTATCATCGACGTATTCCCGCCCAACCAGCAGCAGCAGATCCGCGTACAGCTGGCAATGGTGCTGCGCACGGTTATTTCGCAGCAGCTTCTGCCCACGATTGGCGGCGGTCAGGCACCGGCATTCGAGATCATGCATCTCAATAACGCGATTCGCAGCATGATTCGCGACAGCCGTATCCACCAGATCGATCAGGTCATTCAGACCTCGGCGGCTGAGGGCATGATTTCGATGGACGAGTCCATTTTACGGCTGTACAAGGCCGGACGCATTACGGCGGAGACCGCTCTGCGCTGCGCAATGACACCCGAGCAGCTCGCACGGCGTATGGGACGGTAAATAAATAGAGCGCGCACAACCCAGCAGATAGACAGGAGAGAAGAACAGATATGACGACCGAACAATTTGTGCCTTATGAGATGAAAACCAGCATCATCCATATCCTGTCCTATGAGGGCAAGAACTTGGAAGGCTATCTGGAAAACGCATTTTTTAAGGGCAGACGCTATTTTTCCAACCTGACCCAGATGATTTTTCTGGTGGAAGAGCTGCTCGACTCCATGGTATTTCCGCCGCGTGCGACCAGTATGCGCAGCTTTAAGGCGGGAACCGCGCATCGTGTGACGACTGCGCACAAGAGCGTGAACGCAGACAAGCCGATTGCAAGCTTTCGTCTGAGTGTCCTGTTCCGACAGAATGCCAGCTGGCAGGGCAACATCCAGTGGATGGATGACCGCGCGGTCACGCCGTTCCGCAGTGTTCTGGAACTGGTACAGCTTATGGACAGCGTGCTTGGACAGTACGATTCGCAGGAAGAAGAGTCTTAAAAAATTTTTCAAAAAAGGCTTGACTTTTTGAACGAGTGCATTTATAATAAAATACGCCGCTTGAGAGAGCGGCGCTTGATAGCCGGATTGTGTAATGGTAGCACGACAGACTCTGACTCTGTTTGTCTGGGTTCGAATCCTTGTCCGGCTGCCACTGAAAAGACCGCTGATTCGTTCAGCGGTCTTTTTCTTTTCCTTGCTTAAGTGGATTGCAGGAAACAAAAATTGACTTGCGCACATGCACCCGGCGCGGGTATAATGGCGGTACAATAAGGCAAGAGAGGTGTTGCAAAATATGCAGCAGGATATTGTAATTTTTGCACCGCATCAGGACGATGAGATTTTGGGTGCGTATGAGATCATTCGTCAGCAGCCCGAGCATACCTATGTCGTTTTTCTGACCAATGGTGACTATGAGGGTGCGGAAGTGGCGAAAACGCGCTGGCACGAGAGCCGCAAGGCGCTGACCCATCTGGGTGTACCCGAAGACCACATGATCGCACTGGGCTATGCAGATACCGGTATGCCGCGTGAGGTCAGTTTCCTGTGGAGACTGTGGCAGGAAGGCGATCAGACGCTGGTTCCGTCGCATGTCGGCGCACATACCTATCACCCGGACGGTGGAAAGGAATATCACCTTGCGCATTGGGGTGCACATGCGGCGTATACCCGTCTGGCTGTGCTTGCAGACGTGCGTGGTGTGCTTGAGGATATCCGACCAGGTACGATCTATGTCACGAATGAGGATGATGTACACGGCGATCATGCAGCGGCACCGCTGTTTGTCCGTGCGGCGATTGATCAGATGGCAGACTATACGCCGACTATTTACCGCTATCATGTGCATGGCGGCGATGACGAGCGCTGGCCCAATCGTACCGGCGATGTGTTTGAAAAACCGCTGAATTTGGATGAAAGCCAGTGGGAGAGCCGCGTGAGCGTTCCGGTGGAAGATCAGAAGGATTTTCTGGAAACCTTGGAATCGTTCCAGTCCCAGTGGAGAGATGCAGAGTATATGACCGCGTTTATCAAGAAGGAACAGGTTTTTTATCGGGAAAAGAAATGAAGCGTCTTGCGGTCGTCTGATCCCGCCCGCAGGCGAAATAAAGCTTTCGCCAGCCTTTCTCGAAAGGCTGCAGGTTCTCAGGGCAGCGCCCTGAGTCGTGTCCCGCAGGACACGAAATCCCCTTTTGAAACCCGGCATCCGGCCCGGGTTTCAACCAAAACAAACAAAAGGGAAAGACCGTCCGAAAGGACGGTCTTTCCACAGATTGCGCGTCACACTCCTTTTACTCACGCACGGCGTGAGAATGAGGATAGTGGCCTACGGGCTGCAGGACGCGCTTTTATTTTCTCTTTTGGTTGATTTTCGCTTTGCGAAAATCAAGAGGAGAGTTTCGCCATCTGCGGATGGCGACTTGAGGCTCTGCCTCAAGACTCCGCAAACCTTTGAAAAGGTTTGATCGAAACTTCAATTAGGGGTGCGGTGGTTTACTTTACAATCTTGCGTGCCTCCATGTAATAACGCTTCTCCTGTGCTTCGCCCATGGAGAAGGTCTTACGCGGCAGGACGCCATCCAGAATGACACCACGGAACAGGTCTTCCTTAGCCGGGTCAGGCAGCAGGAAGCCCATATTGCGCGCATCCTGAGACAGTTCACGAACAACGTCTGCGCCGTGGATGTAATCGATATGCGACTTGGGGTTCTTCTCCAGGAAATCATCCAGGAAGTTTTGCAGGGTTGCGACCGGCAGAGCCCAGGGCGAGTCAACGATGCACAGGGTGACCTGCTCACCGTGGAACATGCACGGGAAGGACTGGACGTTCGTGCTCGGTGCGCTCTTGGGATCGCCGCAGTAAGCCATGCCGCCGTGCAGACGGAAGAAATCGTCCGCAGCCTGGAAGACCTCACGCGGGTGGATGTGGAACAGGACGCGGTGGATGCCCTCGATTTCCAGGCTGTCGTCGTGGATGTTGACGACCTCAGCCAGTACAAAGCGTGCGGGATGATCCTGACGCTCTTCCTCGGACAGACCCTGCTTGATGCGCTCCCAGTTTGCCTTTGCGGTTGCCATCGAGTGGTTGCCGTCGCCGACAGCGTAGGGCAGAACAGCGTGTTCGCCGGTCAGGCCATACTTCTTGTTGAAGGTCTCGGGATCGGCCAGACCGTTCAGACGCTCGATCAGTGCGGCGGTCTCCTTGCCTTCGGGCACGAACCAGCCGGACAGGTGGCCGCCGTCCAGCATAAGGTCGGTGTCGTATGCCTTGCGGAATGCGTCCTTGTCGGCAAACAGCGGCTCAATGACCTTGCGGTCGGGATCGTCGATCAGCAGCATGATGTGGGGCAGTTCGAGCGATGCACCCTCACGGACAGCCAGACGAGGCGGAATGCGCTCGACGACCGTCTTTTCGGTCGGACGGATGAGCGACTGGGAACCAGCCTGATAGTCGTACGCCTCCAGATCGAAGGACAGGACAACGCCGCGGCGCGTGCCCGACTTGGTGGTGCGCTCGACCAGCATCATACCCGGTTCGTACTCGGTCAGCGTGCCGTCCTGCTGATAGCGCAGCATGGCATCCTGAATCTTTGCCGTGCGCTCCTTGACGTCGGGCTGTTCGAGATAGACTTCGGGCAGCGTCAGGCGCAGGGTGGAGGGCGCATCACCGACAATCGCGTCGGCATTGTTCCAGTAATCGGGCTGGGATGTGTATTGGTCACACGCGATAACCGCCCACTTGGACAGGTCGATTCCTTCGCGCGGCATCAGCAATTTTGGCAGCCGGATGGGTGTATACATAAGAAAAAACCTCCAGTATGGGAATTGGCGGCGCACGCCGCCCGGTCTCCTCGAAAGAAAACCGGAAATTGTTACCTCCATTTTAACAGGACAGCGCGATAAAAGCAATGGAAAGCGGGAAAAGTTCTGGTGGGGAAGGGCTGGTTTGACGGCGGCGGCTGGGCATGTTAAAATAAAAATAATGTCGAAGTAAGAGAGAATGGAGAGGAAAAAAGGAGGGGAAAGCATGACGATTGCGGAAATCGCTGCCCGTGCGGGCGTTTCCAAGACCGCTGTGTCGCGCTATCTCAACGACGGATATGTGAGCGCAGAAAAGCGGGAAGCCATTCGTTGCGTGATCGAGGAGACCGGTTATGTGCCGTCCAGACAGGCACAGATGCTGCGTACCGGACAGAGCGGTCTGATTGGTGTCATTCTGCCGCGTATCAACTCCGAGTCGATCGGACGCATCGTGCGCGGTATTTCGCGTGTGCTGGGTGACAGCCGGTTCCAGCTTTTGCTGGCCAACACCGACAACCACGCAGAAAAAGAACTGGAATATCTGGAAGTATTCCGCAAAGGACGTGTGGACGGTATTTTGCTGGTTGCGACCATGCTCACGCCAGCACACCGCAAAGCCATTCGAGAATGTCAGGTGCCTGTCGTGGTTGAGGGACAGTGCCTGTCGGACGCTTCCTGTGTGTATCACGACGATCAGGGCGCAGCGCACGCGTTGACCACCGAACTCATTGAAGCGGGATGTCGCAAGATTGCCTATTTTGGTGTCACAACGCGCGATAAGGCGGCCGGTCTGGCACGTCGGCACGGTTTTCTGGAAGCCCTTGCAGAGGCAGAGATACCGGCGGACGACGCACTGATGCAGACCTGTGACTTCTCGGTCGAGAGCGGCACCGAGGCGTGCCGGAATCTCTTGCAGAATGGGACTGCATTTGACGGTATTTTTTGCGCAACCGATTCCATAGCGATCGGCGCGATGGAAGCTCTGCATGAGGCGGGAATCAAGATGCCGGACGAGGTTAAGGTCGTAGGTGTCGGTCATGCACGAATTTCCGGACTGGTTCGTCCAAAATTGACAACTGCACACTATTTTTATGAAAAGAGCGGTGAAGAAGCGGCGAGAATCCTGTTGGAGATCATCCGTGATGGCGTGGATATGCACCAGCAGATCAAGCTTGGATACGAAATCGTGCGCAGAGAGAGCACCGGTCACTAAAACAACAAAAGAAATATCGGCTGCATTCCTGTAAAATGGGATGCAGCCGTCTTTTTTGCATTTTTCACAAATAGATGTGTGCTAAATTGCGCGATTTGCCCGTGAAGCCGTCAAAGTGCGCAAAGTGACCGGGTAAAGTTTGGAAGATATGTCCCATTTACAGAAGGGAGTAGGAGTGCTATTATAATTGCATAGGATGTGGAATCGATTCCACATTACAGGGTGAAAGAAATTTGAAAACTTGAAAGGAGTGTCACGATGGATTACCAGAAGGCAGCCAAGGACGTACTTGCGGCAATTGGCGGCAAAGAAAATGTAGTCTCAGCGGCGCACTGTGCCACCCGGTTGCGGTTGGTCATTGCGGACAACAAGAAGGTCAACAAACAGGCTTTGGAGAACGGTGAAGGCGTCAAGGGCGTCTTTGAGGCACAGGGTCAGTTACAGATCATCTTCGGCACAGGCATTGTAAACAAGGTGTTTGACGCTTTCGTCAAGGAGGGCGGCATCACGGCAGGCAGCAAGGAAGACGTCAAGGCTGCCGCAGCACAGAAGGGCAACTGGTTCCAGCGGTTCATCAAGACCCTGGGCGATATCTTCGTTCCCATCATCCCGGCAATCGTTGCTTCGGGCTTCCTCATGGGTATCATGGATGCCCTGAACTTTATGAACAACAACGGTTTTGCACACATTGATACCGGCAGTTCGATCTATGTGTTTGCAACGCTGTTTGCCAACACGGCGTACACCTTCCTGCCCATCCTGATTGCATATTCGGCAGCCAAGGTATTCGGCGGTAACCCCTTCCTCGGTGCGGTTATCGGTATGATTATGATTCACCCCAACCTGCAGAACGCATGGACGGTCGCAACAGACGGCGTTCAGACCATGCAGCCGGTATTCGGTGGATTGTATGAAATTCCGCTGGTCGGCTATCAGGGTCACGTTATCCCGGTTATGATTGCGGTATGGCTGATGTGCTTCATCGAGAAGCGTCTGCACAAGGTTGTACCGCCGATGTTCGACCTGTTCGTCACGCCTCTGGTCTCGGTTTTCGTCACCGGTTATCTGACTCTGGCAGCGATTGGCCCGGTCTTTACCACCATCGAGACCCATATCATCAATGGTATCCAGTGGCTGATCGCCATTCCGTTCGGCCTCGGCTCGTTTGTCATGGGCGGCCTGTATGCGACAACGGTCGTTTCGGGTATCCACCACATGTACACCATCATCGACCTTGGTCAGCTCGGCACCTACGGTCTGACCTACTGGCTGCCGTTGGCATCGGCAGCAAACGTTGCACAGGGTGCAGCTGCTCTGGCAGTTGCGCTGCGCACCCGTGACAAGAAGCTCAAGTCTATGGCGCTTCCGGCTTCTCTGTCCGCATTCATGGGCATCACCGAGCCTGCAATCTTCGGTGTCAACCTGCGCTTCCTGCGTCCCTTCATCGCCGGTTCGATCGGTGGTGCATGCGGTGCACTGTACGCCTCGATCGTTGGTCTGGGCGCAACCGGCACCGGCGTTACCGGTATCTTCGGTATCCTGCTGCACCTGCACCGTCCGGTACAGTACATCATCGCAATGCTGATTGCAGCAGCGGTTGCCTTCGTTCTGTCCTGGCTGTTCGGCCTCAAGCCCGAGCAGATCCAGCCCCAGACCGCACCGGCTGCACCGCAGCAGTCGTCTGAATCCACCCCGGCAGTGGAAGCTGCACCCAAGGCAGCGGGAATTGCAAACGATCTGACCATCACTGCACCGCTGACCGGCAATGCAGTATCGCTCACCGAAACCGGCGACGAGACCTTCGCACAGGAAGTGCTCGGCCCCGGCATCGCTATCGAGCCCACGGTCGGCAAGGTTGTCGCACCCTGCGACGCAACTATCAGCGCACAGATGGGTCACGCAGTTGGCCTGTCCTGCGATAACGGCGCAGAGCTGCTCATCCATGTCGGTGTAGACACGGTAGAACTGGGCGGCAAGTGCTTCACCGGCTCGGTCACCGAAGGCCAGCGCGTCAAGGCAGGCGATACCCTGCTGACGTTCGACATGGACGGCATCCGCGCTGCCGGATACAAGACCATCACCGCAATCATCGTCACCAACGGCGAGGACTTTGCTTCGGTTGATCGTCACTTTGGTACGGTTCAGGTGGGCGATCAGCTGCTGACGCTGCGCCGCTGAACAAGGAGAGTTTTTACATGAGCAATGCATTACAGCGCGACCTGCTGCGTATGGCGGCACGCGTCGAGCGGGAGGACGGCCCCAAGGCCGCCCAGGACCCGCACAGACTGACCTTCCACATTCAGCCGCCGACCGGCTGGCTCAACGATCCGAACGGCCTGTGCAAGTACGGAGAAGACTACCATGTCTTCTTCCAGTACGGCCCGTTCGATTGCACGGGCGGTGTCAAGCACTGGGGTCATTGCAAGAGCCGTGATCTGGTGCATTGGGAGTACCTGCCCATCCTGCTCTGTCCCGATCAGCCCTATGATATCCACGGTGTCTACTCGGGTTCGGCTTACATCGAGGACGGCAAGATGTACCTGTATTACACCGGCAACGTCAAACACGAGGGTGACCATGATTACATCCGTACCGGCCGCGGACACAATACCTGTCTGGCGATCTCTGAGGATGGCGAGACTATGGCATCCAAGCAGTGCCTGATGGAAAACAAGGACTATCCGGCCGGTCTGACCTGCCATGTCCGCGATCCCAAGGTATGGAAGATGGACGGCAAGTATTATATGGTGCAGGGTGCGCGTACGCTGGAAGATCGCGGTGAAGTGCTGATTTTCCAGTCCGAGGATAAGATTCATTGGACGCACTGCAACACCATCACCACGCCTGAGATTTTCGGCTATATGTGGGAGTGTCCCGATCTGTTTGAGATCGATGGTCAGTGGTTCCTGTGCGTATCGCCGCAGGGCGTTGCACAGACTGACGACCGCTTCCAGAATGTTTACGCCTGCGGTTATTTCCCGCTGTATGTGGATTTCCGCGGAGATTGTACACTGGGTGAGTTCCAGGCGCTGGACAAGGGCTTTGACTTCTACGCGCCCCAGTCCTTCCTGGACGGCACCCGCCGCATTCAGTTTGGTTGGATGGGTATGCCCGATGCAGAGTATACCAATCCCACCACGGCGTACGGTTGGCAGCACTGCATGACCGTACCCTGTGTCCTGACGGCAAAGGATGGCAAGATTCTGCGCAATCCGGTTCCGGAGCTGAATGCACTGCACGGCACGCTGCGGCAGTTATCCGTCACACCGGGTGTGAGCGAGTCGGTCAAGACCTTTGACCTGCAGTATCAGACCGCAGGCCAGCCGTTTGACCTGACCATCCACGACAGCGTACGCCTGCACTGGCAGGATGGGGTACTGACCCTGTCCGTGCCGCAGGGCGGCGCAGGCCGTACCACGCGCGTTGCACACTGTGCGGCTCCCATGAGCCTGCGCATTTTGGCCGATACCTCGTCGGTTGAGGTGTTCGTTGACGGCGGCGCGACCTGCATGTCCACCCGGTGCTATCCCACGTCCTGGGGGGTACGCTGGACGAGCGGCACAGGTGATGCCAAGCTCTGGGACATGAAACAGGCATAATCCTATCTTTAATATTTCCCCTGGAAAGCCCGCAAGCGAGTTTGGTCGCCTGCGGGTTTTCTTGTATCCGTATTGTCATCCGCAGGCGCTTGACTTTCATATTCTACGGATGTAGAATAAAGCCAACCTAAGAAGTTCTACAAATGTAGGAGGTGAAGATATGCGAGAGACCAAACGCCTGCCCGATGCCGAACTGGCCGTGATGCAGGAGGTCTGGAGCGCACCCGAGCGCCCGGTGCCGTCTGCCTGGGTGACCGAACGCCTAGCTGACCGGTGGAAGACAACATCGGTGCTGACTTTTTTGTCCAGACTGTGTGAAAAAGGGTTTTTACAGTGTGACAAGCAGGGGAAAATGAATGTCTACACGCCGCTTGTTAGTCAGGATGACTATGGAGAGCGCGAGAGTGTCAGTCTGCTGCGCAGGTTTTATCGGGGCTCGGTGCGTGATCTGGTTGCGTCGCTGTCCCACACCGGTGCGCTGACCCGGGAAGACCTCGACGAACTGCGTGATTTTCTGGACGAACAGGGGAGGGATGAGAGATGACGACCATCTTTTGGAATCTCATTCAGGTCAGCCTGACCACCTCGGTGGTATTGCTGCCCATCCTGCTCCTGTGCGCTGTTCTGCGCCGACGGTATCCGGCAAGAGTGGTCTGTGCGTTGTGGGTGATCTTTGCCGTCCGGCTGCTTGTTCCGGTACAGAATAGCTTTCCCGACGCACCCGTTCAGGTCACACCACGGACGACCTTGGTCGAGGTGCAGACGATGCAGACGGGTGAGAGCGTCCCGGAGACGAGCGGGACGGAAAACGAATCGGTTATCGCAGAGCCGCAGCCGATCGTCGAGCGGCATTGGATGCCTGCCGGGACGATCGTGACCGCTGAGGCGCAGAAATCCATTGCGTTTGACGAAATTCTGGCGCTTGTGTGGGCGGTTGGAGCAGCTGCATTTTTGGCAGGCTCTATGCTGTCTTATCGGCGGTTTGTGCGTCGCGTGCGCTGCACGGCGCGTGATGTGCGCGACCCGGAACTGCTGCGCATTTATGAGAGCGAGCGCGAACGGCTGGGACTGCGGCAGCGCATTCCGCTGCGGCAGACACCGGAGGCCGATGGGCCGATGTTGGTGGGACTCGTGCATCCGGTTTTGCTCCTGCCCAAGGGCGGTATTCCGCTTGCCGATGCGCCGCTCATCTTACGGCATGAACTTACACACGCAAAGCATAAGGATGTGCTGTGCAAGATGGTCTTTCTGCTTGCACGGTGCGTGCACTGGTTCAATCCGGTTGTGCATCTGCTCACGTGGCAGGGCGCACAGGATCTCGAGATCGCGTGTGACCAGTCGGTCGTGCACGGACTGGACACCGATGCAAAGAGACAGTACGGACAGTGTATCTTAAATGATGTCGCTCGCCGGATGTATGGCGGCACCATGCTCACAACCAGACTGACGGGAGGAGGAAAAGCCATGAAAACCCGTTTGCAGGCGTTATTTAGCCCCAATAAAAAGCGCCGCGGCGTGGCGCTCATTCTGACAGCTGCATTTGCACTCACACTGGTCGGCGGATGCTTTGCCGTCACGCCTAAGGGAACGGAAAATGCGGCCCTCGAACAGGAGATCCGCACAACAGCCGAGACCTATTTACAGGCGATTGTGGACGGAGATGTACAGACGCTGACTACGGTTTTGCCCAAGGAGGTTTCTGCGTCTCGCACACAGGAGGAAATGCAGAAGATACTGCTTGAGGCCAACCCGCACGTGACGGCGTATGCGGTTTATCCCGATGCCGAGCGGGCAGGCGCGTATGTGGTCAAAAACTGGTCGCAGGCACTGCATAGCTCGCTGGCCGTACCTGACCAGCATACCGTACAGTGGATGCAGTTCATCCGGGAGGATGGCGTGCTGAAAGTGGATGTGGACAGTGTGGATGCGGCATGCACCATGCAGCCGACCGACGTGTGCAGCGTGCGCGATCTGGACACCTTCCAGATGCTCTATGGCGATCTGGGTCTGCCCGAAACCGGCCCGGCCATGCTGGACGATGCAGCGGGACAGATCGAAACCCTGCTGGGACTGACCGGTGGACGACTGGAAAAGCAGGGAGAGACCACGTTCCACTATACCTTCTTCAATGGACAGGAGATTTCCATTTTGACCAGACCAGAAGGAGACGGCTGGAAGTTTGACCGCTGGACGGCCGTGCAGAAGGATGCAAAGCCGGTCGATGCCGAGACGCAGAAGCAGATGGAGGCATTGGCACAGCGCTGGTGTAATGCACAGGTGGATGGTCTCTCGGCAGAGCAGGCCAAGACCTTGCTTGGCAAAGACATGATGGCCATGTTTGAAGAGTATATCAGCTGGTATGCGGACAGTGATGCGCAAAAGCTGATGGAGCTGAATAATCTGCCGATGGGTATGACTGCGGACAAGGCTGAATATACGGTCGATGCCGAGACTGGCACAGTGACCGTTCGCGTGCATGGTAAACCGGCAGAGCCAGCAAGCGGAAAGACAACTCGAACCTGGTTCAGCGGCATCACGCAGGTGCAGACGCTGAATTTTGGCTGGCAGGATGACAGCTTGCGCATTGCCGACTGCACGATCGATCAGGCCATGGTTCTGGATGACCCGGATATGATTTGCTGGACGGCAGATGATGTCATTGGGCTCGGCATGCCTGAGCGGCCTGTGTCTGCTGCTTCGCCCGAAGCGCTTGTCTATATGAATTTCCCGGTTGCCGGCGGACGGTACAATGTGGGCGATGATGCGGTTATTTATGAATTTGCCGACGGCACGATGATCTATTTCCAGTATGAGCCGCAGTATAATCCGGTTGAAGGTTCGGACAGCTATCGTTTGACTGGTGTGGTCGAGCCGGAAAACAACGAGCCGCAGGAACACCTGACGCAGTTTGTGCCGGTCATTCAGGCGGCAAATCAGTGGGCGGAAGGCTATCTGCGTGAAAATGCACTGTTCCGCTATCCGTTTATGAGCACGGCATTACAGCAGCAGTTTGTACAGGATCAGGAGCAGCTTGGCAATCATCTGCGCATTTTCTGGAAGATTGGCTGGGGTTCCAGCCCGGATGTGACCGACTGGATGCTGCGAGACCTGACCGAGGACAGTGTGACCGTAGTGTATCAGTTGGAAGCTGGTGGGGAGCAGTACCGTTATGCCGAGCGTTTGACCGTGGGCGAGCAGGATGGCATCCCGGTTGTGACCGGATGCGATGCATTGCAGGCGACGTGGGATGACAGCTTGACGCGAGAGCAGTTTTTGCAGCTGTATCCGGATGATGTGTCCGGGCTGATGGTGAACCCGGACATGGAATACATGCGGGAACGCTCGGATAAATTCCAGACACCGGAAGACGCGCTGCGTGCGGCGATTTGTATGTTCTATGATGAGGAAACGTATCCGGTGACGCGCGTTGGTGAGCAGATTGTGGTTGGTCAGGGAGTTGACCAAGATCTCAAGGTGACGTTCCCGGATGGCGGAGAGGTCTATATTACCATGCATCAGTTTACCGATGAAGGTGGGCTGAAGTTATGGAGTGTTGGACGCATCTGGGAAGGAATGCCCGATCATACGACGTAAACCGATGATAAGCAAGAAAAACCGCCCGAGAGGGCGGTTTTTTGTTGGGTAAGTATTTTTGAAATCCGGGGCGGACACCGGATTTCAAAGGGGATTTCGCCGTCTGCGGACGGCGACCAAGCTTCACCTGGACGGACCAGCCTGCGCGGCTGGACCGCGCCGGGCCGCAGGCCCGGACCCGTTTATGGGCTGCGGTGGTTTAGAGTAGTTCAGCGAAAGAGTGGATATAGCGGTCGGCGGTGTGTTCGATTTCGATTTGATCGAGTGCCGATGCGGGTTCTTCCACCGCAACCGTATAGAAACCGGCAGATTTTGCGCTCTGGATACCGCGCAGGATATCTTCAAAGACGGCGCACTGGTTCGGTACAATGCCCATACGCTCAGCAGCCAGCAGATAGATATCTGGGGAGGACTTATCGCAGTTCACTTCGTGGATGGTTGTGATATTGTCGAACAATCCGGTGATGCCCAGACGATCCAGACAGGGCAGAACCAGTTCGGGTTCGGATGAGGTTGCCGCCGAGATATGCACACCCTGTGCACAAAGTTTGCGCAGAAATTCTTCGGCGTATGGTTTGAGCGGTACGCGGTCACGGTAAGCGGCGTGGGCAAGGTCATACCATTCCTGCATGAGCTGTTCGGGTGTTTCGTCCAGGCCAAAGCGGTCAATGGTATAGCGTGCGGCATCGGCAAAGCCGAGGTGCGCGATGGACTGTGCATAGTCGGGGAGGATGGGCAGACCGCGGCGGGACAGGAATACTTCATCCACTTCGCTCCACACCCAAAGGGAGTCGAGCAGGGTACCGTCCAGATCGAAGATAAAGCCGGTCAGGTCATTGAGTGTCCGCATGGGATACCTCCGTGAGTTTGAGATGAGAAGACAGTGTCTGCGCGTCCATCTGGCTCAGCGCATCGATGACCGCGATGTGAAAGCTGCCTGTACCGAGATGTCCGGCTTTCTCAAAAGCGATTTCGCCGGCGGCAGAGATTGCGCCCAGTGCAGCAATCGCGGCAGGTAAATGATCGTCGGAAGCGGCTGCGAATGCGGCGCACAGGACGGTAGCGATGCAGCCCATACCGGTGACGCGGGACAGCATTTTGTGACCGCCTTCCAGTCGATATAGATGAAAGGCATTTGCGACAAGGTCGGTTTCGCCGGTCAGCGCAACCGTGCAGTGATAGCGTGCCGCGAGTGCGCGTGCCAGCGCTTCGCCGTCCGAAATGGAAATGGAGTGATCGCTGTCGATGCCGTGCTGGTTGACGTGCATGCCATAAATGCAGGCGGCTTCCGAGCGGTTGCAGCGCAGGATGGAAATATGGACGGTTTCCAGAAGCTGACGCACAGCCGAGGTGCGCAGCGCGGATACACCTACGCCCACGGGGTCGAGTACGACCGGGATGCCCATGCGGTTGGCCTGAGCACCGGCCAGCAGCATAGCGTCCAGCTTGCGCGGCGACAGCTGACCAATATTAAGGACAAGCGCCTGCGCATGTGTGGTCACCGCGTCGGCCTCCTCTGGTGAATCGGCCATAATAGGAGATGCGCCGATGGCGAGGGCTGCGTTTGCGCAGTCGTTGATTGTCACATAGTTGGTGATACAGTGAATGATCGGCTGGCGGTCGCGCAGAACGTCGCACAGCGCACCGGCCTGATATGTAAGATCCATGTGGATTGCCTCCTGTTCTGGTCTTTATTATACAAATGTGGGACGGCACCGTCAACCGTGGTTGCCAAGCACGGTATAGCTGTGATAGGATAAGAAAAAAAGACCGGCGGAGGTGCACAGCCTGTGAAAAAATTGGAATTACTGGTTTCGTCCATACTGGCCGGACTGCTCATCGGTGTGAGCGGTGCCATTTATCTGGGAAGCGGAAAGATACCGTTTGGAGCCGTGCTGTTTTCGGTAGCGCTCTTCACGATTTGTACCCGTGGCATGGCGTTATTTACCGGCCGCGTTGGGTATCTAGTGACGCGGCATGATCGAATGGTCTGTATCGGGGAACTGCTGGTCATCTGGCTGGGAAACCTCGTTGGATGTGCGGTAACGGCGTTGGCGGTTGCGTATGCAAAACCGGCCTATCGGGAGATGGCGTGTGAGCTGACGGCACGCAAGCTGTCCGAGTCTCCAGTGCAGATCTTTCTGCTCGGCGTGATGTGCGGTCTGCTCATGTACATTGCGGTCGATCACTTCCGCACCTGGCAGGGAGATTTCGGTCGGTTTGTCGGCATTTTACTCTGCGTCCCGGCTTTCATCCTTGCTGGGTTTGAGCACGTGGTCGCCGATATGTTTTATCTGATGCTTGGTGTACAGCAGGGAATGATTGGAAAAATCATCGTATTTTTGCTCGTTTGTTCGCTGGGAAACGCCTGCGGTGCATGGCTCATTCCGCTTTGGGATAAACTGCGCATGAGACAGGGATAGAAAAAGAGGACGTTTGGGTAAACGTCCTCTTTTCACGTGATTTCGGATGGAGGGTCTTGAGATCGGGGAAATCAGAACATATCGCCCATGTGCTTTGCGGTATTGGTCACCTGATTTGCGGCCTGTTTGACGCTGCGCTTGACAGACGGACTGGACATTGCGCTCGAAGCCATTGCAGAGGCGATTGCGCCGACGGCCATACCGGCGGCCATGCTGGACAGAATGGGGGTCAGTTTCATGTTTTTTCACGCTCCTTTTGCTGTTAGTATGGCGGTACAGACCGTGATTTAGCCCTTGGAAAATCAGAAAAAATTTACGATGACCTAACAAAATTTCTTTAGTTGCCGAAATTTTACAAAATTTCGAGCAATTTCGTTTGGCTTTTGTAAGAATGGCGGTTTACAGAACCGGGTATTCTAGGATATAATAATACAAACGATAAGTGAACAACTGTAATCAGACTTTTAATCGGAACCCGTGAGTTCCCAAAGTGCCTGAACGATCGAATGAGAGCAAAAATTGTCTTGTGTCACCAGATTCGCACACAAGGCATGGCTTCGTGCGGCTTCTTGCCTTTGGGCAGGAAGCTTTTTTTGTGCCATAAGCAGGAAAGGAGTATGCCAGTGTTACAGCAGACAGCAGAAATCATGGACGAAGCAGCCGTCCGCCGTGCGCTGACCCGCATCGCGTTTGAGATCATCGAGAAAAATCATGGCAGCCGCAGTTTGCTGCTCGCCGGGATTCAGACGCGTGGCGTACCGCTGGCCGAACGCATCGCAGATAAGCTCGGCGAGGTCGAGGGCTTCCGCCCGCCCGTCCTGCCGCTCGACATCGGCCCCTTCCGCGACGATCTGCCCCACACAGCGCCCCCGGTGCTGCCCGACATTCCCGGTCTTGCCGGGTGCACGGTGGTCATCGTGGACGATGTGCTCTATACCGGTCGCTCGGTACGCGCTGCCATCGAAGCGGTGTCCCACATGGGACGCGCCGCTCGCATCCAGTTGGCTGTCCTCATTGACCGCGGTCATCGAGAGCTGCCCATCCGACCCGATTATGTCGGCAAAAACCTGCCGACCTCCCAGAACGAGCGCGTATGCGTCAGTCTGCGTGAGACCGACGGGGAAGACCGGGTGACCATCGTCAAGCAGTCCGGGACTGCCGCGTCAGAGTAAGATTCCAATATAGCAAGTCGATTCTCATAAAAGTCATCAACCAGCGCCGGACAGCCTTCCGGCCCGTGTGAAAGGAGACAAATCATGTCTGTACAAAAACTCGTTGAATGCATCCGCCAGAAGAACAACCCGACTGTTGCCGGTCTGGACGCACGCCTGGAGTATATTCCGTCCTTTATTGTATCCCAGTGCGTTGAGCGCTACGGCGAAACCCTGGAGGCAGCAGCGGCTGCCATGCAGCAGTTCAACATCAGCCTGATCGATGCCCTGCACGACATCGTACCCGCAATCAAGCCGCAGGCAGCATACTATGAGCTGCTCGGTCCCAAGGGTGCAGAAGTGCTCAAGAATACCATCGACTATGCGCACGAGAAGGGCATGTATGTCATCGCTGACATCAAGCGCAACGACATCGGCGCAACCGCATCGGCTTACGCTGAGGCATATCTGGGCTGCACCAAGGTCGGCGACAAGGAGCTGCCGGTTTACAATGCAGATTCCTGCACGGTCAACGCTTACCTCGGTACCGACGGCATCGAGCCCTTCCTGAAGGAGTGCCGCGCACGCGAGAAGGCCATCTATATTCTGGTTAAGACCTCCAACCCGTCTTCCGGTGAGTTCCAGAACCGCGACATGGAGGGCAAGCCGCTCTTTGTTCGCGTAGCAGAGCAGTTTGCGAAGTGGGGTGAGGGTCTGGACACTCCGTCCGGCTACAATCAGGTTGGTGCGGTTGTCGGCGCAACCTACCCCGAAGAGCAGAAGATCATCCGTTCCATCATCCCCAAGGCATATTTCCTCGTACCGGGCTACGGTGCACAGGGCGCGACCGCAAAGGATATCGCAAATGCCTTCAACAATGACGGTCTGGGTGCAATCGTAAACTCTTCCCGCGGTATCATGTGCGCTTGGAAGAAGACCGGCAAGGACGGCGCAGACTTCATGGAGGCTGCACGCGCAGAGGCCATCCGTATGCGTGACGACATCGTGTCTGCCATCCGCTAAACCATTTTTCCCCTTTCCCCATCGTAAAGTTTGCAAGGAGTGACGATAGATTTGAAGAAAGCGTATCTGCTGCTCGCCGACGGTACCCTGTTCGAGGGTAAGGCTGCCGGCTATGAGGGATGCAGCATCGGCGAGGTCGTATTCAATACGGGTATGGCCGGTTATCAGGAGGTTCTGACCGACCCGTCTTACTATGGCCAGACGGTGTGCATGACTTACCCCCTGGTTGGTAACTATGGCATCAACTTCGACGACGGCGAGTCCAAGAAGAGCTGGGTTTCGGGCTATATCATGCGTGAAATGTGTGAATATCCCTCGAACTTTCGCTGCCAGAAGAGCCTGGACGCCTATCTCAAGGAGCAGAAGGTGGTCGGCCTGCAGGGCATCGACACCCGACGCCTGACCCGTATCCTGCGCAACAGCGGCGTTATGAACGGTGTCATCTATACCGAAGGCCACGAGCCCGACGAGAAGACCATCGAGGAAATGAAGTCTTACGTCGTCAAGGATGCGGTTAAGTCGGTTACGCTTTCTGAGACCGAGGTACACCCGGCACAGGGCGAGCGCAAGTACCGCATCGGTCTGATGGACTTCGGCGTCAAGTACAATATCGTCCGTGAACTTTGCAAGCGCGGCTGTGAGGTCACCGTCCTGCCCGGCTTTACCAAGGCAGAGGACATTCTGGCTGCCGGTTACGACGGCATCATGCTGTCGAACGGCCCTGGCGACCCGGCTGAAAACGTCGGCATTGTAGAAGAGCTCAAAAAGCTCATCGCGTCCGGTCTGCCCATCTTCGGTATCTGCCTGGGCCATCAGCTCATGGCACTGGCCATCGATGCCAAGACCGAGAAGATGCGCTTTGGTCACCGCGGTGTCAACCACCCGGTCAAGGATCTCGACGAAGACCGCACCTATATCACCAGCCAGAACCACGGCTACGCGGTCGTTGGCGACACCATTGACCCGGCGATTGCACGCGTGCGCTTTGTCAACCTGAATGACGGCACGGTCGAGGGTGTCGAGCACATCGGCAAGCCCATCTTCACCGTGCAGTATCACCCCGAGGTCTGCCCCGGTCCGCAGGATACCTCGTACCTGTTCGACCGATTCCTCGAAAACATTGACAAGCACAAGGGAGGCCAGTTCTAATGCCGCTGAGAAAAGATATCCACAAAGTCATGGTACTGGGCTCCGGCCCCATCGTCATCGGTCAGGCGGCCGAGTTCGACTACGCAGGCACTCAGGCATGTCGTGCCCTGCGTGAAGAGGGTCTGGAGGTCGTTCTGGTAAACTCCAACCCGGCAACCATCATGACCGATAAGGCCATGGCTGACAAGGTATATATTGAGCCGATGACCCTGGACGCGGTCAAGGAGATCATCAAGAAAGAGCGTCCGGACTCCCTGATCCCCAATCTCGGCGGTCAGACCGGTCTGAATCTGGCAATGGACCTGTCCGCTGACGGTTTCCTCGACGAGTACGGCGTTAAGCTGCTGGGCGCAAACCCGGACACCATCGCTAAGGCCGAAGACCGCCAGATGTTCAAGGACACCATGGAGAAGATCGGCGAGCCGTGCATCGCTTCCAAGGTCGTACACACGGTCGAGGATGCGGTTGCATTCACCGAGGAGATCGGTCTGCCGGTCATCATCCGTCCGGCATACACCCTAGGCGGTACCGGCGGCGGTATCGCGTACACCTGGGAGCAGCTGCGCGAGATCGCAGCGACCGGTATCATGTACTCCCGTGTCGACGAGATCCTGGTCGAGAAGTGCATCGCAGGCTGGAAGGAAGTCGAGTATGAGGTCATGCGCGACAGCAAGGGCAACGCCATCACCATCTGTAACATGGAGAACGTTGACCCGGTCGGCGTACACACCGGTGACTCGGTCGTTGTCGCACCCAGCCAGACCCTGTCCGACAAGGAATACCAGATGCTGCGCACCTCTGCGCTCAACATCATCACCGAGCTGGGCATCGAGGGCGGCTGTAACGTACAGTACGCACTGAACCCGAACTCTTTCGAGTACGCAGTCATCGAGGTAAACCCCCGCGTTTCCCGTTCGTCTGCACTGGCATCCAAGGCGACCGGCTTCCCGATCGCAAAGGTTACCGCCAAGATTGCAATCGGCTACGGTCTGGACGAGATCATGAACGCGGTCACCGGCAAGACTTACGCTTGCTTCGAGCCGACCCTCGACTATATCGTTGCCAAGTTCCCGCGCTGGCCGTTTGATAAGTTCGTTTACGCAGACAACTCGCTCGGTACCCAGATGAAGGCGACCGGTGAGGTCATGGCGATTGCACCGTCCTTCGAGCAGGCCATGATGAAGGCCATCCGCGGCGTTGAAATGAAGCTGGACAGCTTCATCATGCCCAAGCTCAAGACTTGGTCGGATGAGGAGATCAAGGCCGGTGTTGCTAAGGTCAACGACGAGCGTCTGCTGGTCATCTGCGAGGCATTGCGCCGCGGCATCATGACCATCGACGAGATCCACGACATCACCATGATCGACACCTGGTTCCTGCACGGCTACAAGAACATTGTAGACATGGAGCACGAGCTGGCTGAGGCTTCCGAGCTGAATGAGGAGCTGTACCTGCGCGCGAAAAAGATGGGCTTCCTCGACAAGACCATCGAGCAGCTGTCCGGTAAGCAGGTCGGTGCACTCAAGCGCCTGCCGGTCTACAAGACGGTTGATACCTGTGCAGCAGAGTTCGACGCTGAGACCCCGTACTACTACTCGACCTTTGACGACGAAAACGAGGTCAAGCCGTCCACCGGCAAGAAGAAGGTACTGGTTTTGGGTTCCGGTCCCATCCGTATCGGTCAGGGTATCGAGTTCGACTACTGCTCGGTTCACTCTGTCTGGGCACTCAAGGAGCTGGGCTGTGAGACCATTATCATCAACAACAACCCCGAGACCGTTTCCACCGACTTTGACACCGCTGATCGTCTGTACTTCGAGCCGCTGACGCCCGAGGACGTCGAAGGTGTTGTCAACGCCGAGAAGCCCGACGCAGCGATCGTACAGTTCGGCGGTCAGACCGCCATCAACCTGGCAGCACATCTGGAAAAGCTGGGCGTGCCGATTCTGGGCACCCAGGCTTGGTCGATCGACGCGGCAGAAGACCGTGAAAAGTTCGACGAGATCCTGGAAGAGTGCGGCATTCCGCGTCCCAAGGGAGAGACCGTATTTACCGAGGAAGAGGCTGTCAGCGTTGCTGACCGTCTGGGTTACCCGGTTCTCGTTCGTCCGTCCTACGTTCTGGGCGGTCAGGGTATGGAAATCGCATACAGCGAGCAGGATATCCGCGAGTATATGCAGGTCATCACCCGTCATAAGGTCGAGAACCCGGTACTCGTCGATAAGTATATGATGGGTCAGGAGATCGAGGTCGACGCAATCTGCGACGGCGAGGACATCCTGATTCCGGGTATCATGGAGCACTTTGAGCGTGCCGGTGTACACTCTGGTGACTCGATTTCCATGTATCCGTCCTTGCACATTTCGTCCAAGCATAAGGACACCATCATCCGCTATACCCGTGCGCTGGCTAAGAGCCTCAAGGTTCTGGGTCTGGTCAATATCCAGTTCGTTCTGTACAACAATCAGGTCTATATCATCGAGGTTAACCCCCGTTCGTCCCGTACCGTGCCCTATATCTCCAAGATCACCGGCGTTCCGATGATCGATCTGGCAACCCGCTGCATGTTCGGCGAGAAGCTGCGCGACATGGAGTTCGGCACCGGTCTGTACCCCGAGCGCGATTACTACGCAGTCAAGGTCCCGGTCTTCTCCTTCCAGAAGCTGCGTGATCTGGACACCCAGCTCGGACCTGAGATGAAGTCGACCGGTGAGGTTCTGGGCGTTGCCAAGGACTTCAAGGAAGCTCTGTACAAGGGTCTGCTCGGTGCTGGCTTTGCCATGCACAAGAAGACCGGCAAGGTCGTCATTTCCGTCCGTCCGGCTGACAAGCAGGAGGCAATTCCGATCGCTGAGAAGTTCGAGAAGCTCGGCTACGACATCTATGCAACCCGCGGCACGGCCAACACGCTCAACAACGCGATGGTCGCAGCCAACGTGGTTTACAATGCATTCGAGGCCGAAATGCATCCCAACATTTTGGATATGATCGAGAACGGTGAGGTCGATTACGTCATCTCCACCTCGGTCAAGGGTCGTCATCCCGAGCTTGCAAGCGTTAAGATTCGCCGCGCGGCAACCGAGCACGCGATTCCGTGCCTGACCGCGATCGACACCGCAAACGCACTGCTGGAGTGCATGGAAAGCGGTATGGAAATCAAAAATTGCAAGATGGTCGACATTAACGATATCTAAAAAAGAAATCCCGCGTCTTAATAGACGCGGGATTTTTGCATCGGTCAGTTTGCGGAAGAAGAGAAAATCAGGTCGCGCAGCGGCTCCATCTCGGTGACCCATTGGCCGGACTGCCGGTCGTAGAACTTGGTATCCGAGTTTACGGCGAAGGGGATACCTGCCGCATCCAGACTGTCACAGAGAAAGGCGGCAAAGGTCATCTGCTCGGACAGGGTGTAGTCGTCTCCGTCGTTGTAATTGCCGGGCATCCAGGCACCGACCCAGGTGGGAATGCCGGTTTGCGCCTGCCAGTCGAGTGCAAGCTGGATTTGATCGAGAACCAGCTGCTTTTCGGCTGCCGTTCCGGTCGTCCACAGCTTTTTCTCGTTGGTTTTGCTTGGACCGGCTGCATAGAAATGCCACTCTGCCATCAGATAGCCGTTGGCCTGCGAGGGTACCCGAAGCTCGGACAGATAAGCCGGATTGGAGCGCAGACGCGGGGACATCATAATGATGCGGTCGGGATTGGTCTGGCGAATGGCTGCGGTCACGCGCTCAATCATTTCATTGAGCCGGTCAGGCTGCTGG
Source organism: Butyricicoccus pullicaecorum (assembly GCF_002160355.1). Lineage (NCBI taxonomy): Bacteria > Bacillati > Bacillota > Clostridia > Eubacteriales > Butyricicoccaceae > Butyricicoccus > Butyricicoccus pullicaecorum. The sequence continues at coordinate 231,556 of NZ_NFKK01000001.1, forward strand.
TTGAGCGCGTCGGTGCACTCGATGAGCAGGTCAAATGACAGCGCATGCGACTTGTCCTGATATCGTGCGGCAATGGTGCTCCACCACGCGACGACATGCTCGAGATTGCGCTCGGACGGGTCATTTTTGAAGGCGTCTGCCTGATAGGCGAGCACGGGAATGAGTCCGTGGGACAGGCAATCATCGATCTGGCGGTCAAGGCTGGCCAGTACATCCGGAGTCAGGTCATCTTTGACACGGATGCGCACATGCTTGATACCGGCTTCTGCAAAATCGATGACCGTCTGGGTCTGGTAGCTGGCGCGGCCCTCGCTGGTCTTGGACCAGTCCACATCCATACCGTGTCCGGGCATGCTCTGATATTGCGCGGGCGTGATGGCTTCATCCTGCGACTGGAAGGAAGAGGACGTGGAAGCAGCCGGGGCATTGGGTACGGCCTGTGGTATCATGGGAGAGAACGCCAGAGCGGCAGCGGTGAGCATGCTCAGCGCCGACAGGCGTAATTTCATCGGCTTCATGGGAAACAAATCCTGTTTATAACTGTTTTGAAATCTTTTTGTATTGTAACATATCGGACAGCGGTGAACAAGTGGACAGGGGAGCGGTACGGGATTTCCCGTCTTGCGTTTTGGGTTGTTTTCCAGTACAATAAAAAACAGGAAATCTGTGTTTACAGGAGGATTTAATATGGCGACTCAGGAAATGTGTCGTGTCGTCGGCAACCGGGAGATTGGCATCGGTCTGTTTGAGCTGACGATGGAAGCACCGGTACTGTGTATGCAGGCACAGCCCGGTCAGTTCGTTCATATCACCTGCGGAGAGGGCAATCTGCTGCGTCGTCCCATCTCGATTTGCAATGTACAGGACGGTCAGATGATCGTTGTTTTCCAGGTCAAGGGTGATGGTACCGCGTGGCTGTCCAAGCGTCGCGAGGGCGATGTACTCGATGTACTGGGTACGCTCGGTCACGGCTTCCGCATGGAAGAGCTGGGTGACCATCCCATCTTCATCGGCGGCGGCATCGGCGTTCCGCCCATGCTCATGACCATGCGTGCAGCTAAGGAAAACGGTGCAAAGCCCGAGGCAATTCTGGGCTTCCGCAATCAGAATGCGGTTATTTTGGAAGATGCGTTCCGCAGACTGGGTGAGACCCACGTCTGCACCGACGACGGCAGCTACGGTGTGCACGGTTTTGTCACCGATGTGCTCAAGCTGCACGTACAGGAAGCAACCGCGATTTGCGCCTGCGGTCCCAAGCCCATGCTGCGCGCCATCGCGGAGATCGCAGAGGCACAGGGCATCCCGTGTCAGGTCTCCATGGAGGAGCGCATGGGCTGCGGCATCGGTGCATGTCTGGTCTGCGCCTGCGAGCTCAAGCTCAAGGACGGACAGGAAGGCGTAAGATACGGCCATGTCTGCAAGGATGGCCCGGTATTTGACAGCAAGGAGGTCGTTTGGTAATGGATCTGCGCGTAAATATTTGCGGGGTAGAGCTCAAAAACCCCATCACGACCGCGTCGGGTACCTTTGGCTTCGGTCACGAGTACGGCGAGTTCTTTGATCTGTCCGAGCTGGGCGGTGTCGGTGTTAAGGGGCTGACCCCGACCGAACGTCTGGGCAATCCCGCACCTCGTATCGCAGAGACTCCGATGGGTATTCTCAACTGCGTCGGCCTGCAGAATCCCGGCATTGATCGCTTCATCGAGGAGCAGATTCCGTTCCTGCGCCAGTACGACACCAAGATTATTGCGAACGTATCGGGCAACACGGTTGAGGAATACTGCGGCATGATCGAGAAGATCTCTGACGCAGACGTTGACCTGATCGAGATGAACATTTCCTGTCCGAACGTCAAGTGCGGCGGTATGGCTTTCGGTACTCAGCCCAAGATGGTCGAGGAAGTTGTATCTGCGGCCAAGAAGTACGCAAAGAAGCCGCTGATTGTCAAGCTCAGCCCCAATGTCACCGACATTACTGAGATTGCACGCGCAGCAGTTGCTTCGGGTGCTGACGCACTGAGCCTCATCAACACGCTGCTCGGCATGCGCATCAATGTCGATACCCGTCGCCCCATTCTGTCCAACATCATGGGCGGTATGTCCGGTCCGGCAGTATTCCCGATTGCTGTACGCATGGTTTATCAGGTACGCAAGGCAGTTGATGTGCCGATTATCGGTATGGGCGGTATTCGTACCGGCCGTGACATTGCAGAAATGATGCTCGCAGGTGCGGACGCAATTGCAATCGGTACTGCTATGTTTGCCGACCCGATGGCTCCTGTCAAGGCGCTCAATGAGCTCAAGGAATATATGATTCAGCACGGCATCGAGAAGGTCACCGACCTGACCGGGGCGGTAGAGGTATGACAACGGTCTATCTGATTCGTCACGCCGAGGCAGAGGGCAATGTATATCGCCGCTGTCACGGACAGTACGACAGTCTGCTCACCGAGCGGGCATACCAGCAGCTGCCCTATCTGGCTGACCGCTTTGAAGATGTACCGCTGGATGCCATCTATGCGTCCGACCTCTATCGCGCACGTCACACAGCCAAAGCAATCGCAGACCGCAAGGGTATGAAGGTGCATGTGCGCCCGGTGCTGCGTGAAATTGCGATGGGTGAGTGGGAGGACAAGACTTGGGCAATCCTGCCCAGAGAAGCTCCCGAGCAGTACGCCAAGTGGCAGACACGTCCGTGGGAATGTGAAGTTCCCGGCGGTGAGCGTGTTCTGGATACCGGCGACCGTGTGTTAGGCGGTCTGCGTCAGCTTGCACGCGAATGGGATGGCAAGTCCATCGCGGTGGTCAGTCATGGTTCGGCCATTCGCGGCATTCTGTGCCGTGTACTCGGCTACGAACCTGAACAGATTGGTCAAGTCGGCTGGGGCGACAACACCTGTGTGGCAAAGTTCGAGTTTGACGGCGATACCATTCGCCCGATTTACTGGAACGATGCGTCCCATCTGCCCGAAGATCTGTCTACCTTCGCGAAAATCGGCTGGACGAACAGCAGGGGCGTGCCGATGTCGGTACAGGCATGGTTCCGACCGTATAACCCGGAAAGTGCGGAAGATCGTGCGCTGCTCATTGGGTTTGCACGTGAGTTCTACCGCAATGCTTACGGCTCGACCGACATGCTGGACGAGGATGCTTGGATGGCTGACACCGATGCAATGGCTGCAAAGCATGATCGCGCGGTTACCATTGGCATGGTCGAAGATCAGCCGGTCGCGTTGGTGCGCATGAATGTATGTGACGAAAGTGAACCGGAGATTGGCAAGGTCGGCTCGTTTGTCATTAGCGAGGATTATCGCGGTACCGGCCTGAGCGGTCAGATTCTCGGTCAGGCCATTTCGGTTTATCGCGCACTCGGTAAGGACTACTTATGCGCTTATGTCGCAAAAAATAATGCACGTGCGCACGGATTTTATGACAAATACGGATTCCATAATCAGGGCGAAGTGATGAAACCCGAAGGCCTGCACGATAAAATGGTCAAGAAGATCAAGGTCGAATCGGTCGCAGAGGAATCCGAGGACTTCATCTGGGAAGGCTAAACAATCACCGCACCCATAACTGAAGTTTGGATCAAACCTTTTCAAAGGTTTGCAGGTTCTCAGGGCAGCGCCCTGAGTCGCTCTCCGCAGAGAGCGAAATCCCCTTCTTGATTTTCGCCTTGCGAAAATCAACTAAAAATAAAAACTCAAGCGCGTCCGCAGACGCGCCATTCCCCAAAAATAAAAAGCGTTCCATCCCTGGAACGCTTTTTTTTGCTTTTATGAGGTTGTTATCTCATCCTCTGCGCATCCAAATAGCCCTGCAAAATGAGCGTCGCCGCGACCGCATCTACATTTTTACGATGCTGCTTGGCCTTTTTGCCCGCCTGATGCAAAATCTGGTGCGCCTCAACCGTCGTCCGACGCTCATCCCATAATACCACCGGCACACCGGTCTGCTCCCGAATATCCTCGGCCAGCTGGGCGCACTTTTCCGCACGCGGTCCGACCGAACCGTCCATATTCTTGGGATAACCCAGTACAACCGTCTCAATCTTGTTGTCTTTAATGTATGCGACGAGCTTTTCGAGCAGCTTGTCCCGGTTCCATTCGGAAATGACCGACGGGGAACCGGCCAGCAGACCGGTTGGGTCGGAAACCGAAAGGCCGGTGCGTGCGTCGCCGTAATCTACGCCTAAAATCTTCACGCTGTATTCGCCTCCTGTTTGGGTCGGTTATCGTTTGTGTGCAATCATTATAACATAGAACGGCGGAATTTGTACATAAAACTCAAAAAATGATGCTTGACTTGCACAGGGGGGACGTGATACAATAATTACACCTATGTAGGTTCTTTTTTTATGCCTGTTTTTTTGAGGCTGAGCCTGCAAAGGGAGGCAATCAAGTCTGCCGGAACACCCGACGGACATAAACACAATTCAAGGAGGTGCCGTTATGCGCGTTAAGGTAACGCTGGCCTGCACTGAGTGCAAGCAAAGAAACTACGATACGATGAAGAACAAGAAGAACGATCCCGACCGTCTTGAGATGAACAAGTACTGCCGCTTCTGCAAAAAGCATACTTTGCATCGCGAGACTAAGTAATCGACGAGAAAGGAAGTACGCTTCATGGCAGAGCAGGAAAAATCCACTCCCGCTGTAAAGAAGCAGACTGACAAGCCGGCAAAGGCCAAGAAGCCTTCGTTCTTCGCGCGAATCGGTAACTGGTTCCACGAGCTCAAGGCTGAGATCAAGAAGATCGTTTGGCCGACCCGTAAGCAGACCGTCAACAACACGCTCGTTGTTCTGGCCTGCTGCCTGGTGCTCGGTGTGTTCATCTGGGTACTGGACGCAATTTTCGGCTTCGGTTTCCAGACACTCGTCGGCTTCTTCGCCGCTTGATTTTGAGAGGGGCCGGATACTATGTCAGATGCAGCAAAATGGTATGTGGTTCACACATACTCGGGCTACGAGAATAAAGTAGCCTCGTCCATCGAAAAAGCGGTGGAAAATCGTAAGCTCCACGACCTCATCACCGCTGTCAACATTCCTGTTGAGCGCGTGACCGAAGTAAAGGACGGCAAGACCCGCGAGATCGAGCGCAAGCTCTTCCCGGGCTATGTACTGGTCAAGATGATCCTGACCGATGAAAGCTGGTACCTCGTGCGCAATACGCGCGGCTGCACAGGATTCGTCGGCCCGAACTCCAACAAGCCGCTCCCGCTTTCCGATGAGGAAGTGCTGAAAATGGGCGTGGAGAAGCGAGAAATCGAAATCAATTATCAGCTGGGCGACAGCGTGCGCGTCATCGACGGCCCGCTGGCAGGCTTCATCGGCGTTGTCGATGAACTCGAGCCCGAAAAGAACAAGGTACGCGTTGTCGTATCGATGTTCGGCAGAGAGACGCCCGTCGAACTCGAACTGGATCAGGTCGAGACGCTGGGCGACTGATCCCTGGACGGTCAGTAATACCGGACAGGCAGTCAACGAGACGCAGAGGATGCGTTTCATGGCAAGTGGGAGAGTCGTCCGACTCGCCAGCCACCACATTTTTTAAGGAGGATACCTCAACATGGCACAGAAAGTAGTAGGCTATATCAAGCTCCAGATTCCTGCGGGCAAGGCAACCCCTGCGCCCCCGGTTGGCCCGGCTCTGGGTCAGCATGGTGTCAACATCATGGCTTTCACCAAGGAATTCAACGAGCGCACCAAGAATGACGCGGGTCTCATCATCCCCGTAGTCATCACGGTTTATGCAGACCGTTCCTTCAGCTTCATCACCAAGACTCCCCCGGCAGCTGTTCTGATCAAGAAGGCTTGCAAGATCGAGTCTGGCTCTGCTGTTCCGAACAAGACCAAGGTCGCTAAGATCTCCAAGGCTGACGTTCAGAAGATCGCAGAGATGAAGATGCCTGACCTCAATGCTGCTTCCGTAGAGGCTGCTATGAGCATGATCGCAGGCACCTGCCGCTCTATGGGCATCACCGTAGAAGAGTAATTTTTCATAAGCTGAAGTTTCACGTTTTTTGACGGCGGACACGGCCGTCTAAGTGGGAGGGAAATTCCCGCAGTACCACTAAAGGAGGATATTATTGTGCGCAAAGGTAAAAAGTATGTAGAGAGCGCAAAGCTGGTAGACCGTACCAAGCTGTACGATCCCGCTGAGGCGCTTGCAACCGTTGTTTCTACCGCTAAGGCTAAGTTCGACGAGACCGTTGAGCTGCATGTAAAGCTGGGCGTTGACTCCCGTCACGCTGACCAGCAGGTTCGCGGCGCGATCGTTCTGCCGCACGGTACTGGTAAGGATGTTCGCGTCCTGGTATTCGCAAAGGGCCCCAAGGCTGACGAGGCTGTTGCTGCTGGTGCAGAGTACGTTGGCGCTGAGGATATGGTTGCTAAGATCCAGAACGAGAACTTCTTCGATTACGACGTTGTCATCGCAACCCCTGACATGATGGGCGTTGTTGGCCGTCTGGGTAAGGTCCTGGGCCCCAAGGGTCTGATGCCGAACCCGAAGGCTGGTACCGTTTCGATGGACGTTGCTAAGGCTGTTAAGGAGTCTAAGGCTGGTAAGATCGAGTACCGTCTGGACAAGACCAACATTATCCACTGCCCGATCGGCAAGGCTTCCTTCGGTGTTGAGAAGCTGCAGGACAACTTCAACGCACTGATGGGCGCTATCATCAAGGCTAAGCCGGCTGCTGCAAAGGGTCAGTACGTCCGCTCCTGCGTCGTTGCGTCCACCATGGGCCCCGGCGTTAAGATCAACGCGGCTAAGGTTTCTGAGTAAATTTTTACTCGAAACTTAAAAAACGTGTTGACAAGGCATGTTTTCCATGCTATAATTTAATAGCTTGGTCAAAGACAGCAGGCAGCCGCAAGGCTTGAAAGGCGTTCCGTCGCCGCCCGCCGAGGTCAGCACGAACAGATTGATGTTTTGTGTACCCTCTTGTGTCTTTGCACAAGAGGGTACTTTATTTTTGATGGAGGTGAAACAAGATGCCTAACGCAAAGGTTCTGGAAGAAAAGAAGGCTCTGGTCGCTTCTCTGGTCGAGAAGATCAAGAACAGCCCCGCTGGCGTTCTGGTCGATTACAAGGGTATCACCGTTGAGGACGATACCAAGCTGCGCCGCGAGCTGCGCGCTGCCGGCGTTGAGTACGCTGTTGTAAAGAATACCATGCTCCGTTTCGCTGCAAAGGAGCTGGGCTTCGACGCTTTTGAGGAGCACCTGAATGGTACGACCGCTCTGGCGATCAGCACCACCGACGATGTCGTTGCACCCGCTAAGATTCTGAACGAGTATGCTAAGAAGCATGACAACTTCAAGATTAAGGCTGGTTACCTGGAAGGCGAGGCAATCCCGGTTGCCGAGGTCATGAAGCTGGCAGAGATGCCGTCCAAGGAAGGCCTCATCGCTCAGGTTCTGTATGGCTTCAATTTCCCGATCACTCAGCTGGTTATTGCGCTTGACAATATCGCTAAGAAGACCGAGGATGGCGAAGCTCTGGTTTCTACCCTGGTTGCACCCAAGGAAGAGGCTGCTGCTGAGTAATTCAGCATAAATTTCAATTTTTTCTAACTTAAATTTGTAATTGGAGGTTTATACCATGACTGTTGCAGAGATTATGGAAGCTGTAAAGGGCCTGAAGGTCCTGGAGCTGGCTGAGCTGGTTAAGGCTCTGGAGGAAGAGTTCGGCGTATCCGCTATGCCCGTTGCTGTTGCAGGTGCTGCTGGCGGCGCTGCTGCTCCGGCTGCTGAAGAGAAGACCGAGTTCGACGTTGAGCTGACCGACGCTGGTTCTTCCAAGATCAACGTTATCAAGGTTGTTCGTGCTATCACCGGCCTGGGCCTGAAGGAGGCTAAGGAGAAGGTTGACGGCGCTCCGGCAATCATCAAGGAAGCTGCTTCTAAGGAAGATGCAGAGTCCATCAAGGCTCAGCTGGAAGAGGCTGGCGCAAAGGTTACCCTGAAGTAATCTATACTTGTGTCCTTCAAGAGACAGGCTTTATGCCTGTCTCTTTTTTTATCTCTCATCCCGCATTTTTCGCATTTCATCGGTCAGGCAGGGGATTGACTCTTGCCCCGCTATGCCGGATATGATAAAATAATAGCAAAGAAACAGGAAAGGGAGATTTTATTATGCTGACTCCGGCAAAAAAGGAATTTATCGAATTTATGATGGCAGCAGATGTGCTGCGCTTCGGCAATTTTGTAACCAAGAGCGGTCGAAATACCCCGTATTTCGTCAACACCGGTAACTACAAGACCGGCCTGCAGAACTCCAAGCTCGGCGAGTTCTATGCGGCTCTGGTCAAGGAGACCGTTGGCGAGGACTTCGACGCAATGTTCGGTCCCGCTTACAAGGGCATCCCGCTGGCAACCTCGGTTTCCGGTGCACTGGCTCGCAACTACGGCATCGATAAGCCCTTCTTCTTCAACCGTAAGGAAGCCAAGGATCACGGCGAGGGCGGCAACATCGTCGGCTACAAGCCCAAGGACGGCGACCGCATCATCATCATCGAGGACGTTATCACCGCTGGTACCGCAATCCGTGAGACCATGCCCGTACTGCAGGGCTGCGCTGATGTCAAGGTAACCGATATGTTCATCTCGGTAAACCGCTGCGAAGTTGGCCAGACCCCCGGCAAGACCGCTGTTATGGAAGTTGGCGAGGAGTTCGGCATCAAGGTACACGCGCTGATTACCGTTCAGGATATCTACGAGTACCTCAAGGAGCAGGGCACCTACGAGGAGATCCTGCCGCTGATGGAGTCCTATATGGCGCAGTACTGCGTATTCTAAACCGGAACAAACAAAAAGTCAGGTTTTTACCTGACTTTTTTGTGTCAATCACCGTTTTATATATAACAGGATCCCCGTGTAAAAGAAAGGAAACGGCTGTATGAAAAAAATGAAAGTTGCATTGATCGGTGTCGGCGATATCAGTAACAAATATGTCGATAACCTGAAACAGTACCCCAAGATCGTTGAGATCGTGGGATGCGCTGCACGCGACTACGAGAAAACGGTCAAGCGTGCGCAGGAACTGGGCATTGACCATGTTTATGAATCGGTCGATGCGCTGCTGGCCGACCCGGAAGTCGAGGTTGTGCTCAATCTGACCGTTCCCGAAGTGCATGCCAAGTACAATCTGGCAGCCCTGCGCGCAGGCAAGCACGTTTACACCGAAAAACCGCTCGCGGCAACCTTCGCCGAGGGCAAGCAGATCATGGATTTGGCAGCAGAAAAGGGGCTGACGGTGTGCTGTGCACCCGATACCTTCTTCGGCAGCCGCCTCCAGACCATGCGCGAGCAGATTGACGCAGGAACCATCGGACGGATTACCGGCGGCGAGGTGTCCATGCTGTGTCATGGCTGGGAATTTGTGCATCCTAATGTTGCGTTCTACTATCGTCCGGGCGGCGGCCCGACTCTGGACATGGGCCCGTACTACCTGACCGCACTGGTATCGCTGCTCGGCCCGGTGGAAGCGGTCACGGCAATGTCCGGACGCTCGACCGAGACGCGCTACCTGCCGCTCATGGACAAGACCGTACCGGTCGAGATCGACACCCATGTCACCGGTGTCATGCGCTTTGCATCGGGTGCGATCGTCACCGCAACCTTTAGCTTTGACGTGTGGGATTCCATTCGTCCGCGTATGGAGCTGTACGGCACCGACGGTGTGTTCATCATGGCAGAACCCGATTCCAACGGCGGTCCGAATATCTTCGGCGGCGACCTCTGGCTGCGCCGCAAGCAGGATTTCCGTTGGGGCAAGATGCCGCGTCCGGAAGGCGTGAACGATATCCCGTTTGAGACCGTTCCGTGCGACCGTCCGTTCAATGAAACCGGCCATGACCGCAACAGCCGCGGTATCGGTCTGGTCGATCAGGTGCTGGCCATTCAGGAAGGCCGCCAGGCGCGTGCCAACGGTCAGATGGCGCTGCATGTGCTGGAAGTGCTGGAAGGTCTGGTCAATGCTGCACAGGAAGAAAAGTGGGTGCGCATGACCACCACTTGCAATCGTCCGGACGCGCTGCCCGCCGATTTCCTTCAGAAGTAAATAGAAAACCGCCCGAAAGGGCGGTTTTTTTATACTATTTTGGCGCAACTGCGGCAAATAGATCACACCATGCCTGCGGCCAGACACCAGTCGAAAGGTAAGACGCAAAGTTGAGATCATGGTCGGCATTGGGATAGAGGTGGACGGTCAGATTATCCTTTCCCAACGCAACAAACTGTGCCTGTATGTCTAGTGTATCCTGTACGGGAACGTTGGCATCCGCTTGCCCCTGAAAAATGACGATGGGAAGGTCTAACTCGGTCAGCATATCTCGATTGGGTGTAAAGTGTGCGTGGGCCTGGAACCAGGCACTTGTCAGACGAACCGGGTAGTTTTCTGTGAGCCATGCGTCGTCGCTGCGGGCGATGGCATCATAGAGCGCCTGCCGCGAAGGTGCGAGCAGGGCGGCAAAGTCCGAGGCGGTCAGCTGGCCGTCTCCGTCTGCATCTAGTTCTGGGAATGCAACCTGCTCCAGTCCCAACGCAGGACGCACGCCGTACCGATCGTTTTCATACTCGGCTTGCGAGACCCTTCCGTCACCGTCGGCATCAAAATACAGGCAGTAAGTTACCATGCTGCTGCCACCGGTTTGCTGCCAGTCGAGTACCTGCTGCATGGTGCCGTTGACATATCCGGCCAGCAACAGACCATCGACCGGGACGAGCTGAGCAACCTTGGGGGCGATCATGGTACCTTCCGACCAGCCGAGCAGATAAATCGGACAGTCATGCAGACGGGAGTCTGTGCGCAGCGTACGGACGATCGCGGCGACGTCCTGCACGGAATGTTCGGGAAGATAAGTCTGGTATGCTTGCGGGTCAATCGTATGATAAAAGGGCGGTGTGTCACTGGCAGTCACGCCGCGGGTACTGTAACTGAAAAAGGCAGCGCCGACTTCGTTGAAGCCGCTTGCGACCAGATCAAAGTAGGAGAATGTCGTATCGGCTGAAAGTTGGCGGGTATTTTGGTTGGTGTTGGGGCCGGAGCCGTTGACATAGATGACCAGAGCACGCGGCGACTGGTCGGACGGAAGATATAGTCGGCCTTCAAGCGGATATGCGTCAAAAGAGGGAATGGTGAGGGCTTCGACTGTGCCCGTGGCAGCGGGTGAGGCTTGCGTGACTGGCGGCAGATAAGCGCTTGGGGATAGTGCGAGCAGACCGGCTGCCAGAAGAGAGAGTGCGGCAAACATCAGATATGACCTCCTTGCAACTCAGCAAAATTTTCTACCGATGATTCGAGCGAAGACCAGATAGATCACTATCATCACCAAAATCTGGAAGCACAGGAAAAAGTACAAGGCGGTGCTGAAAAACAGTGCGAAAAAGGCGGTGATGTAGGTCAGAACCATGGTCGTCCAGAACGCCAGCCGTGCCGACTGTCCGGCAATGTACTGGTTGCGCTCGTCCATTTCACACACTTCGCTGGCCTTGAGGCGTTTTTCATCGTGCAGCAGGCTGCGGGTGCGCAGGAAGGTTGCCAGACCTGCGCCGAACATACCGACGGAAATGCCGATAAAGGCGCTGAAGGTATCGGAATTTTGCAGGATATTTGCAGCATTGCGGCAGATGATGCCGGCAATCAGGATGCACAAAGCGACAAGGCTTTCGATCAGACCAAAATACATGGTAAAACGCTTGCGTGCAGCGTATGTCAGAGTCTTCATAGATCATTCCTCCTCGAATAAAAAAATATCTTCAATGGTGGTATCAAAATATCGTGCAATCTTGTGCGCGAGCAGGAGCGATGCATTGTAGCGCCCGTTTTCCAGGGAAATAATGGTCTGACGGGTGACCGATACCGCGTCGGCCAGTTCCTGCTGGGTGATGCGCCGCAGCGCTCGCAGTTCTTGAATGCGGTTTTTCACGGGGGACAGTCCTCCTTTCAAAGTAAAGCTTGCTTTACTTATAGTATAGCGTGCTTTACATAAATGTCAAGGGTGCTTTACAAAAAAGCGGCAAAAAAAAGAAATGGACATGTCAATATGACATACGCCGGGTGGAAAGGCCGGTGGAATGTGCATATCATGGAGTAAACGGTCGTTTAGAAATGGAGGAATGCAATGATCACAATGAAGAATTGGCAGGTGCAGATGCAGAACCCGCAGGATGCACGGATCGGTTATCAGGGCGAAAATCTGTCGCGTACGCTTAAGATTTTGGTCGACGTGCCGGGAAACTGGCAGTATAAGCTGGATTTGTGCAACCAAGAGGGCAAGGCAAATGTGCTTGCGCTGGAAAAACAGGAAGACGTGCTCTCGGTCGAACTGACACGCGCGCATTTGGCAGTCAGCGGACTGTGCCGCGCGCAGGTACGCGGTCTGGACGGAGAACGGGAGTGCAGAAGCAATATTTTTTATCTGGACATCGGCCCCAGCATCAATGCGCTGGATGAGTTTGAGCCGCTCAAGCCCGACGAGTTCGCGCAGATGGAACAGACGCTGACCGCACATGCCGCAACCGCGCAGAATGCCGCGACGCAGGCCGGTGCGTCAGCAGATCAGGCTGCCGCATCTGCGGGACAGGCCGAGCAGGCCGCAACGCTGGCACAGCAGGTAGCGGTCAATCCGCCCAAGATTCAGAATGGAACCTGGTGGGTGTTCGATGGTGTTTCCGGTGTCTACAAAGACAGCGGCGTGCAGGCACAAGGCCCGCAGGGTGCGGATGGTGCGCCGGGTGAGAAGGGAGAAAAAGGCGAGAAAGGTGACAAAGGTGATCCGGGTGAACCGGGTGCAGATGGTCGGGATGGCAAGGACGGCATCAACGGTACCAACGGTAAGGATGGTGCAGACGGTGCTTCGTTCACTATCCGTGCGCGATACGATACCCTCGAAACCTTGCTGCAAGCGCACCCAACCGGTACAGCCGGTGAAGCCTATGCGGTGGGCACAGCCGAAAACAACACCATCTATAACTGGTCGGATGAATTTGCCTCGTGGCAGGATCTCGGACAGCTCAAAGGCCCACAGGGCGATCCCGGTCCAACCGGTCCGCAGGGACCACAGGGCGAAAAAGGCGATCCGGGTGAACAGGGCGCCAAAGGTGATAAAGGTGATCCCGGTGCACAGGGAGAAAAGGGTGATCCGGGAGAGCCGGGTGCCAAGGGCGATAAAGGCGACCCGGGAGACCCGGGGGCGACCGGAAAAGACGGTGTGAGCGCTTATCAGGCGGCACAGTCGGCCGGTTTTTCGGACACCGAGCAGGCATTTAACACAGCACTTGCAGCGGTAGGAAATAAACTGAGCCGTCCGACGCTGGTTTCGGTCAGCCTTCCCGCATCGGGGTGGACTGGCGAGCAGGCACCGTACACCCAGACGGTTGCCTGTGCGGGTGCAACGGCGGATACGTCCAAGACCATCCTCACCGCATGTCCCAACTGGGCGGATGCCGACCAGATTGCAGCGGTAGCCGATTGTCGGGTACTGGCAACCGCACAGGGAGCGGATACCCTGACGTTTACGGCCTATCTGGAAAAACCGTCCAGCGATCTCAATTATCAGGTGGAGGTGCAGACGTTATGATCTTGAATCCGATTTTATCCGGCGGCGGCGGAAGCGGGGCACAGACCGTGGTCGGCACGTGCACGCTGGAGGACACGTTCGGTCAAACGCAGTCGGTACCGATCTATCAGGGCTTTCCGCCGCTTGACATGGTCGCGGTTTTTAACACAGCTTATGATGTTGAGCAGACCAATGCGGAGACGGCAGAGTATATCAACTGGGCCGCGCTGGAGTCTGGCGACTATGTGTTCTATCGCGGCGTACAGGATGGCGACCGTTTTCGGGAGAAGATGATTTGATGGAACAGAATATTCTAGTCAGTCTGCTCAGCCTGATCGGTACGCTGGTGGGCACACTGGGAGGCATTTTGGTCTCCCAGCGTCTGACCAACTTCCGTCTGGAACAGCTGGAACGCGAAGTACGTGAACACAACAATTTTGCACGGCGTATGCCTGTGGTGGAAGAGCAGATTCGGGTTGCAAACCACAGGATTGCCGATCTGGAACAAAAAGCTGAACGAAAGGAGGGAACGATGTGAAAGAGAGACTGATGAGACTGCTGGATGTGAAGTCGCTTGTCACATTTGCGCTGATTGCGGTTGTGTGCATTCAGGCCATTCGCCGGAATGTGGATATGCCGTCTGAATATGTCGCATCCATCGTGACGGCGATCGTAACCTATTATTTCACCAGAAAGGATGACAACGATAAGTGACCATTCAGACAAAGCAATGCAATCGTGTCAATTACGGCGGTACACGCGCTGCAACCCGGTATATTGTCGTACATTACACATCCAACCGGGGCGATACGGCCAAGAATAATGTTGATTACTTCGCGCGGGAAAATGTGGGCGCGAGCGCGCATTTTTTCGTCGATGAAAAGGAAACCTGGTCGAGCGTACCCGAAGCCTGCGTAGCCTGGCACTGTGGCGCCAAGAGCTACCGGCATCCTGAGTGTCGCAACAGCAACGCGCTGGGTGTGGAAATCTGCATGAACGACAAGCAGGGCAAGGTGCGTCAGGCGAGCATTGACCGTGCCGTGCTGCTCGTGCGTGCGCTCATGGCCAAGTACGACATCCCGGTCGAACGTGTACTGCGTCATTATGACGTGACCGGCAAGCACTGCCCGGGGCCGATGGTCGATGACCCGGCATTGTGGACGGCATTTCGTGCCAAACTGACCCAAACCGAACAAGAGGAGGAAGACGATATGCGCTATAAGTACTATGACGACATGCCCGATTGGGCACAGCCGACCGTCAAGAAACTGATGGACAAAGGATACCTCAAAGGCGAGGGGGACGGCGTGCTCAACCTGAGCGAGGACACCCTCAAGGTGCTGGTCGTGGGCGACCGCGCTGGCCTGTACGAGGCCTGAAAAACTGCGGTATAAAAATTTTGCAGGATTTTGAAATTTATGCTTGACTTTTCCGGCTGTACTCGGTATAATAATCATCGTCAGCTACGGCAGACAACCTGTACAGCCGGATTGTGTAATGGTAGCACGACAGACTCTGACTCTGTTTGTCTGGGTTCGAATCCTTGTCCGGCTGCCACTAAAGACCACTGAGAAATCAGTGGTCTTTCTATTTTCCACCAAAAAAAGTCGCACATACTTACAAATTTTGACCATTTCAAGGCTGGAAATCTGGCCGCAGAGTGGATATAATAGTAGCTGTTGAAAAATTTTTGATTGTTCCTATCTTCAGGAGGCATTATGGTTAGAAACGATTTAAGAAATATTGCCATCATCGCACACGTTGACCACGGTAAGACCACCCTGGTCGATCAGATGCTCAAGCAGGCGGGCACCTTCCGCGAGAATCAGGTCGTAGAGGAGCGCGTCATGGACTCCAACGCCATCGAGCGCGAGCGCGGCATCACCATTCTGGCAAAGAACACTTCGGTACATTATAAGGACACCAAGATCAATATTGTCGATACCCCGGGCCATGCTGACTTCTCTGGTGAGGTCGAGCGTATCCTGAAGATGGTAGACGGCGTTATTCTGCTGGTCGACGCGGCAGAAGGCCCCATGCCCCAGACCCGTTTCGTGCTACAGAAGGCACTCGAGTTCGGTCACAAGATCATCATTGTCATCAACAAGATCGACCGTCCGGATGCACGTCTGAACGAGGTTGGCGATGAGGTTCTCGAGCTGCTGCTCAACCTGGACGCAAACGACGAGCAGCTGGACAGCCCGATCATTTACTGCTCGGGTCGTGACGGCACGGCTTCCATGTCCCCGACCGTACCGGGCACCGATCTGGTTCCGCTGTTTGACCAGATTCTCGAGCACATCCCGGCACCCGAAGTAGACACCGAAGGCCCGATGCAGATGCTGGTATCGTCCATCGACTACAACGAGTACGTTGGCCGTATCGGTATCGGCCGTATCGAGCGCGGCAGCATCAAGGTAAACCAGCCGGTTACCGTAACTGACTACCACGAGCGCGTCAAGCCCTATAACGGCCGTATCGTTTCGCTGTACACCATCGAGGGTCTGGCACGTAAGCCGGTTGATACCTGCACCGCGGGCGACATTGTTTGCTTCTCTGGTATTGAAAACATCACCATCGGTGAGACCCTGTGTGCACAGGACTGCGTGGAAGCGCTGCCCTTCGTTAAGATTTCCGAGCCGACCGTTGAGATGTACTTTATGGTCAACGACAGCCCGTTTGCAGGCAAGGACGGTAAGTTCGTCACCTCGCGCCATCTGCGTGAGCGTCTGTTCCGCGAGCTGCTGAAGGACGTTTCGCTGCGCGTCAGCGAGACCGAGACCACCGATGCATTCCGCGTTTCCGGCCGTGGTGAGATGCACCTGTCCATTCTGATCGAGAATCTGCGCCGCGAAGGCTACGAGTTCCAGGTCGGCGCACCCAAGGCGCTGATGAAGGAGATTGACGGCGTCAAGTGCGAGCCGATCGAGCGCATGGTTGCAGACGTTCCGCAGGATGCACTGGGCTCTGTCATGGAGAAGATGGGCGCACGTAAGGGTGAGCTGGTCACCATGAATCCGCAGGGCGACCGCATGCGCGTTGAGTTCCTCGTTCCCGCACGCGGCCTGTTCGGCTACCGCAACGAGTTCCTGACCGATACCAAGGGCGAGGGCGTTCTGTCTTCGGTATTCCACTCCTACCAGCCGTACAAGGGCGAGATTCAGAAGCGCAGCATGGGCAGCCTGATCGCATTCGAGACCGGTGAGGCAATTACCTACGGTCTGTACAACGCACAGGAGCGTGGTACGCTGTTCATCGGTGCCGGCACCCCGGTTTACGAGGGCATGGTTATCGGCTGCACTCCCAAGAGCGAGGACATTTCGGTCAACGTCTGCAAGAAGAAGCAGCTGACCAACACCCGTGCATCCGGTTCGGATGACGCACTGCGTCTGATTCCGCCGCGCCAGATGTCCATCGAGGCCGCACTGGAGTTCCTGGGCGAGGACGAGCTGCTCGAAGTTACCCCGAACAACCTCCGCATCCGCAAAAAGATCCTTTCGAATCAGCTGCGTATGAAAAAGCTGCATAGCTGAGGATAAATTTTGGTTAAATTGTGCGCAGATTAAGCTTGAAAAATGAGCACATTTCCGGTATCATCATAAGAGCAAATAAATCCGACCATTTGCCAGTCAAATGGTCCAGGAAAGGAACTTGTTCATTATGAAAAAGAATGTTATTTCGTCTGCGCACGCACCGGCTGCGATCGGCCCCTACTCTCAGGCCATCGAGACCGAGCAGTTTATCTTTACTTCTGGTCAGATTCCGCTGAACCCCAAGACCGGCAAGATCGAGGGTACCACCATTGAGGAGCAGGCTGAGCAGGTTATGCAGAACCTGAAGGCTGTTCTGGCTGAGGGCGGTGTCGGCATGGATCGCATCGTCAAGACCACCTGCTTCCTGGCTGATCTGGCTGATTTCGCAGCATTCAACGAGGTTTACGGCAAGTACTTCCCCGAAGGTGCACCGGCTCGTTCCTGCTTTCAGGTTGCAGCGCTGCCGATGGGCGCAAAGCTGGAAGTTGAGTGCGTCGCAGTCAAGTAAAATCGCGCAATACAAAAAGACCACCCGAAAGGGTGGTCTTTTCTGTTTATTCTTTGGTTTCGTAGTCGCGGGTCATGGCGTGCAGCAGCGTCTGATAGATCTCCTCGGCGTGTGCGCGGAAGGTCTTTTCCAGCAGGGATGCCTGTTCGGCGTTTGCTGCGTGCATTTCCAGTGCAAATACCTCGTCGATGCCCATGCGCACCAGATAATCGTTTTCCTGCACGGCTTCGCTGTGGGTCGAGATGACCGCATCGCGGTGCGCCTGCCGTACGACACGCAGCGCAGAACGCTGTGCTGCCTCGCGGACGGTGTAGGGAAGGCGGTTCTCGAACGCTGCCAGCGCTTCCCGGCCTTTTTCGCTGATCTGGTAGGTGGTGTCGGCACAGGGATCGGCGACTGTGATGTGACCGGTCGCAACCAGCTCATCGAACGCCTCTTTGAAGTCAAACCAGGTAAAGCCGTCATCACACCAGGTGCATACGTCGAGCATGATCTCGAAAGTTGCGGGATCGGGCAGATAACACATCGAATATAGAATAAGGAACTTGACGTCCTCTTTTGTTTTGATAAAACCATAGCGGGCCATGGCGTGTCCTCCTTGCGCTCATAGTCAAATACAGTATACCACGTTTTATCGGACAGGGGAACGGGCAGAATGACAAAAAGAGACGGGGAAAAAACGGTTGCAAACAGACGTTCGTTTGTGCTATGATATAGGGTGAAAAAGAACATCTAGCGCATCTGCGCGCAAAGGGGAAGAAAACGATATGTCCCAAGTCACCATTCAGCCTGCCACACTGGCAGACGCTGACGAAATGCTTGCAATTTATGGCCCGTATGTGACCAATACCACGGTTTCCAGCGAGTATGAAGCACCTTCTCATGAGGAATTCTGCCGACGCATCGAAACCTATACCAAGACCCTGCCCTGGCTGGTCTGCCGGATCGATGGACGGATCGCTGGGTATGGCTACGCCTCGCCCCATCGCTCCCGTGCAGGGTATCAGTGGTCGGTCGAGACTTCGATCTATGTTGCCCCTGATTTTCACCGTCAGGGTGTCGCGGCAGCACTCTATCGCGCGCTCTTTTCGCTGCTCGTCCGTCAGGGCTATTACAATATCTTTGTCGGTATCACTTCGCCCAATGAGCGCAGCATCAAGTTCCATACCGCGATGGGATTTACCATCTCGGGTGCATATCAGAACAGCATGTACAAGTTTGGACAGTGGCGCGATGTGCTCTGGATGGCCAAGAGCCTGCGTCCGCATGAGATGGCACCGGTGCCGACCGTGCCTTTCCCGGAGATTCGGGACGAAGCGCAGACCAAAGCCGTGCTGGAGGCACAAGCGAAAACGGTGCGCTTAGACGAGACCGTCCGCGTACACGGCGCGTAATGCAGGCGTAACAGGCAGGAGGTGAGACCGCGATGCCCAAGTCATCGGCGGAGAAACCGAAGAAAAGCACAAAACAGGAAAAGAAGAAAGATGTGCCCGTGCACACTGACCACCGTACGCGCATGCGTGAGCGTCTGGTACAGCAGGGCTTTGACAGTTTGCAGCCGCATGAGGCGCTCGAAGTCTTGCTGTACTATGCCGTGCCCAGACGCGACGTAAACCCTTTGGCGCATCGTCTGATTCGCACCTTTGGCGGCTATCATCGCGTGTTTGAGGCATCGATCGAGGAACTCAAAAAGGTGGATGGTGTGGGCGATCAGGTTGCACTCTATCTGTATACCCTGGGTGCACATGAGCGCCGCTGCGACCGCAGTCGCACCATTCAGCAAAACTCCCGTGCGCAGCTGGATACGGTCGAGCGCATGGCCGATTACCTGCGTCCGCAGTTCAAGGGACTGCGGCAGGAGATCGCGGTTTTACTTTGTCTGGATGCGGCACGCCGTCCCATCAGCTGTGATTTGCTGTGTCACGGTGCGGTCAGCGCAAGCGAAGTCAGTGTGCAGGCCATCAACGAACTGGCCATGCGCCATAAGGCCGACAGCGTTGTGCTCGCGCACAATCATCCACGCGGTCCGGCGCGTCCGTCACAGGCCGATATCCGCACGACCGAACAGCTTTGGGCCTTGCTGCGTGGTGTCGGCATCGATCTGATCGAGCACCTGATTTTCGGAGAACACGATTTTGTCTCCCTGTCCGAGTGCGGATTTTTTGCAAAATACTAGGAGGAACATCCCCTATGCCAAAATTTCAGGTAGTCAGCCCGTACCAGATGGCGGGCGATCAGCCCACGGCGGTTGCAGCCCTGTCTGCCGGTGTGGAAAACGGTTTGACCGAGCAGACGCTGCTCGGCGTTACCGGTTCGGGTAAGACCTTCACCATGGCAAACATCATCGAGCGCACCCAGCGCCCGACGTTGGTGCTTGCTCACAATAAGACCCTTGCAGCGCAGCTTTGTTCCGAGCTGCGCGAGTTTTTCCCGCATAATGCGGTGGAATTTTTCGTTTCTTACTACGATTACTACCAGCCTGAGGCCTATATTGCCTCGACTGATACCTATATCGAGAAGGATTCAGCCATCAACGAGGAGATCGACCGCCTGCGCCACTCGGCGACGAGTGCCCTGTTCGAGCGGGAAGACGTCATCATCGTGGCCTCGGTCTCGTGTATCTACTCGCTCGGTGACCCGATCGATTACAAGAACATGGTCATTTCTCTGCGCCCGGGCATGACGCGCGACCGCGATGAGCTGCTGCGCAAGCTCATTGAGATTCAGTACGAGCGCAACGACATCGCATTCGAGCGTAACCGCTTCCGTGTGCGCGGTGATGTGGTCGAGATTTGGCCGGCATACGCGGAGAATATGGCGTTCCGCGTCGAGTTCTTCGGAGACGAGATCGACCGCCTGTGCGAGATCAACCCGCTGACCGGTGCGGCCACCCGCGACGTGCAGCATGTCGCCATCTACCCGGCAAGCCACTACGTCACGACCAAAGAGAAGATGGCACGCGCGGTCGAGGAATTGGAACGTGAACTGGACGAGCGGGTCAAGTGGTTCGAGGAGAATGGCAAGCTGGTCGAAGCGCAGCGCATCGCCCAGCGTACCCGTTATGATATCGAAATGATGCAGGAAATCGGCTTTTGCAGCGGTATCGAGAACTATTCCCGCGTGATTTCTGGGCGTGAACCCGGTTCGGCGCCCTTTACCCTTATCGACTATTTCCCCAAGGACTTCCTGCTCATCGTCGACGAGAGTCATGTAACGCTGCCGCAGGTGCGCGCCATGTATCACGGCGACTACGCACGCAAAAAGAGCCTGATTGACAACGGTTTCCGTCTGCCGTCGGCTTTTGACAACCGTCCTTTGAACTTCGAGGAATTTAACGACCGCATCAATCAGGTCATTTACGTCTCGGCAACACCGGGCGACTACGAGCGCGAGCGCTCGGGTCAGATCGTCGAGCAGGTCATCAGGCCGACCGGTCTGCTTGACCCCATCATTGAGGTGCGCCCAGTCGAGGGACAGATTGACGACCTGCTGGGCGAGATTCACGCGGTCACCGCGCGCAAGGAGCGCGTTCTGGTCACGACGCTGACCAAAAAGATGGCCGAAGACCTGACCGACTATCTGGAAAACGCCGGTGTGCGCGTGCGCTATCTGCACCACGATGTCAAGACCATCGAGCGCATGGAGCTGATTCGCGATCTGCGTCTGGGTCTGTACGACGTGCTGGTCGGCATCAACCTGCTGCGTGAGGGCCTGGACCTGCCCGAAGTTTCGCTGGTGGCCATTCTGGACGCGGACAAGGAGGGCTTCCTGCGTTCGGAAACCTCGCTCATCCAGACCATTGGCCGTGCGGCGCGAAATGCCGAGGGTCGTGTCGTCATGTACGCGGATACCATCACAAATTCTATGCGCCGCGCCATCGACGAGACCGCACGCCGCAGAGAAAAGCAGATGGCGTTTAACGAGGCGCACGGCATCGTGCCCAAGACCATCCAGAAGAACGTCCACGAGATCATTGAGATTTCGTCCGAGAGCAAGACGCCCGGCAAAAAGCGCATGAGCAAGACCGAGCGCACGGCCGAGATCGCCCGTCTGACCCGCCAGATGAAGGAGGCGGCAAAGCTGCTCGAGTTCGAGTTGGCAGCCGAGCTGCGCGACCAGATCAAGGCACTCGAGAGCGGGAAATAGAGAGAGGAGGCGCAGACATGCGCTTGTATACGCTGGTCGAGGAGCATGCAGCCGACCCAATATTCGGCTGTGAGCATGAATTGAGTTTTTATCTTGAGACCGAGCGCGAGCACCTGTTGTTCGACCTCGGACAGAGTGAACTGTTTTTGCGCAACGCGCATGCGCTGGGGCTGGACATTGCCCGTGTTGACCGCGCGTTTTTGTCCCATGGACACTATGACCACGGCGGTGGACTGTCCGCCTTTCTGAGAGAGAACGATCACGCGCCGGTCTACGTCCATTCCCGGGCGTTTGAGCCGCACTTTTCGCGCAAACCCGAGGGTGTGCGGCCAATCGGCTTGGACCCTGAACTGGAACATCATCCGCGTCTGGTTCTCACCGGGGACGTGTACGAGGTCAGCCCCAATCTGCTGCTGTTTTCCGACGTGACCGGCACCGAATGCCAGTCCGAAGGCGGCAAAAACCTGCTCGAGCGGGTGGGTGATGCCTACGTACCTGATGCTTTTGCCCATGAACAGAGCCTGATCGTGTACGACAAGGGCAAGTGCATCCTGTTTACCGGTTGTGCGCATTGCGGTGTGGTCAATCTGGTGCAGCGTGCGGCTGAGCACGCCGGACGGATGCCCGATGTCGTGGTGGGCGGCATGCACCTGTATAGTCCCAGCCAGAAGAAGAGCGAACCGGACGAACTGATTCGTGCGGTGGGCGAGCGGCTTGGCAAAACCGGCGCACGCTACCTGACCGGACACTGTACCGGTGAGCATGCTTACGCGGTACTGCACGATATGCTGGGCGATCAGATCGGATATCTGCCCGCAGGCAGTCAGGTCGACCTATGACGAGAGGGGAGAGACAGATGAGAACCATTCACGCGATGTATTGGAGCGCGACCGATACGACCAAGACGGTCGTGTGCACGATTGCGCAGACTTTGGCGCAGCACGCCGGAACCGATTACCAAGTTTTCGATTTTACCCTGCCCGCGTCCCGCGAGACGGTCAAGACCTTTGGCCCGGATGATCTGGTCGTCTTTGGTACACCGGTCTACGCCGGACGTGTACCCAATCTGCTGGTCAAGTATTTACATACGGTTGTGGGCGGCGGTGCGCTGGCCGTGCCGGTCGTGCTGTTCGGCAACCGCAATTACGACGACGGTTTGATGGAACTGCGCAACATTTTAGAAGAAGATGGATTTCATACCATCGCGGGTGCGGCCTTTGTCGGAGAACACGCTTTTTCGCGCACCCTCGCAGCTGGACGACCGGACGCGGATGACCTTGCCGAGGCGCGTGCATTTGCCGACGCGGTCTGGGAGAAACTGACCGCAGGAACCTATGTCACGCCGGCACAGGTTGGTGGTCAAGATCCTGTCCGTCCTTACTATACACCCCGTGACCGTGCGGGAAATCCCATCAACATTTTGAAAGTGAAACCCAGAACCGACCCGGATAAGTGCGACGGCTGCGGCATCTGTGTGAACGCTTGCCCAATGGGCTCGATTGACAAGAGCAACCCGTCGCTGGTTCCCGGTGTCTGTATCAAGTGCTGCGCCTGTGTGAAAAAATGTCCCACCGGCGCGAAATATTACGACGATCCCGGATATCTGTACCACAAGGAAGAGCTGGAACTTGGCTATGCCCGCAGAGCGGACAACGCCACCTTTGTGTGAGCGGATATCGGTACGAAAGGAAGATCTATGCAAGAGCAAATTTATATCAAGGGAGCGCGAGAACACAACCTTAAAAATGTGGATATCGCCATCCCGCGTGATAAGCTGGTGGTTTTCACCGGCCTGTCTGGTTCGGGTAAATCCTCGCTGGCGTTCGATACCATTTACGCCGAGGGTCAGCGCCGCTATGTCGAGTCGCTGTCCTCCTATGCGCGTCAGTTCCTCGGACAGATGGAGAAGCCCGATGTAGACTATATCGACGGCCTGTCCCCGGCAATCTCGATTGACCAGAAAACCACCTCCAAGAACCCGCGCTCGACGGTGGGCACGGTCACCGAGATTTACGATTACCTGCGTCTGCTCTGGGCGCGAATCGGCACACCGCACTGTCCCAAGTGCGGCAAGGAGATTCACCAGCAGACCATTGACCAGATCATTGACCAGCTGATGAGCCTGCCTGAGGGTACCAAAATGCAGATTCTGGCACCGGTCGTGCGCCAGCGCAAGGGCGAACACGTCAAGGTGCTCAATGACGCCCGCAAGTCGGGCTATGTCCGCGTGCGGGTGGACGGCAATCTGTACGATCTGTCTGAGGAGATCAAGCTGGAGAAGAATAAAAAGCACTCGATCGAAGTTGTGGTCGACCGCGTGGTCGTGCGCCCGGACGCACGCTCGCGTATCACCGACTCGGTCGAGACCGCGTCCGCACTGTCGGGCGGTCTGGTGCTGGCCGATGTCATCGGCGGGGAAACGCTGACTTTCTCCCAGAATTATGCCTGTGAGGACTGCGGTATCTCGATCGAAGAGTTGACACCGCGTATGTTCTCGTTTAACAATCCCTATGGTGCCTGCCCGACCTGTACCGGTCTGGGCATCCAGATGAAGATTGACCCCGACCGCATCATTCCCAACCGCAAGCTGTCCATTGCCGAGGGTGCCATCCGGGCATCAGGTTGGTCGAACGCCGAACCTGGCTCGATCTCACGCATGTACTATGATGCGCTGGGCAAGCGCTTTGGGTTTACCATGGACACCCCGCTGTGCGACTTCTCCGAGGATGCGCTGGACGCGCTGCTGTACGGCACGCGCGGCGAACCGCTGGAACTGTCGGTCAAGCGCTTTTCGGGCAGCACGATGAGCCAGCCGTTTGAGGGCATCATCAACAATCTGGAACGCCGCTACCATGAGACGAACAGCGATTACATGCGTGCCGAGATTGAGGACTGCATGAGTGAGATTCTCTGCCCGGATTGTCACGGCCATCGCCTCAAAAAAGAGATTCTTGCGGTTACGGTAGGCGGTCTGAACATTGCCCAGTACTGTGAATTGTCGGTCACCAAGGCGTTGGATTTCATGCATAATTTGGAACTGACCGAGATGCAGCACAAGATCGGTGATCGTGTCATCAAGGAAATCTTGGACCGTCTGGGATTTTTGCAGTCGGTCGGACTGGAGTACCTGACCCTGTCGCGTGCTTCGGGTACGCTGTCGGGCGGTGAGAGCCAGCGCATCCGTCTGGCGACCCAGATCGGTTCGTCGCTCATGGGCGTGCTGTATATTCTGGACGAGCCGTCCATCGGTCTGCACCAGCGTGACAATGACAAACTGCTCGATACGCTCAAACGTCTGCGCGATCTGGGCAACACGCTGATCGTGGTCGAGCACGATGAGGACACCATGTACGCTGCCGACCATATCGTGGATATCGGCCCGGGTGCAGGCGTGCACGGCGGTGAGGTCGTGTTCCAGGGTACGGTCGACGAGATGCTTCAGGATGAAAAGTCCATCACCGGCGCATATCTGTCGGGCAGACGGTTCATTCCGGTGCCCGAGGTGCGCAGAAAGGGAAGCGGCAAGTGGCTGACCGTGCGCGGTGCGGCGGTCAACAACTTAAAGCACACCGATTTTTCCATCCCGCTCGGCACGCTGACCTGTGTGACCGGTGTGTCCGGTTCGGGCAAGTCGTCGTTCATCAACGAGATTCTGTACAAGAAGCTGGCTGCTGATTTGAACGGTGCAAAAACCCGACCGGGTGCGTTCGACTCCATCGAGGGCATGGAAAATCTGGACAAGGTCATCGATATCGACCAGTCGCCCATCGGACGTACGCCGCGTTCCAACCCGGCAACTTATACCGGCGTGTTCAACGATATTCGTGACCTGTTTGCCTCGACACAGGATGCCAAGATGCGCGGCTACGGCCCCGGACGATTCTCGTTTAACGTCAAGGGCGGCCGATGCGAGGCGTGCACAGGTGACGGTCTGCTCAAGATCGAGATGCACTTTTTACCCGATATCTATGTGCCTTGTGACGTGTGCAAGGGCAAGCGATACAACAAGGAGACCCTTGAAGTGCGCTACAAGGGCAAAAACATCTATGAAGTGCTGGATATGACCGTAGACGAGGCGCTGATCTTTTTCGAGAATGTGCCCAAGATCGCACGGCGGCTGCAAACCATGCAGGACGTTGGTCTGGGCTACATCAAGCTCGGCCAGTCGTCGACCACGCTGTCGGGCGGTGAGGCACAGCGTGCCAAGCTGGCGACCGAGCTGTCCAAGCGTGCGACCGGCAAGACCATCTACATTCTGGACGAGCCGACCACCGGCCTGCACATTGCCGATGTGCACCGTCTGGTAGACGTGCTGCAAAAGCTGGTCGATACCGGAAACACGGTCGTAGTCATCGAGCACAATCTGGATGTCATCAAGACCGCCGACTATATCATCGACCTCGGTCCCGAGGGCGGTGACGGCGGCGGTGAGGTGGTTGTTGCCGGAACACCGGAGGGCGTTGCCGCGTGCGAAAAGTCTTACACCGGAAAATACCTCAAAAAGATGCTCGAACGCGACCGCAAACGCCGCGAAGCCGAATAAAATATCAGTTCTATGTCAAAGACCGCTTTTTGAAGCGGTCTTTTTCTTTGGGGGCTCAAAACTCCAAAAAATGTGTGCAGTTTACGGGAACGCATGCGGACTGCGTGTTCGTGCTTACAGCATATAAAGACAAACTTTAAGACGCCTTTTCTGCGTTTCATGGATACAGGGCAAGAAAGGACGGCAAAATATGTTGAGATTTCATGTGTTTTCTGCTATGATAAGTCTGAATAAGAATACTTCGAGGGATAACCATGAAAATGAAACGATGGGTGACCGCCAAACCCAACCTGGAAACCGTGCGGTCACTGGCACGCAGCTGTGGTTTTACGCCGCTTGCTGCCGCCGCTTTATGCGCGCGCGGGATTGACACCCCTGAGGCTGCCCGCGCCTTTCTGGAAACCGATCCCGCAAAGCTGCATGATCCAATGCTGCTGCCTGATATGACCAAAGCGCGGGACACCATTCGCCGAGCGATCGAACAGGGAAAGAAGATCGCAGTATTCGGCGACTACGACGTGGACGGCGTGACTTCCACCTGTGTGATGACGCGTGTGCTGCGCAGTCTGGGTGCTGATGTGCGCCATTACATTCCCGACCGCCTGAGCGAGGGCTACGGCCTGAGCATGGGCGCGATGGATCGACTGGCGCAGGACGGTATCGGGCTGATTGTCACGGTGGATTCGGGCGTTTCGGCGTTCGAGGAGATTGCTCGTGCACGCGAACTCGGCATGGAAGTGGTCGTGACCGATCACCACGAATGTCGGGAAGAACTGCCCGATGCCAACGCGGTTGTCAATCCCAAGCGTGCCGACAGCACCTACCCGTTTGCCGAGCTGGCAGGCGTCGGTGTGGCGTTCAAGCTGGCGTGCGCACTGGCGGGAGACGGCCAGCAGCGCGCCGTACTCGAACAGTACGCCGACCTGGTCGCACTGGGCACGGTGGCTGATGTCATGCTTCTGGTCGGGGAAAATCGTATTATTGTCGCAGCAGGTCTGCGCCGCATGGCAGAGACGCAAAACGTCGGTCTGTCCATGCTGCTGCACGAGTCCGGACAGCAGGGAAAGCGCCTGACCGCTTCGACCATTAGCTTTATTTTAGCGCCGCGCATCAATGCCGCAGGCCGTCTGGGTCATGCGGACATGGCCGCAGAACTGTTTCTGACCGACGATCCGCGCCGTGCACAGACCTTGGCCATGGCGCTGTGCGAACAGAACAAGCAGCGGCAGGCGACCGAGAACCAGATTTTGGAACAGGCCTTGCAGAAGCTGCGCCGGGAGTATGACCCGCTGGAAGATCAGGTCATCGTGCTGGCCGGAGAGGACTGGCACCACGGCGTGATTGGTATTGTCTCGTCGCGCATCTGCGACCGCTACGCCTGCCCGACCGTGCTGATTGCACTGGAAGACGGCATCGGCAAGGGTTCGGGACGGTCGGTCAAGGGCTTTAACCTGTATGAAGCGCTGTGCGACAGCGCACCGCTGCTTGAACGCTTCGGCGGACACGAACTGGCCGCCGGACTGACCATCCGCGAGGAAAATATTCAGCAGTTCCATGAAAATATGGAGGCTTGGGCGCGGGAGCATGTCAACCCGCAGGAGCTCATGCCCATTTTGCACATTGACTGCCCGATTGCACCCGAGTTTATCTCGACCGAGGCCACCCGTGGGCTGGATGTACTCGAGCCGTTTGGCATGGGCAACCCGCAGCCGGTCTTTTCCATGTGCGATCTGCTGGTCGAGGAGATTACGCCCATTTCGTCCGACCGCCATGTGCGGCTGACGCTGTCCAAGGATGGCCAGACCTACACGGCCATGCTGTTCGGTACCGGACAGGGCGGATGCGGATTTGCACAGGGCAACTATGTAGACGCGGCATTCTGTCTGGAGATCAATGAGTACCGCGGACGGTGCAGCGTGCAGCTGGTCATCCGTGATATTCAGCTGAGCACCTGCGAGGTCATGGCCGACCAGAAGATTTTGAACCTGTACAATCGGTTCATGTCTGACGGTGCGCTGACCGCACGCGAAGCCCGCGTGCTGCTGCCTGAGCGTCGTGATCTGGTCGCGGTCTGGAGACATATTTTGAGCCGCAGCGAAGATGGCTGGCTGTCGGTGCCCGACGGTGCACTGTCGCGCCGGGTATCGTGGGAGAGCCGCCGCGAGATCAACATCGGCAAGCTGCTGGTCTGCCTGGACGTGTTCAGCGAGAGCCGTCTGCTCAGCTATCACTTCCGGGAAGGACAGCTGAATATTGTGCTAAAACATATCGAGGGCAAGGCCGATATTTCCAAGTCGGTTGTCCTCAAGACCCTGCAATCCATGAGCAAGGACTGCAATACGATGCAGGGCAGTGTGATTTGAGAATAAAGGAAGTGTCAAAGTTATGAGCGCTCCGATGAAAAACAGGATTGATTTTCTGATCGAGCGGGTGGAAAAGCAGAACCCCTCGGCCAATGTCAAGAAGATCCGTGCCGCCTACGAGTGCGCGGCACAGGCGCATGAAGGTCAGAAGCGCCGCAACGGCGAACCCTACATCATCCATCCGGTCGCGGTGGCTGAGATCATCGTGGAGATGGGACTGGATACCGACTCGATCTGTGCCGGCCTGCTGCACGACTGCATCGAGGACACCGAGTTCGGCTATCGTGAAATTGAGAATAAGTTCGGCACTTCGGTTGCCGAGTTGGTAGACGGCGTTACCCGACTGGGTATGCTGCGCTATTCCAAGGAGCAGGAGCAGTTTGAAGATCTGCGCAAAATGTTCATGGCGATGGCCAAGGACATCCGCGTCATCCTCATCAAGCTGGCCGACCGCCTGCACAATGCACGCACTTTCCAGTATCTGCCCGAGCGCAAGCAGCGCGACAAGGCACTCGAAACCATGGAGATCTACGCGCCCATCGCGCACCGACTGGGCATGAGCCGCATCAAGTGGGAGCTGGAAGACCTGTGTCTGCGTATCCTTGACCCGATTGGCTATCAGGAAATTGTGGACGGACTGGAACAGCAGTCCGAGCGATACGAGGATTTCCTCGATCACATCAAGGAGAGCATCTCGCTCAAGCTCAACGAGGCTGGTATCCGTCATGATATCTCGGCGCGCGTTAAGCATATCTACTCGATTTATCGCAAGATGTACTCCCAGCACAAGACCATGAACGAAATCTACGACATCTGCGCCGTGCGCGTCATCGTAGATACCGTGGCCGACTGCTATAACGTCCTGGGCTATGTGCATGACCTGTATAAGCCCATTCCGGGACGATTTAAGGACTATATTTCCACACCCAAGCCCAACGGCTACCAGTCGCTGCACACCACGGTTATTGGCCGCGATGGTATCCCGTTTGAAATCCAGATTCGCACCGAGGAAATGCACAAGATGGCAGAGTACGGTGTCGCGGCGCACTGGAAGTACAAGCAGGGATTGGATAAGGTAGGCAACGAGCAGGCGTTCTCGTGGATTCGCCAGCTGCTCGAAGCCCAGCAGGACACCGAGGCAGAGGACTTCATCAAGGCCATCAAGGTCGATTTGTTCGCTGACGAGGTATTCGTCTTTACGCCCAAGGGTGACGTCGTCAACATGCCTGCCGGTGCAACCCCGATCGATCTGGCGTACGCCATCCACTCGGCAGTCGGCAATCGTATGACCGGTGCCAAGGTCAACGGACGCATTGCACCTATCGACAGCCAGCTTAAAAATGGCGATATCGTCGAGATTCTGACCAGCAAGGAAGCGCACGGCCCCAGCCGTGACTGGCTCAAGATCGTCCGCACGACCGAGGCACGTAACAAGATTAAACAGTGGTTCAAAAAGGAATGCCGTGAGGAAAATATCATCAAGGGCAAGGAAGACCTGGACCGCGAACTGCGCGCAAACCTGCTGTATAACGGTTTTTATGAGAATGAGGAAGTCATTCAGAATACCCTGAATAAGTTCAGCTATCAGACCATCGACGAGATGTATGCAGCGCTGGGCTACGGCGGTATCACGCTGACCAAGGTGCTCAATAAGGTCAAGGATGAGGTCGGACGGGTACGCCGCGCCGCCGAACGTCTGGAGAAGGCCGAGCAGATGGCAAACCAGACCCAACAGCAGCCGCAGAAGAAGAATAAGCACAGCGATTCGGGCGTTATCGTTGAGGGCATTGACAACTGCCTGATTAAGTTTGCTCGCTGCTGTACCCCGATTCCGGGCGATGACATCATCGGCTTTATCACGCGCGGCTACGGCGTGTCCATTCACCGCCGTGACTGCGTCAACGTGCGCATCAACGAGGAAGACAAGGACCGCAGCCGCTGGGTCAACTGTTGGTGGGATGAGGATTTGCTCGAGCGCAACAACAAGTTCTCGACCGCGCTGCAAATTTCTACCCGCAGCCGCACCGGCGTGCTGGCTGACATTGCCGTGCTGCTGGCACAGGCCAAGGTCAATGTACGTGACCTCAACGCACGCGATCTGGAAGATGGCTACGGCGTGATCAATGCGGTCATCGACGTCAGCGGCGTGCGTCAGCTCAAGCACATTATGACCCGTATCAAGAACACAAAGGGCGTCGTTGATGTCGCACGTATTGCGAGCGATACCGGACGCTGAGGAGGAAACCAAATACCATGCGAGCACTCATTCAGCGTGCAAAAGACGCGTCGGTCACGATTGACGGCGCAGTGCACGGCAGTATTTCGCACGGCCTGCTGATTTTGCTGGGCGTGTGCGAGGGCGACACCGAGGCCGAGGCCGATTATCTGGCTGACAAGTGTGTCGGACTGCGTATCTTTACCGATGAAAACGATAAAATGAACCTTTCCTGTGCCAATGTCGGCGGCGGACTGTTGGTCGTATCCCAGTTTACCCTGTACGGCGACTGCCGCAAGGGCAAGCGCCCGAACTTTATGCGTGCAGCCCGTCCGGAGACCGCGATTCCGCTCTATGAGCGCTTTCTGGAGCGCTGCCGCGCGAGCGGGCTGCCGGTCGAGACCGGCGAGTTCGGCGCAGATATGAAGGTCAGCCTGATCAATGACGGCCCGGTCACTATCTGGATGGATACCGCTGAAATGCGCGGCTGATCGAACACCCCGCGAGCTGGAGGAAAACATGAAGATTTTACAACTGTGTGTCGGCATGGTCGGCACAAATTGCTATATTTTTTACGATGAAAACACCATGGAGGGTGCGGTCGTCGATCCGGGCGATAACGGCCCGGCCATCGTGAACGCTGCCAAGGAACATGGGGTCAAGATCACCTGGGTGCTGCTCACCCACGGTCATTTTGACCATATTCTGGGCGTTAAGGACGTTCTGCGTGAGACCGGCGCTAAGCTTGCCATCCATGAGGATGACCTGTGGATGCTCACCCCGGAGGCGCTGTCCGCCTCGCTGCGCCGCTTTGGCCTGCCCAGCACTGCATACGAGGGAATCAAACCGGACATCTTAGCCAAGGAGGGCACCCAGATTCAGGTGGGCGGCCTGACCGTCACCTGGCTGCACACGCCCGGTCATACCCCAGGTTCCAGCTGCCTGCGCGTCGGTGACGTGCTGTTTACCGGCGACACCCTGTTCCGCCACGAGTGCGGACGCTGTGACCTTGAGGGCGGTGACTTTTCGCTCATGCTCAAGTCGCTCAAGCGTCTGCATGACCTGCCCGGTGACATGCATGTGCTGCCCGGACACGAGGGCGCTTCCACGCTGGAAGAAGAACGCCGCATGAACCCGTATATGCGTCAGGCGGTCGGCAAATGAATTACACGCTGATCGGACATGACCTCATACACGCCGCTGAGGAGATGCTTTTTCAGCTGCTCCCGGCGGCGCTGTTACGCCGTCAGGAGGATGACGGCACGGACGATTTCTGCTGCTCGGCGCTGACCGAGCGGGACGGCGTGATGACCGTGCAGACAGAGACCCGGCTGGCAGGCGTGACGCGCACGAGCACGCGCACGGCTGAGAGCACTGGCTTGGACGAGATGGCGCGTAAGCGTGCGCTGTCCGAGATCGTCAAGCTGGGCATTTACGACACGGTCGCACCCGGCTTGCAGACACCGCCCGACTGGGGCGCATTGACCGGTGTACGACCGGCTAAGCTGGTGCGCTCGCTGCTGCACCGCGGCATGACCCGCGGACAGGTCGCAGAGCAGTTCCGTGACCGCTATTTTGTCTCGCCTGCGCGTACTGCACTGGCGGTACGCTGTGCCGCGTATGCCGAACAGGCGCTGGACGGACTGGGAGAGGACGAGGTCTCGCTCTATCTGGGCATTCCGTTCTGTCCGTCGCGCTGTGCCTATTGCTCGTTCGTGTCCAGCTCGATCGAAAAGTCTGCCGGACTGATCGAACCCTATGTCGATGCGCTGTGCGCCGACGTACAGGGCACCGGTGCGCTGCTGCGTGAGATGGGCAAGAAGGTCACCTCGATTTATATTGGCGGCGGCACGCCCACCACGCTGTCGGCCGACCAGCTGGCGCGTCTGATGGACGTGACAGCAAAAGCAATGGATTTTTCCGCGCTGCGTGAATATACTGTGGAAGCAGGACGTCCGGATACCATCACCCCGGAAAAGCTGCACGCCATCCGTGCAGGCGGTGCAGATCGCGTGTCCATCAATCCCCAGACCATGAACGACGAAGTGCTTGCACGCATTGGCCGCAGACACTCGGCGGACGATGTGGTGCGCGCCTATGAGCAGGCGAGAAGTGCTGGTTTCCGGGTCATCAATATGGATACGATTGCCGGACTGGACGGCGACACACCCGAGAGCTTTGCTGAGACCATCACCAAACTGATCGCGCTCGACCCGGAGAACATCACTGTGCATACTTTGGCAATCAAGCGCGGCGCAGACCTGTCCGACCGGGCAGGCAATGCCGCACAGCATGACGCAGTGCGCCAGATGCTGGACTTTGCCATGGAGCACCTGCCGCGTGCAGGATACGGCCCGTACTACCTCTACCGCCAAAAGTTTTCGGCTGGTGGATTTGAGAACGTGGGCTGGTGCAAGCCGGACACCGAGAGCTTTTACAACATTGCGATGATGGAAGAAATCCAGACCATCCTGTCCTGCGGCGCAGGCGGGGTATCCAAGCGCGTAGACCGGGACACCGGACGCATCACACGATTTACACCGCCCAAGTATCCGCGGGAATATCTGGAAGCCGGTGAGCGCATCCAAGCCGGAAAACGCCGGTTACTCCGCGAAAGTGAGGACTAACACATGCTGAAAACCTACGACCTCGCGACGCTGAATGCCCGCGCAAAGAACGACCCCAAGGGATTCATCGAGGAGAGCGAAGCCGCGTACTTAAAGCAGATCGACGACACCGCCGAGCTGCTCGGGGAACGGCTGGCCGATCGTCCCATTTTGCTGCTCAACGGCCCGTCGTCGGCTGGCAAGACTACGACCGCTGACCGTCTGTGCCGTGCGATTGAGCGCCGGGGCATTCGCAGCCAGCGCATTTCCATGGACGATTATTACCTCAGCCGTGACAGCTATTCCATGCCCTACGACGAGGAAAACGACGTGGTTGACCTGGAATCGCCGCTGTGCATGGATTTGCAGCTTCTGAGCGATCATCTGCACCGACTGGCCAAGGGTGAGGAAATCCTCGTCCCGGCATTTGACTTTGTAACCGGACGGCAGACATTGAACGTAACGCCCATGCGCCTTTCCAAGGACGAAATCGTCATCATTGAGGGCATTCATTCGCTCAATGATGTTATTACGGGCGGTCTGGAAGAGCAGTCGAGCTGCGTGTACCTGTCGATTGAAGCACAGGTGCAGGACGGACAGGGCGGACGGTTTACGCCCGAGGTGCTGCGCTTTGCACGCCGTGCGCTGCGCGACGCACATTTCCGCAGTGCATCGGTGGTCGAGACCATCAGACAGTGGCTGTCCATCCGTCGCGGCGAGCGGCTGTATATCGCACCTTACCGCCATCATGCCGAGTTCACCATCGACACTTATCTGCCCTATGAGAGCAATATCCTGTATCCTGCACTGCGGGAGACCTTGACCGAACATCTCGATGCATTGGAAAAGGCCGACCTGCGCGAAGCATACCGCGCGGCAACGCTGTTTGAACCGATCGATTACCTGCCGTACATCCCGGAGGCATCGGTGCTGCACGAGTTTATCGGATAAATCAAACGGGTATCCCGATGGGGTGCCATGGCCTGAGACGGGCCGAAAGGGCCCTGCGAAAGGAGAAGTCAAAAATGGATCATAACGTTTCGATGCTGCTTGAAAAAATCAAGGTTGTCGCCGAACAGACACGCACGGGTGCAGTTAAGGCTGCCGATCGTGCAGGCAAGAAAGCGGGAGAGATGGCACAGGCAACCCGCCTGAATTTGCAGATCTTTGACCGCACGACCGAGTGTGAAGTGCTGTACAAGGAGATCGGCAAGGTCATCTATGATATCCATCAGGGTGCAGAGACCGACGAGGACGTGATCGAGCGCAAGCTGGCACAGCTCGATGTGCTTCAGACTGAGATCGGTGAGCTGCGCGACGAGCTCGGTGCGCTCAAGACCGTATGTACCTGCGCGCGCTGCGGCCGTCAGTGCAGCCGGGACGATGCTTACTGCGCAGGCTGCGGCAGTCCGCTGTAAGCCCGGAAACCAGAAAATCGTAACAGAAAGGGCGTGCAACATTGCCGCAGCAAAACAATAAAAAGCAAACATTTTTACAGGGTGCCATTATCCTGATCGTGGCCAACATGCTGGTCAAGGTGATCGGTGCGCTGTTTAAGATCCCCTTACAGCATCTGCTGTTGGACGAGGGCATGGGCGTTTTCAACGTCGCCTATCAGTTCTACACCGCGATGTTCGTTATCTCGACAGCCGGCGTACCGGTCGCGCTGTCCAAGATGATTTCCGAGTCCTATACCCTCGGACGCAATCGCGAGATTCGTTCGGTCGTTCGTATCGCCGGACTGGTCTTTATCACGCTGGGTGCGCTGTGTTCGGCGTTCCTGTTCTTCGGTGCGTCGTGGCTGGGTGACCTCATCAAAAACCCGGCTGCCGTTCTGTCTATGAAGGCGGTCGCACCGTCGGTATTCTTTGTCGCCTGCATCTCGGTCGTGCGCGGCTACTATCAGGGCAAGTCCAACATGCTGCCCACTGCGATGAGCCAGCTGGTCGAGGCGCTGGGCAAGCTGTTCCTGGGTCTGGGCTTTGCCGCCGTCGGCATGTTCCGCAATCTGCCGGTCGAGGTGTGCACGGCACTGGCCATTCTGGGTATCACCATCGGTGAGGCCGTGGCTGCGGTCGGTATCTGGGTCTATTACATGCGTGACCCGGCGCGTCATGCGCGTTCGACCAGCCGGGAATGCCGCTCGACCGGTCAGCTGGTGCATGGCCTGCTGTGGCTGGTCATCCCGATCACGCTGACAAACTCGGTCACCAGCCTGACCACGCTGGTCGATACCACTATGGTCGTATCCCGTCTGCAATCGATCGGATACAGCTTGTCCGAGTCCAATGAGCTGTTTGGTATGTACAATACCAAGGCCTTTACCATGTACAATCTGCCGCAGACGCTGATTGCGGCGCTTGCGATCTCCATCGTTCCGGCAATCGCCAGCGCGATGGCAAAGCATGATAAGGAACTGACCTCGAAGAATCTGGGCTCTGCGATGCGTATTTCTATGCTGATCGCGCTGCCTGCCGCTACGGGCTACTTTGTCCTGTCTGAACCGATCATCCGGATGCTGTTCAAGGGTGAACCGGAGGTTGGTGCGGCTTGTCTGCGTGTGCTGTGCTTCGCGATTCCCTTTGTCGCACTGGTCAGCCTGACCAACGCAGTCTTGCAGGCCGCAGGCCGTGTCCGTGTGCCGGTCATCTCCATGCTGCTCGGCGGTGTGATCAAGGTCGTAGTCAACTATACGCTGGTTGGTATGCCGCAGATCAACATCTACGGTGCACCGTTCGGTACGGTCGTATGCTACACCTTTATCACCATCGTAAACCTGGTCATTCTGCGCAAGTATGTCCGCCTGCCCGGTATCGGCAAGCTGTTCGTGCGTCCGATGGCGGCATGCCTGGGCATGGGTGCAGGCGCATACATTACTTATCGTCTGGTGTCCAGCGTGCTCGGCAACGCGGTCGGCGTTGTTCTGGCCATCTGCGTGGCGGCTGCGATTTACGTCGTGCTGCTGCTGGCGCTGCATGCGCTCGAGAGAGATGACATCATGATGATGCCCAAGGGCGACAAGCTGGTGAAGCTGCTGCGCCTGAAGTAAAAATTACCGGTCTTTGCCCGGAAAAGAAGGAAAACAATCATGGTAGATTTTACATTCAAAGAAAAATATACGTATGAAGATCTGCTGGAGATCATGCGCATTCTGCGCTGCCCGGAGGGCTGTGTCTGGGATCGTGAGCAGGATCACAAGTCCATTCGGCGCAGCTTCATCGAGGAGACCTACGAGGCAGTCGAAGCCATCGACAACGATGACCCGGTACTGCTTCAGGAGGAACTGGGCGACGTGCTGCTGCAAGTTGTGTTCCATGCGCAGATCGAGGCCGAGGCTGGACGGTTCACCATGGACGATGTGGCCGACGGCATTTGCAAAAAGATGATCTATCGTCATCCGCATGTGTTCGGCTCGGTCGAGGTTAAGAACTCGGACGAAGTTCTGACCAACTGGGATGCTCTCAAGCAGAAGGAGAAACACCAGAAATCCACCACCGAGACGCTGGAGAGCGTCGCACGCAGCCTGCCCGGCCTGATTCGCGCCGAGAAGGTACAGCACAAGGCGGCAAAGGTCGGATTTGACTGGGACGAGGTTTCGGGTGCACTGGACAAGGTGCGCGAGGAGACCGCAGAGGTCGCACGTGCCATCGATGGAGACGGCGACCCGTCCGAGGAGCTGGGTGACCTGCTGTTCGCGGTGGTCAACGTCGCACGCTTCCTCAAGACCGATCCCGAGGATGCCATCAACCGCACGACCGATAAGTTTATCCGTCGGTTTGCGCAGGTCGAGCAGGCAGCCAAGGATGCAGGCCGCAGCCTGTCCGAGATGAGCCTTGCCGAAATGGACGCGCTCTGGAACGCTGCCAAGCAGAAGGAGCACGAATGAACAAAGCAGAATTTATCGCGCAGGTCGCACAGCGCAGCGGAATGACCAAGAAAGACGCGGAAAAGGCAGCCGATGCGGTGTTTGAAACCATCGCTTCGGTGCTCGAAACCGGGGACAAGCTGAATCTGCCCGGCTTCGGTGCCTTTGAGACACGCATCCGTCCGCCGCGCACCTGCCGCAATATCCACACCGGCGCACCGATCGAGGTCGCAGAGGCCAGAGTGCCGGTGTTTAAACCTGCAAAGACACTCAAGGAGAGAGTAGACCAATGCGTTTAGACAAATTTTTAAAGGTTTCTCGCCTGATTAAGCGCCGCACCGTGGCAAATGATGCCTGTGACGGTGAGCGCATCGTAGTCAATGGCCGTCAGGCCAAGGCCTCGTATCAGGTCAAGGTCGGGGACGTCATCGAGATCGCCTTCGGTCAGCGTACCATGAAGGTTGAGGTGCTCGATGTTGCCGAACACGTCCGTAAGGACGACGCGGCAGCCCTGTACCGCGAGATTCTTTAATCCACCACCGCACCCAATATTGAAAGTTTCGCCAGCCTTTTCAAAGGCTGCGGGTTCGTAGGGCAGAGCCCTGCGTCGCATCCCGCAGGATGCGAAATTCCCCATGGATTCCCGGTGTCCGCCCCGGGAATCCACCAAAACTTACACCCCCAAAGCCATACCGCTTACCGGTATGGCTTTTTGTTTTGTGACATACCCCAAGCCCCACCCGCATAGAGTGAAAACAAAAGGAGGAATGCCGGAATGCCGAACGAAGAACGCAATTTATCCCACGGCTTGACCCTGACCGGACGGCAGGCACTGTCGGTGACCGGGGTGACCGACGTGTCAGCCTTTGACGAGGCCGAAATCGCGATGGAAACCAGTCAGGGCACCCTGACCGTGCGCGGTGAGCACCTGCATGTGGAAAAGCTGTCGCTCGACCGCGGAGAATTGACCCTGACCGGAGAAATCCAGTCACTTGACTATGACGATACACCCGCAGCTCGCGGCGGACTGCTGAGCCGCCTGTTCGGATGATCGCGCTCTATCAGCCGCTCAGCAGCCTCACTTTGTGTTTCTTTCAGGCGGTACTGCTGGGCGCAGTTCTGGGACTGGTGTATGACCTGCTGCACACGGCGGAAACCTGCCCGATCTGGCAAACCGCCTTGCGCGACGCACTATTCTGGCTGATTACGCTGGGTGCATATTTCGTGTTCACCGTCACACTGAGCGGGGGACAGGTGCGCGGCTTTGTCCTGATTGGTATGTTAGCTGGCGCCGTCGGCGCACATGTTCTGCTCGGAGGCATCGTGCGTACAGTCACCCGCATGGTATGCACCCTCCTGCGCCGTCTTGCCCGCGGCATCGTCCGTCTCATACGGATTTTCATCCGTCCTGTCTGCTCACTCGGACGATTGGTACAAAAAAACTTAGAAAAAATCGCAAAAAAGACTTCCATTTCTGACAAAAAGAAGCTATAATTACAACGTATATCGTTGTTTGTGTGTATCGAGTCCGAGGAGGGGAGTACCGTGCAGCAAAAAAAGAGCAGACGGAAACCGCCTTCGGAAGAGCAGGCAAAAAAGCGCAACCGCGTCATTTGGCGCATCGCACTGGTCTGTCTGGCATTCTATGGCGTCATCTCCATCGTACAGATGCAGGGCCGCATCCGGGCAAAACAGGATGAGGTCGCACAGATGGAAACGCGCATTGCGCAGCAGCAGGAAGAAAACGATGCTTTGCGCAAACAGGTGGAAGAAGGTCTGACCGATGAGCAGATCGCGGCGATGGCTCGCGAACAGGGCTACATCATGCCTTCGGAACGCGTGTTTGCCGATTCTTCCAGCAAATAATGGTGTAATCCAAACGCAGGATATTGCGTAATTTTTAACACGGAGGACAAGACAAGAGGGTATGGGTTTGGTCGTAGGAGCAGTTCTGGAAGGAAAAGTCACCGGCATTACCGGCTTCGGTGCATTTGTTTCCCTGCCGGAAGGAAAGTCCGGAATGGTACACATTTCGGAGGTGGCGAATTCTTTTGTCAGCGACATTAAGGAATTCATCAAGGAAGGCGATACCGTTCGCGTCAAGGTGATTGGTATTGACGATGCGGGTCGTATTAACCTGTCCATCAAGCGTGCGCAGGAAAATCCGGCGCAGCGTGAGCAGCAGTCTGCACCGCGCTCCGGCGGTTTTGAGCGCCGTGCGCCCCGTCCGCGTCAGGGTCAGTTCCAGGGCGGCCGCCCCCAGCAGGGCAAGCAGCCGCGTGACCCGGCAAGCCTGACTTTTGAGGATAAGCTCAAGATGTTCATGGCTGACAGCGAGAGCCGCATGGCGGATATTCGTCATAATACCGACCGCAAGAGCGGTTCGCGCCGACGTAAATGACCGCGAACCCCCTGTTTTTTGTGTGCCAGGGCTGCCGTGCCCTGGCATTTTTTAATTGATCCCCAAAATGGCAAAAAAATTGCGCCCTCCGACAGAGGACGCACATGTTTAGGATTGTGGGGATAAAGATATGAACGGTGCACGGTGATCTTTCCGATCACCGATATTATGATAACACCGTCAAAAAGTCTTGTCAACAATGAAAAAAGTCGATTTATGAAAGGTTTTGCATGAAAAAAGTTTTAATTTATAACGCACACCTGATGCCCATGACCGACGCTGCAATCGCCTGCGGTTTTCTTGCCGCAGAGGACGGCAAGATCGCGTCTCTCGGCGAGATGTCCGACTGCCCGGCGCAGGACGGCTTTGATGTCTGCGTGGACGCGGCAGGCGGCTATCTCATGCCCGGTCTGATTGATGCCCACACCCACCTCGGTCTGTACGAGGACGGTCTGGGCTTTGAGGGTGCGGACGGCAACGAGGACACCGACCCGGCAACCCCGCAGATGCGTGTCATCGACGGCATCAACCCGATGGAGCGCTCGTTTGAGGAGGCCAGAGCGGCTGGTGTGACCTGCTGTGCGGTCAGTCCTGGATCGGCAAATCCCATGGGCGGTCAGATCGCGGTCATCAAGACCAGCGGTCACTGGATCGATCGCATGATCGTCCAGCAGCCCGCGGCGATCAAGTGCGCACTGGGCGAGAATCCCAAGGCGGTCTATCACGATAAGGACGAGACCCCGGTCACGCGCATGGCGACCGCAGCCATCCTGCGCGAGACACTCAAAAAAGCGCAGGAATACGACGAGCGCTGCCGCCGTGCGCAGGAAGACCCCGACGAGGACGCACCCGATTACGAAATCAAGTACGACGCACTGCTGCCGCTGCTGCACGGTGAGATTCCGGCGCACATCCATGCGCACCGCGCCGACGACATTTTCACCGGTCTGCGCATCTGCAAAGAGTTTGGCATCCGTCCGGTCATCGTGCACGGTACCGAGGGTCACAAGATTGCCGAAGATCTGGCCGAACTGGGTGTACCCGTGCTGAGCGGCCCGTTCCTGACCGAC
Organism: Butyricicoccus pullicaecorum; assembly: GCF_002160355.1. Lineage (NCBI taxonomy): Bacteria > Bacillati > Bacillota > Clostridia > Eubacteriales > Butyricicoccaceae > Butyricicoccus > Butyricicoccus pullicaecorum. Next base: position 272,369 of record NZ_NFKK01000001.1, read on the forward strand.
CGTTCTAAGCCCGAACTGCGTGACCTGACCGAGCGTTCGCCCGGTCTGCTGTCGGCAGCCGGGGTCAAGGTCGCCATCACGACCGACCACCCCGAAACTCCGGTCAAGTACCTGCGCCGCTGCGCGGCAGTGGCAGCCGAGCAGGGCATGGATGAGACCGAAGCGCTGCGCGCCATCACCTGCTATCCGGCTGAGATTCTCGGTCTGTCCGATCGCATTGGTGCGCTCAAAGTGGGATTGGACGCCGATCTGGCGCTCTTTTCCGATCACCCGTTTGCATTCCGCTCACACACGGTGCTGACCGTATGCGGCGGCAACATTGTCTTTGAGGCTGAGCGGTAACTATTTTCACAGGGAGGAATATCGAAATGAGAGAAGTGCATGTTTCTGAGGTGACGGCGCTGGTACGCCGCCTGTGCATGGAGGCCAATTACCATCTGCCGGAGGATATCCAGCAGTCGTTTGTCCGCGGCAAGGAGGCCGAGCAGTCGCCGCTCGGCAAGACCATCTTTGACGAGATGATCCGAAACTGCCGTCTGGCCTGCGATCAGGAAGTCCCGATCTGTCAGGACACCGGAACCGCGGTGATCTTCGCCTCGGTCGGTCAGGACGTGCACCTCGTGGGCGGTGCATTTGAGGACGCAGTCAACGAAGGCGTGCGCCAGGGCTACACCGACGGCTACCTGCGCAAGTCCATCGTGTCCGACCCGCTGCGCCGCGTCAATACCAACGACAACACCCCGGCTGTGCTGCATACCCGTCTGGTACCGGGCGAGGAAATCGAGATCATTGTCGCACCCAAGGGCGGCGGAAGCGAGAACATGAGCGCACTCAAGATGTTCACGCCGGCTGCAACCCGTGACCAGATCGTCGCTTACATCGCGGATACCGTCATCGCAGCCGGTTCCAATCCCTGCCCACCGGTCATCATTGGCGTTGGCCTGGGCGGTACGGCAGACAAGGCCAGCGAGCTGGCAAAAAAGGCACTGCTGCGCCCGGTCGACGTGCACAGCGCGGACGAATTTTACGCAGAGATGGAGCGCGACATTCTGGAGCGCGTTAACAAGTCGGGTGTCGGCCCGCAGGGATTGGGCGGAACGGTCACCGCGCTGGCCTGCGCCATCGAGCCCTATCCGACCCACATCGCAAGCCTGCCGTGCGCCATTTCCATCGGCTGCCACATCACCCGACACGCGGCAGGACGTATCTGAAACAACGGTGTCCTTCTGATGACGGAAATATGAATTTTATATAAACTTCCTAAAAACTCTTGTAATTCGATAGGGGGCGCAGTATAATATGTACAAGCAATTCCCCTTGAGATTGCACAAGAATTTGGGGCATCACAGCCCTGATAGGAGATGATGTTATGAAGTTCACCATCGTCGAAAGGAAAACGAAAATTTCCGATGATCTGCGCAATTATGCGATGAAAAAGGTCGAGAAGCTCGATCGCTATTTCAGCACGGATTCTTCTTCGGTATTGACTTTTTCCGAGCTGAAGGGTCGCCAGACCGTTGAGCTGACCGTAAAACAGGGCGCTCTGGTCGTCCGTGCTGAGGAGACCACGACCGACATGTTTGCGTCGGTGGACGGCGCGATCAATCGCATCGAGCGTCAGATCCGCAAAAATAAAACGCGTCTGGAAAAGAGACTGCGTCAGGGCGCTTTTGAAAAGGCTGCGGCACATGCAGCTGAGATGGAAGAGCCGTTTGAGGTCGTTCGCCGCAAGCACTTTGATGTCGAGGCAATGAGCGTAGAAGAGGCGATCCTGCAGATGAACCTGCTCGATCACCAGTTCTTCTTCTTTAAGAATGCAGACGAGGGCGGCGGCTATGCGGTGCTGTATAAGCGCGCAAACGGCGGTTATGGCCTGATTGAAGGCGATTAAAGGCGTTGTTTGTCATCCCCTTGTTACTTGTAAGGTGATTTAAAGCGTGCTATAATAACGGGCGAACGGAAGTATTTTCCGTTCGCCCGATCTTTTTCTGGATTCACCGATTTTATATCGTATTATCGAATTAGAAATAAAAGGAGAGAAGTATTATGCTGGAAACCGCAGCTTTACTGCTGGCACTGAGCGTCGGCACCAATGCGGCACCTGCACCTCCGGTCGATTCTCAGACCGCGATCGTGGAGCAGGCGCAGCAGTTTACCCAGGAGTTTGTCCCCTATGTACCGCCGGTTGTGGAGCCCGATCCCGAACCGCCCAAGGAAGAAAAGCCGACCCAGCCGCAGAAACCCACCGAGACCAAGCCGTGGGTCAACCCGTACGGCCAGACGCTGGGCACCTGCACCACCAAGTTTGCCCGCAGCAATACCAATCGAAACACCAACATCCAGCTGGCGACCAAGGCCTGCAACGGTTACGTCATTCAGCCCGGTGCGACCTTCTCGTTTAACACGGTTGTCGGACAGCGTACCAAGGCACGCGGTTACAAGGAGGCCGGTGTTTACGTCAACGGCCAGACCGATACTGGTGTTGGCGGCGGTATCTGCCAGGTATCGTCGACCCTGTTTAACGCAGCGCTCGAGTCTAACATGACCATTGTTGCCCGTCGTGCACACAGCCTGCCGGTCAGCTATCTGCCGCGCGGACGCGATGCGACGGTCTCTTGGGGCGGCCCCGAGTTCAAGTTCAAGAACCCCTATGATTACCCGGTCATGATCGGTACATACTACGATAAGAGCGGTAAGCTGACTATGTCCATTCTGGGACCGGCAGACGCCAAGATCGCAAAGCCGACCATCAAGGTCACAGAGAAAAACGGTGTCTACACCCTGACCCGTACGGTAAACGGTAAGGTCAACTACACCACGACCAGTACCTACGGTTCCCACTGAGTACATGAGAAAACGCGGCCTCACGGCCGCGTTTTTCGTCAGTTTTTACTTTCCATCAGGTACTCGACACATCTGCGCATATCCTGTTCGGTGTGAAAGACGACACCGGACTGCATGATGTTTTCCTGCACGTTTTTGGGCAGGCTGCGGAAGTACCGTCCCAGGTCACTGCCCAGTGCTCCGTATCCAATTCGCATAGAACCATCACCTCTGTCATCCAGTATTTCCGCCTTATGCCCAAAGCATACGCGCCGGTGCGCTGAAATTTGTGACAGAAGTCAGTACAAGCAACCGGAACCTTTGTGATATAATAGAACAACAGAAAAATAGATGAGATCAGAACAAAGATAGGAGATATGCATGGGACTTTGTGATATACAGGACATCAAAACGATTTTAGCCCGTCACGGCTTTCGCTTTTCCAAATCGCTCGGACAGAACTTCCTGACCGAGCAGTGGGTACCCGAGCGCATCGCGGCTGAGTGCGGTGTGGATGAAAACAGCTGTGCGGTGGAAGTCGGCCCGGGTATGGGCTGCCTGACCGTCGAGCTGTCTAAGCGTGCTGAGAAGGTCGCGGCGATTGAAATTGACCGCGCGCTGTTCCCGGTACTCGGGGAGACGCTCGCGGACTGTGATAACGTCGAGGTGGTACAGGGCGACGTGCTCAAGACCGACCTCAAGGCACTGTGCGAGGAGAAGTTCCCGGGAAAGACCGTCTATGCCTGCGCAAACCTGCCGTATTATATCACCAGTCCGGCCATCTCGGCGCTGCTCGACAGCGGCGCGTTTGCCGGAATCACGGTCATGGTACAGAAGGAAGTGGCCGAGCGCATCTGTGCACCGGCAGGAACCGGGGATTCCTCGGCGTTTTCCATCTACATTCAGTACCACGCGCGCGCAGAGTACCTTTTTGACGTGCCGCGCGACTGCTTTGTTCCGCAGCCCAAGGTAGACTCGGCAGTCATTCGCCTGACGCCGCTGGCTCAGCCTGCCGTACAGGTGGAAAACGAGAAACTGTTTTTTGATTTGGTGCGTGCGGCCTTTGGTCAGCGCCGCAAGACGCTGGTCAACGCGATGGGTACGGTATTCGGCGGTAAGTTTGACAAGGAACAGCTGACCGAGATGGTGACCTATTGCGGACTGGATGCGCGTGTACGCGGCGAGCGTCTGTCGCTCGAGGACTACGCCCGTCTGACCAGCGCAGCCTGTGCACTCATGCGTGCCAAGGGTATGTGCTAAATCCCGAGCAGGAGCAGGACACCGATGATAATGAGCAGGTCGGTGTCCAGCGCTTTGCCGTCAGACAACAGAAACCAGATGACCGCGATGGCGACCAGGGTGTCGGCGTCCAGTTTGGCACCGCCCAGCCGATCGGTCAGCAGCTGCATGAGCCCGCCGCCGGAAGACAGACCGGAGGCGGGTGTTGTTTGTTCCCGCATGGGTTCGGAGAACTCATCGGGCGCGGCCTGCTGCAAATATTCATTATACATGGCGCGTGTCCTCATCGGGCGAGCCTAAGACGGCGGTTGCCATGTAGGCCAGCGAGACCAGACGCATGCCGCGGTCGATCTGCGAACGGATGGGCGCGCCGACGAAGGGTTTGACCGCGTTGAGCAGCGCACGCTTCTGCGGTGTGACCGCGGTCTGACCGCGCTGGGCGATGCGTCCGAGGACGGGCATGGCGCGGCGCATAAGATCGGCGGACGGGTCATAGGCATCGTTTGCCGAGGCCGACATCGACGGGGAAGCGGAGGGCATCCCGGACGGTTCGGACATCGGCGGCATGGCGGGCGGATCGGAACCGCCCAGCAGAGCACTCGCGGCCGATAAGGCCTGCTCGAGCGCGTGCGGATCGTTCAGCAGAGCGGATAGCATGTCACTTTCGGCCATTGCGAAACCTCCTTTTGGTTACTGCCCGAGCATGGAACGCAGGCGATTGGCGAGTGCGGCGCCCTCGGGTGAGCGCAGGACTTCCTGTATGGCCTGCCGTGCAGCGGCCTGATCGCCGCGTCCTGCCGCCTGTGCCGCCTGGGTGATGCGTCCGGCGGTCTGCGGGCTGACGCTCTGCGCGAGCGATTTGCCCTGTTCGGTCTGCAAAAACTGGGTCAAAGCGGCCAAACGCGGGTCGTTTGCCTGTAAATTGAGCTGATTTAAGATCTGTTCCAGATTGTTCATGTCATGTGCCTCCCTGCGCAAATTCTTTGCTTCAGTCTATGCGCCTGTGAGGCAAAATGTGCACGGGGTACTTTACAGAGACAAAAAATTCGTGTATAGTGTAGCGTAGATTCCAAGGGGATTTTTTCCGACAGACAGGAGGCGGTGCGCAGTGAAAATAGTGGTGATTTCCGATTCTCACGGACGAATGCTGGACGTGTACGACGCGGCTGAGCGCGAGTGCCCGGACGCGGTCATCCATTTGGGAGATTGTTACGAGGATGCCTGTGAACTGCGGCACAGCTATCCCGATTTGCCGGTCTATGCCGTGCTGGGCAATAATGACTGGGGCGCAGATGTACCGCTGCAGTCGGTTGTTACCTTGGAAGGTGTGCGAATTTATCTGACCCATGGCCATCGCGATGGCGCCTGCTTCTCGTCTCCGGGCAATGTACCGGCGCACGCTGCCGAGCAGGATTGTCAGCTGGCCCTGTTTGGTCATACCCATATCGTTTACCATGCGAAGCACGGAACGGTTGAGGTGCTCAATCCTGGCTCGATCAGCCTGCCGCGCCGCGGGGTTGCCTCGTATGCGGTGCTGACGCTGAACGAGGGTCGTGTGGACTGTATTACGCTGCATGACACCCAGGGTGGTCTTTGGGATCCGGAAAAAAAGAAGCAAAAAAAGTGGGGATGGTTCTAAAACATGCTGTTAGCCATTGACGTAGGCAATACCAATATGGTGTTCGGCCTATTTGAGGGAGAGGAACTGCGCGGTTCCTTCCGTATTTCGACCAATGCCTCGTCTACTTCGGACGAGATTGGTATGATGATTCTGCAATATTATCACTTTAAGGGCTATAAGCCCGAGGACACCACCGCGGTCATCATCGCGTCGGTTGTGCCGCCGGTGATGTACTCGCTGACCAATGCGATTCGCAAGTATTTTTCGCTCAAGCCCATGATCGTCGGCACCGATGTGCCCACGGGTATCGTAAACCATTACGCCAACCCGCGTGAAGTCGGTGTGGATCGACTGGTCAATGCGGTGTCTGCTATCGAGAAGTACGGAACGCCGCTGATCATCGTGGACATCGGCACGGCGATTACCTTTGACTGCATCGACAAGGACGGCGCATATCTGGGCGGTGCCATCTTCCCGGGTATCAAGATCGCGATGGAAGCGCTGTTTATGAAGGCATCCAAGCTGCCGCGCGTCGATATCGCACGCACCGAGAAGGCCATCGGCCGCACGACCGTGCAGTCCATGCAGTCGGGTGCGGTACGTGGCTATGTGGGTGCGCTGACCGGTATCATTCTGGACATGCAGAAGGAACTCGAGGGAGACGCACGCGTGGTTGCAACCGGCGGTATGGGTCGCATGATGGCTGAGCACTGCGGCCTGATCGACGACGTTGACCCCAATCTGACTATGGATGGTCTGCGCCGCATCTATGAGAACAACCGCGAGGTCTTCAAAAACCGTCGGATCGCGGAGAACGGTGCGGTAGAAGCGACCGAAGAGGGCTGATCGTTTTTTCGCAAAAGATACTTTTTGATACACAAAGCCCGGCGCATGCTGGGCTTTTGGTTCCTGTATACAAGTTTCAGAAAATTATTTTGAGCAGATTGACCAAAGCGCAAGCGATGGAACATCCAGTGTAAAATAGATGAATCTTCAACTATATTGTGATATTGATGGAAATTTATTGTAAAATACGGGTTACTTTTGTGATCTCTTACTTTGACTTTTTCAAATTCAAGTGCTAAGATGTACGAGGTAGAAAAAAAGTCTTTGACAGATAGGAGAAATGAAAATGAGCCCCAATGAAATTATTTCCATTGTGATCTTCCTTTTGGTCATGGTCGCGATTGTTTCGGAGAAGGTTCATCGCGCGGCGGCATCGCTTGCGGGCGCAGTCATCCTACTGGTCACCCACGTATTGACGGTTGACAGTGCGATTGAGCACGTGGACGTCAACACCATCGGTGTGCTGGTCGGTATGATGCTCTTTGTAGCCGTCGTCAAGAACTCAGGATTGTTTGAATACATTGCGATCAAGTCTGCCAAGCTGACCCACGGTAAGCCGTGGGCGATCATGGCAGTATTCACCATCATTACGGCTGTGCTGTCGGCCTTCCTGGATAACGTTACCACCGTTCTTCTGGTCGGCCCGATGACGTTGGCAATTACCTCGATTTTGAAAGTCAACCCGGTGCCCTTCCTGCTGACCCAGATCTTAGCCAGCAACATGGGCGGTACGGCGACCCTCATCGGTGACCCTCCGAACATTATGATCGGTTCGGAAGCAGGTCTGGGCTTTGCCGATTTTATTCTGAACACGGCTCCGGCCGTTGTCATCATCATGGCAGCTTCGTTGCTGTGCTTCTACCTGATGTTTGGCCGCAAGCTCAAGGTGTCGGATGACGCCATGCAGGCGGTTATGGAGCTGGATGAAAACCGTGCCATCAAGGACAAATCGCTGCTCATCAAGAGCGTTGTCATGATCGGTCTGGTTGTCATCGGCTTTATGTTCCACTCCTCGCTGGGTATGGAATCGTGCACCATTGCACTGCTGGCCGCAGTGATCATGATGATCGTTGGCAAGCAGGACGTTGAAGACGTCATCATGGGTGTCGAGTGGTCGACCATCCTGTTTTTCATCGGTCTGTTTGTTGTCGTCGGCGGTATGGAAGAAACCGGCGTTATTGATCAGCTGGCAACGCTGCTGATTGGTATGACGGGCGGCAATATGGTGCTGACCATGCTCATTATCCTGTGGGTTTCCGCGATCGTATCGTCCTTCCTGGACAACATTCCGTTCGTTGCAACCCTTATTCCTATGATTTTAGCAATCCAGGCCGAGAGCGGCATGGATGTGACTCCGCTTTGGTGGGCTCTGTCGCTTGGCGCATGCCTCGGCGGCAACGGTACGCTCATCGGCGCCTCCGCAAACGTCGTTCTGTCTGGTATTTCCAACAAGAATGGATACCCCATCACCTTCATGAGCTATCTGAAGGTTGGCTTCCCGATGATGATTCTGTCGGTTGCCATTTCCATGGTGTATCTGCTGCTCCGTTTTGCATAAGTATGGCTGCGGCCATCTGAGAAGGAGGAAAATGTATGAATGAGAACACGGTGACTGGTGATATTATTGCGCTGAAGCTGCGTCAGCTCCAGACCAAGGATATCCGAATGATTCGCAGCAACATGTACTTTGTGGACTTTGAACTGGATGACGGTACCAAGGTGTCGTACGTGTTCAACATTACCAAGGGTGACAAGTTCTTCTTGCAGCGTATGCGTCCCTATGCGATCGTACACGGCAAGTTTGGCACCGCGGACGAAATTGTAGACTTCATCCGCAAGGACATCGCGATGTTCCGCAACGCGGTTAAGAGTTCGAACTTCCCGGCATTCGTTAAGACGTTCCAGGCGGGCAGCGAGGTATCCCGTCAGATCGAGCGCCTGTTCCTGACGCACAATACCGATCCGCAGAAGCTGGAAGAGATTTACGATGTCCTGCAGGTCATCATCGCCCGCATCTCAGACCTCAACGAGTCCTCTGAGCGCATTGAGATCAAGTAAAAAAACATCGAGAAAAGCACAGCCGCATGGCTGTGCTTTTTGATTGGCGGAAAAGTAAGCGGGAATGCATGAAATCGAGCGAAAAACATGGTCGAATATACGCGGAGGAAGTCGTCTAATGTCCGTGTGAGATGCACAATATATGGTATAGTATTTCGCGGACACACCGATGCCTTGTATATGTACAGAAGAAACGAGAAAATGGAATCGGGGAAATTCCCAAAAATAATGCAGCTGTATGGTTGGGAAACGTATAAAGTGACAAAAATAACCGAATAACACGAATCATAGTTGCATTTTCTAGGAAATATGCAATAATCATTATATGAGTTGAATTCGGTCGGCATGTCGCCGATTTCTACTATTCTTAGCTGTTTTGAGGAGGAAGTTGTATGGTGATGCAGGACGCAATGAACTTGGTCGGCAAATTCGATCCTGAAGTAGGTGCGATGATTCGAAAAGAGTACGACCGTCAGGTGCGTAATATTGAGCTCATCGCTTCGGAAAATATCGTCAGCGAAGCAGTTCTGGCTGCAATGGGTTCGGTTCTGACCAATAAGTACGCAGAGGGTTATCCGGCAAAGCGCTACTACGGTGGCTGTGAGTGCGTTGATGAGGTAGAAAACCTGGCGATCGCACGTGTATGCAAGCTGTTTGGGGCACAGTTTGCCAATGTACAGCCGCATTCTGGTGCACAGGCAAATATGGCAGTCTATCAGGCACTGTGCAAGCCGGGCGATGTCGTTCTGGGCATGAGCCTGGACAACGGCGGTCACCTGACCCACGGTTCTCCGGTCAATCAGTCCGGTATTCTCTACAACATCATTCCTTACGGCGTTGATGACGACGGCCGCATCGATTACGAGGGCGTGCGCAAGCTGGCTGAGGAGCACAAGCCCCGCATGATTATCGCAGGCGCTTCTGCATATCCGCGTGCTATCGATTTCGAGAAGTTCGCTGAGATCGCACACAGCGTCGGCGCTTACCTCTTTGTCGATATGGCACATATCGCTGGTCTGGTTGCTGCTGGTCTGCACCAGAATCCGGTACCGTACGCCGATGTCGTCACCACCACGACGCACAAGACTCTGCGCGGTCCGCGCGGCGGCGTTATCCTCACCAACAACGAGGAGATCGCAAAGAAGATCAACAAGGCAATCTTCCCGGGCACCCAGGGCGGCCCGCTCATGCACATCATCGCAGCAAAGGCTGTCTGCTTCGGTGAGGCACTCAAGCCCGAGTTCAAGGCATACCAGACCCGCGTCGTAAACAATGCGCGTGCACTGGCTGAGGCGCTGCAGAAGCAGGGCTTTGATCTGGTATCGGGCGGCACCGACAACCACCTTGCACTGATCGATCTGCGCAAGGCAGGCGTGACCGGTAAGGAGCTCCAGCGCCGTCTGGATGAAGTCTATATCACCGCCAACAAGAATGCCATTCCGAACGATCCCGAAGGTCCGTTTGTTACCTCCGGTATGCGTGTTGGTACTCCGGCTGTTACCACGCGCGGCTTTGGCGAGCCCGAAATGGTACGCATTGCACAGTTTATCTGGCAGGCAGCAACCGATTTTGACGCAAAGGCTGACGAGATCCGCCGCAGCGTTTGTGAGATGGTTGCACAGTTCCCGATCTACGGTGCATAAGTTTTGCTGAAATACAAAGAGTCCCTGTCCAAAGTGCGGATAGGGACTCTTTTTGTGTCAAAATGTAACCATATGGTTTGAAACCGGAGGAGAGAAACACCATGGTACAGCGAAGGATGCCCTGGGATATGGTGGAAAATTTGTTGTTTTTGGCACAATCGTGTAAAAAATGGGGAAGTATTGGTGTTTTAGACAAAAGGTATTGCGCAGGTTCGGATATGGTAGTAAACTATGACTAAAGGCAGTCCCAGGACTGTCGTGGTATGAGAAAGTATAAATATTGAGGTGTTTGAAATGTCTATGGAATTGAAACTGACTGGTATTGACGCATTTGTTCGTCCGTGGGAAGTCGAGTGCCTGGCACCGCTGATGGATACCTGCACGGAAATGCTCGAGAGCAAGACCGCAGCCGGTAATGATTTCCTCGGATGGGTCGATCTGCCCAACGATTACGACAAGGAAGAGTTTGCCCGCATCCAGAAGGCTGCCAAGAAGATTCAGCAGTCGAGCGAGGTTCTGGTCGTTATCGGTATCGGCGGTTCCTACCTCGGCGCACGCGCTGCCATTGAGTTCATCAACGGCCAGCAGTACAACGGCGTTCGTCCGGAAGGTATCCCGGAAATCTACTTCGTGGGCAACAACATTTCGTCGAGCTATCTGTCCAACATCATTAAGATCATCGGCGACCGTGACTTCTCGGTCAATGTAATTTCCAAGTCCGGTAAGACCACCGAGCCTGCAATCGCATTCCGCATCTTCAAGAAGCTGGTAGAAGATAAGTACGGCAAGGAAGGCGCAAAGGATCGCATCTATGCAACCACCGATAAGGCAAAGGGTGCGCTCAAGGGTCTGGCAGACGCTGAGGGCTATGAGTCCTTCGTGGTACCGGATGATGTCGGCGGCCGTTTCTCTGTCCTGACCGCTGTTGGCCTGCTGCCGATGGCTGTTGCTGGTCTGGATCTGGAAGCTGTTATGAAGGGTGCACAGGACGCACTGGCTGACTTCAAGAAGAAGGACAACATTTGTGCAAAGTACGCAGCTCTGCGCAACATCCTGTACCGCAAGGGCAAGCAGACCGAGATTCTGGTTAACTACGAACCCTCTCTGGTTATGCTGGGCGAGTGGTTCAAGCAGCTGTTTGCAGAGTCTGAGGGTAAGGACCACAAGGGTATTTTCCCGGTATCGGCAAACTTCTCCACCGACCTGCACTCGATCGGTCAGTTCATTCAGGACGGTACCCGCAATCTGTTCGAGACCGTTGTATGGGTACGTGAGCAGAAGGAAGATCTGTTCATCGAGGCTGATCCGGACGATCTGGACGGTCTGAACTACCTGGCTGGCAAGAGCATGCAGTTTGTTAACTCCAAGGCATACGCTGGCACGCTGCTGGCACACTGCGACGGCGGCACCCCCAACATCGTGCTCGAGATCGATCGCAACGATGAGTACCACCTCGGCTACCTGATCTACTTCTTCGAGAAGGCATGTGGTCTGTCCGGTTACCTGCTGGGCATCAATCCGTTCGATCAGCCGGGCGTTGAGGCATACAAGAAGAATATGTTCGCGCTGCTCGGTAAGCCCGGATTTGAGAAGGAAAAGGAAGCTCTGGAAGCTAGACTGTAAGGCACGGAAATCAGGCGGGAGCGCAAGAGGCGTTCCCGCCTTGCTGTTTTTTCGGGAAGGAGGCGTAAGAATATGAGTAACCATGAAATTCGGTGTAAGGCATGGCGGCTGTATCGTGAGAATGTGGTGGGACTGTTGATTCTCGCGCTGGGTTACACAACCCTGCAAAGTATCATCCAATTTGTCTGGGAACAGGTCTTGGGATGGAATCAAGGATTGTTTGTTCTGGTGGCTTGGCTGCTGCTGTCGCCGCTGACGCTGGGCGCGGTGCTGTGCCTGACCCATCTGTGGAGAACCGAGACCAAGCCCAATTATGCGGATTTGACAGCGTTTTACCGGTCGCTGGAAGGATGGGGCGGTGCGATCGTACTTTACCTCATTCAGGGCGCCATGATCATTCTGCCTCTTTTGATTCCGCTGCTCATGTCCATGTCGCTGACGATCGTATTATTTTATAGCGGTCTGATCGTGTTGGTGATGGTGATCGGTTTTGTCGTCATTGCCTGGCTGCTTCTGCGCGTCTATATGTGCGAAGTTCTGTTTGTCAGCGAAGAGGCTATGAGCGCGACAGAGGCGATTCGGGATTCCTTTTCCCGTATGTCTGGTCAGGTCGGCAATCTGCTGTGTATGCTGATCGTCGTGGGCATTCCGAATGCGGTCATCGGCCTTATGATCGCTGCGGCACAGCCGGTCAGCACGGGTGTTTTGGCTGCGCAATTGGTATTTGAAGTACTCTATGCGCCGTTTCCGCTGATGGCCGGAATTGGCTGGATTGTCGAGCGGCTCAATGATGAGGAGCAGCCCGAGGAAGTATCCGGCCCGCCCTCGAATCCGCTGCTGCGCGATATCGCAAACGATCTGGGAAAGAGCGGGCATCAGCCCGGAATGCAGGATAAAAGCTAATCATTTTTCTTGCAAACAGCACCCTTCGGCAGTATAATGGAAAAGGCATCCTGCCAGGGAGAGAGGAAGATTATGCTCATCGCGCTGGATATTGGAAATAACCATGTCACCATCGGTGGTTTTGACGGGGACGACATCCGTTTTGTCGCCTCGATCGCAACCGACCGCAAACAGACCGGAGAGGAGTACGCCTGTACGCTCAAAAATGTGCTGGCGCTCCATCACGCGGACAGCCTGCCTGTCACAGGTGCGGCTATCTGCTCGGTTGTACCCGGCATGGCGCATACCATGGCGCGTGCATTGCGCTTTCTGACCGACGGACCGGTACTGGTCGTCGGCACCGGCGTCAAAACCGGACTCAATCTCAAGATCGCGGAACCGCGCTCTCTGGGCACCGACCGCGTGGCAACCGCCGTACATGCAAGTCATACCTATCCCATGCCGTGCGTGGTGGTGGATCTGGGAACGGCGACGACGTTCACCGCACTCGACCACACCGGAGCACTGGTAGGCTCGGCCATCGCGCCGGGTGTGCAGCTGTCACTGACTGCGCTCAATGAGCACACCGCGCAGCTGCCAACCGTGGGACTGGACGACGTACCGCAGAACGTGCTCGGACGGAACACCGCCGAGGCACTGTGCATCGGTGCGGTGTACGGAACAGCGGCGATGATCGAGGGCATGACCGAGCGATACGCGGCAGCACTGGGCGGTACGCCGACCGTGGTGCTGACCGGCGGTATGGCCGAGGTGGTGCGTCCTTATCTGCGCATTCCCACCATTCATGCGCCCACGCTTGCACTCTGGGGATTGGCCGACATCTGGCGGCGAAATCACGGCAGGGAAGCCAAGTAAAAAATTTGCGCTGTACCCGAAAACGGGACGGCAGCAGGAGGTTTTATCATCATGCAAAAGAAAACGAACGTGCGTCTGCTGACGCAAATGGCGCTGCTGACCGCGCTCATGCTGGTCATGGCATTCACGCCGCTGGGTTATATCCCGCTGCCCTTTATGAATGCGACGACCATGCACATCCCGGTCATCATCGGTGCGTGCCTGCTTGGCCCCAAGATGGGCGGCGTGCTGGGCGGCCTGTTCGGTATCACAAGTGTTGTGCGTGCGACGATCTCGCCCAACCTGACTTCTTTCGTTTTTACCCCGTTTTATAGCTTCAGCCCGGAATTCCACGGCAGCTGGACCAGCCTGATCGTTGCGATCGTACCGCGTATCCTGATCGGTGTGTGCGCTGGCCTGGTATTCATGGCACTGAAAAAGCTCATTCATAACGAGACCATTTCGCTGGCAGTATCCGGCTTTGTCGGATCGATGGTCAACACCATTGGCGTTATGGGTCTGATTTATCTGCTCTTCGGCGAGCAGTATGCCGCAGCCGGCGGCACCGATCCGAGCCTGCTGCTCGGCGTCATCATGGGCGTTGTCGGACTCAACGGTGTGCCCGAGGCAATCATTGCAGCCGTTCTGACTGCCGCTGTCAGCAAGGCAGTTCTGGCTGTTGGCAGACAGGCAAGCCGCGCATAACAACATGGAATAGAAAAAACTGGTCGGCAAGCGCCGGCCAGTTGCTTTATGACAAGAAAATAAGGAGGCTTGACAGATGGAAGAGATCGGCATTCTGGAAGTAGGCGGATTTCAGATTGGACAGGCGCAGGATATGGAGGCAGCGACCGGCATCACCGTACTGCTGTGCGACACCTGCGCACCGACCGGCGTGGATATCCGCGGCGGCGGCCCGGCTTCGCGTGAGACACCGCTGCTCGATCCGCGTGCGGCATCGACCGGCATTCATGCACTGGTGCTCTCGGGTGGTTCGGCGTTCGCACTGGACGCGGCAGGCGGTGTCATGCGCTATTTGGAAGAGCGAGACATTGGTTTTGACGTGGGCGTGACCCGTGTCCCGCTGGTTTGCCAGTCGTGCGTGTTCGATCTGGCGATTGGACGCAAGGACGTGCGCCCGGACGCTGCAATGGCCTATCAGGCATGTTTAAATGCACGGCGTGACACGGTTGAGGAAGGCTGCGTGGGAGCTGGTACGGGCTGCACGGTGGGCAAGTGCGGCGGCGCGGACTTTGCGATGAAGAGCGGTCTGGGTACCTATGCGGTACGCAACGGTGATTTGTGCGTGGGCGCGATTGTCGCGGTCAATGCGATGGGCGATATCTACGATATCGACACTGGAAAGCAGCTTGCCGGTCTGCGCGGCGAAGATGGAACCGGTCTGCGCTCGAGCGAGGAATTCATTTACGCGATGGAGGCGCAGAAGGCAGCCGGCTATGCAGCCAACACGACCATCGGCGCAATTGTGACCAATGCGGCGTTTGACAAGTCCAAGATGGGCAAGATCGCAGCCATGGCGCACAACGGTTTTGCGCGTACCATTCGCCCGGTACACACCTCGAACGATGGCGACTCGATCTATGCGCTGTCGCTCGGCATGGTAGAGGCAAACATTGATGTCGTGGGCACGCTGGCTTCTTACGTCATGGGTAAGGCAGTCGGACGCGCGGTGCGCGCGGCGCACGGCATGTGCGGTTTCCCGGCGATGCGTGACTTGGGACTCGTATAAGAGAAAAAGCTCTCTCGGAGATCATCCGAGGGAGCTTTTTGTTCATGCATCGGGGAAAAAGATGCGCATGTCGTCCGGCAGTGGAGCGGTGAAGTGCAGCGGCTGACCGGTCACCGGCTGACGCAGCCAGAGCGCACCGGCGTGCAGGGCGTGGCGCTGGATGCGCGAAAAATCCGGATGATAGAGAAAGTCACCGGGCAAAGGATAGCCCAGATGGGCGAAGTGTACGCGAATCTGATGGGTGCGTCCGGTGTCCAGCCATACCCGCGCCAGCGAGTACCCGTCCCGATAGGCGAGGCGCACGAAGTGCGTGACCGCATGATCGCCGTCCGGTCGCACCTCGCGGCGAATAACCGAGCCATCTGCACGGCCAATCGGCGCGTCGATCGTGCCCTCGTCGGGCAGCATGCCGGTGCACACCGCCAGATAGTCATGGTGCATGACCTTTTGCGCGGCTTGGGTGGTCAAAAGACCGGCAGACAGCGCATTTTTAGCCAGAACGATCAGCCCGGAAGTGTTTTTGTCCAGTCTGCCGATGGCGCGAAAGACAAAGGGCTCTTTGCGTGTGGTGTACAGCGCGGCCAGACCGTTTGCGACCGTGTTTTCCCGATTTTGCGGGGAGGGATGGACGGCCAGACCGGCCGGTTTGTTGACGACAAACAGGTCGTCGTCCTCATAAACGATGTCGAGCGCAATGTCTGCCTGTGGGATGGTGTCACTGCGGTCGGTCTCGGGCAGACACAGACGCAGTTTGCCTTCCGGCGGCAGGCGGTCGATCGTGCGCACCGGTTTTCCGTTCAGTGTCAGGCCGTTCGGCGTGTTTTTGAGGTCGACCAGAACCCGGTGGGACACGCCCTGCCGGCGCAGAAATCGCTCGACCGTCGTGCCTGCGCAGCTTTGGCTGCATTCATAAAATACGATTCTTTCCATATCTATACATCTTACAAGATTTCTAATTGTATCGCAAGCACAAAACGACTATAATAAGGATAGAAATTTTACCACTAAAGGAGAATTTGCCTTGCACGAGATAGAACAAGCGATGCCTGAGGCATCGATGCGCACCTGGATCGAGCAGCTGACCGCCATTCCGATGGTCTGCGGCTTTGAGCGTGCGCAGTCCGAGCGCGTGCGCGAGCTGTTCGCACCGCTGTGCGACGAGATCGAGGTCGACCGCTTTGGCAACGTCATCGGCCGCATTCGCTCGGGAAAACCGGACGCAAAGACCGTCCTGCTGGATGCGCACCTCGACCAGATCGGCTTTGTTGTCACCGAGACGCTCGATCATGGATTTTTGAGATTTCAGTCGGTCGGCGGTGTCGACCCGCGTATGCTACTGGGTGCAGAGGTCACGATCGGCGCACCGGAGGGGAAACTGTACGGTATTGTTGCCTGCAAGCCGCCGCATCTGCTGGCGGCCAACGAGTCGGACAAGGCCGTTCCGATTCACGAGATGGTTATCGATACCGGTTTGCTGGACGCAAAGTCCAGAATTCCGGTCGGCACGCCCATCTGGTTCCCGGCAGACAAGGCGCACATGCCCAAGCTGTCCAAGGATTCCATCACCGGTCCCAGCCTGGACGACCGCGCAGGTGCGGCTGCCATCGCATACGCCCTGCAAAAGCTGCGCAAGGTCGACCTGTCGGTCGATGTTGCTGTGCTGCTGTCGGTGCAGGAGGAAGTCACCTCGCTGGGTGCAACGCTCGGCACCTTCCACATTCGACCGGATTACGCCATTGCGGTCGATGTCAGCCACGCCAAGACCCCGGACGCATCCGATCAGTTTGAGTACGGCGGCGGTGTGATGATCGGTATGGGCCCGAACATGAACCGCGCCCTGACCCGTGCGCTCATCCGTACGGCCAAGGCTGAAGATATGGATTATCAGATCGAGGTCATGGAGGGTAATACGGGCACGAACGCCTGGGAGATGCAGATTATCGGCACGGGTACGGCGCAGGCTATCCTGTCCATCCCGCTGCGCTATATGCACACGCCCATCGAGACCATCAAGCTGTCCGATGCTGAGTCGGTCGGTGATTTGATGTACCACTTTTTACGCCAGTTTGACGGGGAGGTGCGCCTGTAATGGAGCGGGAATATGAAGAGCTTTTGACATTGACGCGCACCCTGTGTGCAAAATTCGGCCCGTCGGGCTGGGAAGACGAGGTGCGCGAGTATATTCTGCAAGCGGCGATGCCTTATGCTGACCGCATTGAGACCGACCCGATGGGCAACCTCATGGTGTTCCGCAAGGGACGCAATCTGACTGAGCAGCCGATCATGCTGTGCGCACACATGGACGAGGTCGGTGTGATCGTCAAGTCGTTCACCGAGGACGGTATGGTCAAGTTTGGCTTTGTCGGCGGTGTCGACCCGCGTGTGGTCATCGGACGACGCATCCAGTTCCACACCGAGGAGGGCGACACGGTCGAGGGCATTATCGGCATCAAGGCCGTGCATCTGACCACGGCCAGCGAGCGCCAGCACGCACCCAAAACCCGTGATTTGTATATCGATATCGGCTGCACGAGTAAGAAACAGGCCGAGGCCAAGCTGTCGCTGGGCGATTGCGGCATGTTTGCGCCTGAGATCGTGTCATTTGGCGACGGTATGCTCAAGGCCAAGGCGCTCGATGACCGTCTGGGCTGCGCGGTTCTGCTGCTGCTCATGCGCGAACAGCCTGCGGTCGATACCTGGTTCTGCTTCCACGTGCAGGAGGAAGTCGGCCTGCGCGGTGCAGCTACGACTGCATTTGCCATCCAGCCGGCGTTCTGCCTGGTGGTCGAGGGCACGACAGCGGCTGATCTGGCCGATGTACCGCCGCACAAGCAGGTCTGCGCACTGCGCAAGGGTGCGGTGCTGCCGTTTATGGATCGCGGCACGATCTACGACGCAGAGCTGTTTGAAATGATGCGCGATGCCTGTGAGGCACGCGGTATCGCATGGCAGACCAAGCACATGGTCGCAGGCGGCACGGATGCCGGACGCATCCATAAGAGCGTGCAGGGTGTGCGCACCGTGGGCGTGGCGGCACCGCTGCGCTATATTCATTCGCCCTCGTCGGTTGCAGCAGAGAGCGATATCATCGCGGTCTACCGCGCAGCAAAGGCATTTTTAGAGGAAATCGGAGGAGACCAGGATGTCTAAGGTTTTTGAATATTTTAAGCAGGTCGGCGGCGCGTTCGGCCCGTCCGGACGGGAAGACGATGTGCGCGAGGTCATCGGCGCGATGGCGGGCGATTTGTGCGACGATATCCAGACCGACGCACTGGGCAATCTGATCTGCCGCAAGAAGGGCACTGCGGAAGACAAGAAGAAGATCATGTTTGCCGCGCACATGGACTCGATCGGCGTGGTTGCGACGTTCATCGACGAGAAGGGTTTTATCCGCTTTTCGCAGGTCGGAGGTCTGTCGTGGTCGGATCTGATCAACATTCAGATTCGTTTTGCAAACGGCACGCGCGGTGTGATCTCGTTCGAGGAGAAGACCCCGTGGAGAGAGATGACCCAGGGCAATCTGTTTATTGATATCGGTGCGAAGGATAAGGAAGACGCCGAGCGTATGGTGCGCGTGGGTGATTTTGCCGTCTTTGAGGCGCAGCCCTTCACCCAGAACGGCGTGCTGTGCGGCCCGTATCTGGACAACCGCATTGGCTGCGTAACGCTGCTTCTGGCAATGGAGCAGCTGCCCGAGACCGTGCCGAACGACGTGTATTTTGTCTTTACCGCACAGGAAGAAGTCGGCCTGCGTGGCGCAGGCCCGGCAGCCTACGCGATTCAGCCTGATCTTGCAATCGCAGTCGATGTGACCGACACCGGTGATCTGCCCGAGCAGAAATATCCGATGGCGTGCGAGATGGGCAAGGGCCCGGCAGTCAAGATCATGGACTCGTCGGTTATTTGCAGTCCGGAGGTTGTCAAGCTGCTGGACGATACCGCAAAGGCACTGGATATTCCGACCCAGCATGAGATCTTGAAGTTTGGCGGTACTGATACCGCGATGCTGCAAAAGACCCGTATGGGTGCGCTGGCTGGTGCGGTATCCATTCCGACCCGTTATATCCATTCGCCGAGTGAGATGTGCAGCGAAGCTGATGTGGAGAACGCAGCCAAGCTGCTCGCCGCAGTCGCCTCTAAATAAAGTTTTCGCCGGCCTTTTTCAAAAGGCCGCGGGTTCTCAGGGCAGAGCCCTGAGTCGCCCGTCGCAACGGGCGAAATCCCCTTTTGATTCCGGTCAATGACCGGAATCAACCAAAACAAAAATAAAAGCGCATCCCGCAGGATGCGCAAACTCTCAGGAAAGACCAACCGAAGGGTTGGTCTTTCTTTTTTGTATGTTTGAATTGAAACCCGGGACGGACACCGGGTTTCAAAAGGGGAGTTTCGCCATCTGCGGATGGCGACTTGAGGCTCTGCCTCAAGACTCCGCAAGCCTTTTGAAAAAGGCTTGACCGAAAACTTCATTTTGCCCACTCGTTTCATTCGCGCTCGGCGCGAGAATAAAGATAGTGACCTACGGGCTTTGGGCGGGAATCCGTTACGAATTCTGCGCTGCAAGATACATGTCCATCATCTGCTTGGCATCTTCCGCCTGTGTTCCTGCCGATTCACAGATGAACCTTGGCGTCCAGCCGCGCTGTGCGATCAACTTTGCAAGGGGAGAAAAGTCCGGGCCGTACTGTTCATCTGCAAATGTCAGATGTCGTACTTCACCCTTGGGGCCGTATTCAATATGCGAAAAGTGGCTATGAAATACTCGGGCACGCTCGGTTCCAATGGTATTTTCCATCAAATCCAGCACCTGTGCAAACTCCTCTTCGGTCGAGCACTTGCCGCAGGTGCGGGCGTTGAGGTGACCGAAATCGATACAGGGCAGCAGACGATCGTCCAGTGCGACCAGTTCAAAAATCTCCTCAGCTGAGCCGATGACGCTCTGTTTACCCATGGTTTCCAGGCAGATGGTGGTCGTATATCCGGCCTGCTCCACAGCGTTCAGAATATCCCGTACATTTTCCTTGGTATTTTCAAACGCCTTGGTGCGGGATTGTTTGCCCACGCCGCCGGTATGCACAACAATACGGTCGGCCCCCAGCCAGGTTGCAGCCTGACAGGAAGCCAGCACATAGCCGATGTTTTTCTGCACACGCTCTTCGTCGCGGTTGGACAGATTGATATAATACGGCGCGTGCAGTGACATAGCAATGTCATGCAGGGCGGCCTGCGCCGCGATCTTGCGTGCGGTTTCCTCACCGATGTTCACGCCGCGGCCGCACTGGTACTCGTAGGCATTGAGTCCCATTTCGTGCAGCCAGCGCGGTGCGTCCACGGTGGCTTTAAACCCTGCATCGGCGAACGACTGCGCGTTGCCGGCGGGGCCGAATTTAATTTCCATGTTCATTTCTCCTTCTGGCGCGGCGAATGAAGGCACTTTCGAGCAGGTGATAGCGTGCGCCAATCCAGAAATCACCGCGGTCGATGGTCTCGACGTAACAGGTCAGAGCGCCCAGACGGTTGCCGCCCAGCGTGTCAGTATAGATCTGGTCGCCAATGACCGCGATCTGCGAGAACGGCAGACCCAAACGTGCCGCACCCTGACGGAATCCGCGTGCAAGGGGTTTGAGGGCACGGCCCTGCCACTCGACACCGATGGACTCGGCGAAAATGCGTACCCGGTTGCCGTTGTTGTTGGACAGCAGCATGGGACGGATACCGGCGGCGCGCAGGCTGTCCAGCCACTGAACGAGGTGATCGTTTCCGGTGGGCTGATGACGGGACACCAGCGTACCGTCCAGATCGATCAGACAGCCGCGGATGCCGTGTTCCAGCAAAAACGCGGGCGTGATGTCGGTCGCCGCGTCAAATACATAACGAGGGGTCAACAAATGTCTCATGGGATTTCTCCTGTCGTAAAATTCAAAACGGATGCATACAAATAGAAGCGTCAAAACAGCGACGCACAAAAAAACGGGAAGGGAAGCGATCAGGGTATGGAGCACGAGCTGGTTTTGGTATGTGCCGGAGCCGATGAACGGCCGGCGAAAGCGAGCGGATTACCGCTCTTGCACCTGTGTTTGGGACTGCGGCCAAACGGAGGATTGGAGCGCCTGACCCTGCCCGCGCGGATGGCGGGCTGTTATCTGGGCGTGTGTGACCGAGGGATGGAACGGTTTTCTCCGGCGGTCTGCGAGCAGCTCATCAGTGAGGCCGAGCGCATGGGCGCGATTGGTCTGGTGGCTGACTGCGAGCGTGAGACCGAGCCGGTGCAGGCATTTTTGTCCGCACTGGATGCACAGTGTGCAGACCGTCATCTGCCGCTTTATGTTCCGCTTGTGCAGGCAGACTGCGTACAGACCGCTCATCTGATTGCAGATACTGCGATTTCGGGCGGCAGTTTGCTCGACCGGTTTCAGGAACTCGTGCAGCGCTATCCCGGACGCATCGCAGCCGACTTGCGGCCAGTGTCCTGCGATTTCACGCTGCCGTCGCCAAACAGTGACGGCACGGTGCTGCATGCTTCCGAGCGGGAAGCCCTGCGCATGCGCACGGGTGCGCAGACATTTTTCTCGCGCGAACTGTGCGCACGTTACTTTACCTACATGGACGAGGCCGAGAACGGGCACTTTGTCCTGTTCGACGACTCGGATACCATGCGGGAAAAGTGCAGATGCCTGACCGATTTGGGCGTGCATCCGTTTTTTGCGCGCTATCCTGATGTCAAATCGCTGATCAGTCCTTGACGAGGTCAGCGGTCTTGGCGCCGACCAGAGCGATGAGGTCATCCGGGGCGCACTCAATCTGCCAGCCGATCTTACCGGCGGACACCATAATCGTGGGTAAAATTTCTGCGATCTCGTGAAAAACGGTGGGGAACTGCTTTTTCATACCGACCGGCGAACAGCCGCCGCGAACATAGCCGGTCAGACCCAGCAGTTCCTTGACGTGCACCAGTTCGATGGCCTTTTCTCCGACGGCCTTAGCCGCTTTCTTCAAATCCAGTTCGGCATTCACCGGAATATCAAACACAAAATAGCCGCCGCTTTTGCCGCGTGCAACCAGTGTTTTATAGACACATTCGGGGTCCTGTCCCAACATTTCCGCAACCGAAACACCGTCCACGGCTTCTTTGCCGTGCGGATAGCTGTGCGGCGTATAGGATATCCCGTGCTGTTCGAGAATACGCATTACATTGGTTTTTTCCATGCTGTATCATCTCCTAAAATGGTATTATATCACGATTTACGAGCTGCGAAAAGAGATGAAATCACGAAATTTTCAAGAAGAACGGCTAACAGACCGACGAATTGTGGAAAAGATGCCAGTTTTCGAGAAGTTCGGGTTTTAAAAGCGGTTTCGGGTGTGGTATAATAGAGAAAAGCGTCTTGCGTATGCTTTTTCATCAAAATGAGAGGTGAATATGGTATGAATAAGGGTTTGTCGATCGGTGTATTTATTCTGGGGCTTTTGATGACCGGACTGAGCCTGACGGTGATGATTCTCGGCGCGTGCGGCATGGGTGCGCGGGACAGAAACGAGTATTAAAGAATTTGCACGTATGATTTCGCGGAATTTGGGACAAACTAGAGGAAAATCCACCGGACGAGGAGGTTTTTCCTATGGCACATATCTACCCAAAACGCAGAGGAGACCGCGAAGAGACGACGTGCGAATACGATGATTACGGCCGCTTGGAGAGCTGCCACCGACCCGATCGCATGGACCCGACCGGGCTCGACGAGGTAGAGACCTACACTGATGTCTACAATGTACCCCATGAGCCGCCCAGACGCGCAAAGTAAGCAGGCAGCGCACTGGCTGCGTGCTGCCGCGCAGGCTGAAAGCGGTCGGGCATTGCAGGCCATCGGCTGCGCCTATGCCGATCTGCTGGCAGCACAGTGCGAAGCGGACATGCATCGCGCAGTGCGGCGACAAAAAGAGGTGAACGGCAATGGCCATTCGTGAAGCACGGTTTCGATGCACGGGCACGCCCGATTACGGGATGCTGCGCGAGCAGATATCCATGCTGCATGGTGTGACCGCCATGGCGATCGATTCGCAGAACGCGGGTGTGATCGTGGACTGGGAAGATACGCAGATTACACCGCTGCGCATTGAGCTGACGCTCAACGCAATGGGATATCAAAAGCTGTAAACAAGAAAACCGCCCAATTTGGGCGGTTTTTTTTCTGCCTTAGAGTATGATCAGTTCCTTGGGGGCAAGGGTGAGGTTGCGGTTGCCATCCTCGGTCAGGAACAGCATGTCCTCAATGCGGACACCGAACCGGCCGGGCAGATAGATTCCAGGCTCGGCGGTCAGCACAGCACCGGCGGGCAGCGGCTGTTCGCTGCGGGTGGATGCATTCGGTGCTTCGTGGATGAACAGTCCCACACCATGACCAAACCCGTGACCGAAGCAGTCACCGTATCCGGCATCGGTGATGATCTGACGGGCAGCGCCGTCCACCGCCTGACCGGTCACACCGGCGCGTGCGGTCTGGATACCGGCAAGCTGCGCGTCCAGAACGGTCTGGTAGACCCGGCGCATCTCGTCGGTGACCGAACCGACCGCAACCGTGCGAGTCATGTCCGAGCAGTAGCCGTCGTAGATGCAGCCGAAGTCCATGGTCACGAAATCACCGGATTCGATTAGCTTGTCCGATGGTACGCCGTGCGGCTTGGACGAGTTGGCACCCGACACGACAATCGGGTCGAAGGACATATTTTCCGCACCATAGTGCAGCATTAAGTAGGTCAGACGGGCAGCGATCTCGCGCTCGGACACACCGGGCTTAATCTCGGACAGGATTTCCTCAAAGGCACGTTCAGCGATGCGCTGTGCGCGGACGATCTTGTCCAGCTCGTCCTGTGTTTTCACCGTGCGCAGCGTGTTCATCAAATCACCTTGTGCGACGGCCTCGGCACACAAACTATCCGACCAGCGCAGATAGTCGGCATGGGTCAGACAATCGTCCTCCAGTGCGACCTTCTTGGCACCGTCCTCTCGAAGCAGCGTGTTGACAACGCCGGCATACGAGCGGCCGGGGCCGATCTCGCGCACTTCGGCATCGGTAATTTGTGCCTTTGCCGCTTCAATATATCGAAAATCGGTGTAGAACACTGCCTGCTTGTGCGAGACATAGAGCGCACCGGCAGTCGAGTGAAAGCCGGTCGCGTAGCGGCGATTCTTCTCGTCGGTCAAGACGATGGCGTCCAGGTTTCGTGCGGTGAGTGCCTCACGGATGGCTTGAATCTTCATGCGAGCAGCCCCTTTACCGCGTCAACAGCCAGCAAATAGCTGTTTTTGCCAAAGCCTGCGATGACACCGGCGCAGACCGGGCCGATGACCGACACATGGCGGAACTCTTCGCGAGCGTGGACGTTGGACAGATGTACCTCGACGACCGGCAGACGAACAGCGGCAATCGCGTCGCGGATAGCGATGGAATAGTGGGTGTAAGCACCGGCGTTTAAGATGATGGCGTCGCAGTCCTCGCGTGCTGCGTGGATGCGGTCAATGATGGCACCCTCGGAGTTGGACTGGAAGACCACGCACTCCATTCCATTTTTCTGGCACTTGTCGACGACTTCGGCGTTGATCGAAGCCATGGAATCACGGCCATAAATACCCGGTTCGCGCTCACCGAGCAGGTTGAGGTTGGGGCCGTGGATCAGCAGAATTTTTTTCATTGCGGTTCCCTCCGTTTGCGTTGAGATAGAATGACTTTATTATAGCATGGACAAAGCGGCAAAGCAAAAGCGCTGCCTCAGGCGAGCAGGAGGCTCATGGCGGCGATGACAGCGGGCAGGGTGAACAGAGATAAGATGGTGGTCAGCGCCACAACCTTGGTCGAATAGAGGTAGTCCGAGCCGTACATCTGGGCGAACATCGCCGAGGCGATGGCGGTCGGTGCCGAGGTGCCGACCAGAAGAGTCAGCTTCGCCGTGTTGTCGAGCGGCATGAAGTAGAGAAGCGCCATGGTCAGTGCCGGGATGATCAGCAGACGAACCGCACCGACACGCCAGATACGCGCTTCGGTAAAGCAGGACGCGAGGTTGGTCTGTGCCAGATAGCCGCCCAGAACCAGCATAGCGAGCGGGGTGTTGAGGTTTGTGATGTGGGTCAGTGCGCTGGCGACATCGGTCGGCAGGTTGACGGGCGAGAGGAAGAGCAGCATGCCGAGGACAGCTGCGATAATACCGGGGTTGAGCAGAATGCGCATCGGAGAAAAGCGGTAATCACGGTTGACCTGCATGACGCCGTACGTCCAGAGGACGACGGCCATCACGACGATGTGTGCCGAGCCCAGAAACACGCCGGTCTCACCGAACATCGCACTTAAAAGCGGCAGCGACATAAAACCGTTGTTGGAAAAGACCGCACACATGCGGCAGTCACGATAGTTTTCCGGGTGTCCCTTGCGGTAGAGTGCGTTAGAGAGCGCAATGGATACCACGAAAACCCCACAGGCACTGAGCATGGTCAAACCGAGTGTCCCGGCAAGTGCTGGGTCAAAATCCCGGTTGAAGGAGGCCAGCACACAGCAGGGAATGACGATGGTGTTGAGCAGGGTGGACAGATGCGTGGTGGTGTGATTGTCAAAAATTCCGGTTTTGAACAGAATATAGCCGACCACCATCAGCAGGAACATAATAAGAATCTGATGCAAGACAATGATACTGTTTTCCAGTATGGACATGTTGGGAAATCCTCCTCGGAGATCAAAAATGCATTACTTTTATGATAATACGCCGGTCATCGGGTGTCAATGGGGCGCATGGAAAAGGCATATCGGGGAAGAAATGCACATAGGATAGCGCAAGGAGAGGAGGCCGGAACAGAATGTGGATCAAACGAATGCTGTGTGGATTTGTGTGCGGTGGTATGCTGCTGACGCAGGCGGCAGCTCTGGCTGAGGTAGGGGAGATTCAGTCCAAAGCGGCAGCGCTGTATGCCGCGGACGGTACCGAATTATATAGTTACCACGCCGATGAGAAATTGCAGCCCGCGTCGGTGACCAAGATTATGACCATGCTGCTCGCGATGGAGGCGGTGGACAGCGGAAAGGTCAGTCTGAGCGACATGGTGACCGGTTCGGCCTACGCGGCATCGATGGGCGGCACACAGATCTGGCTCAAGGAAGGCGAGCAGCTGACACTCGACGAGATGCTCAAGGCAATCGCGGTCGGCTCGGCCAACGACTGCGCGGTCGCGGTGGCCGAGCATCTGGCAGGCAGTGAGCAGGCATTCGTCGAGCAGATGAACGCACGCGCTAAGGAGCTGGGCTGCACGGGCACGACCTTTGTCAACGCCAACGGACTGGACACGGGAGATCAAAAGACGCTGACCACTGCACACGATCTGGCGCTCATCTCGGTGGAATTGCTGCGGCATCCGGGCATTATTGATTACACCAGTATTTGGATGGATACCATTCGCGATGGCGCATTTACACTAGCCAATACCAATAAAATGCTGCGCAAGTATGATGGTATGATCGGACTCAAGACCGGCTACATCTCGGAAGCTGGATTTTGTATCTCAGCAGCGGCCGAGCGGGATGGACTGACGCTGATTGCGGTGGTCATGGCAGCGCCTGACAAGGATACTCGCACCGCCGATGCCAGCCAGCTGCTCAACTACGGCTTTGCCAATTACGCCGCTTACACGCCCGATCTGTCGGCAGCCTGCGGTGACCTGCCGGTCGTGCTGGGCAAGGCGGACAGCGTTGGTGTGATGTGTGACGACCCCGGCAGCATGACCGTGCAGAAAGACCAGGTCAGCGGGCTGACCGTGTCCTATGACCGACCGGAATCTCTCGACGCACCGGTCACAAAGGGCGAGCAGATCGGAACAGCCAAGGTCATCGACAGCAACGGCGCTGTGGTGCGCGAGGTGGCTCTGCGGGCGGCAGAGGACGTCGAAAAGCAGAGCTTTTTGGATGTGCTCGGCGCACTGTGCCGCGCGGCGAGCTGGGGCGGATGAACAAAGGACACCAAAAAAACTTTTGCAATTTGCTAAAAAAACAGCGCGAAGCGGTTGT
This sequence comes from Butyricicoccus pullicaecorum, assembly GCF_002160355.1. Taxonomy (NCBI): domain Bacteria; kingdom Bacillati; phylum Bacillota; class Clostridia; order Eubacteriales; family Butyricicoccaceae; genus Butyricicoccus; species Butyricicoccus pullicaecorum. The sequence goes on from NZ_NFKK01000001.1 coordinate 299,750, forward strand.
TTTTTTGTACAGGGTATGGTAACATAAATACAACCTCATTGGGTTCGGAACACAGGCTATCCTGTGTACGAATTTGAACTAGGCTAGGAGGAAGTTACAATGGTAAAACTCATTATGGGCGCTGCCGGCACCGGCAAGACCAAGACGATTATTGATCTGGTAAATGCTGCGGTCAAGGAAGAGAAGGGCAGCGTTGTCTGCATCGCAAAGGGCGATAAGCTCAAGTTTGATATCTCTCATGACGCTCGTCTGATTAACGTCAAGGATTACGCAATTGACAGCTACCCGACTCTGCTCGGTTTCGTTGCCGGCCTGCACGCAGGCAACTACGATATCTCTAAGGTATATGTAGATGCGCTTTACAAGATCGTTGATTCCAAGGATGCCAGCGACGCAGAGAAGTTCCTGCTCGATCTGGATGCATTCTCCGCAAAGCACAGCGTTGATTTCGTCATCGCACTGAGCGAGGAGTCCATCCCGGCTACCGACGTGATGAAGAAGTATCTCTAATTTGTGTTGCAGCCCCTGCGATAAGCGGTGCGCAGTGCAAACATTCTATTTGGATACATACGGTAAAAAAGTATCTTTTTTCATGGCATTTCCAACGAAATGCTAGCGTATGAAACTAAATTGAACCTACAAGAATTGACGTAATCTACAAGATTACGTCAATTTTTTTGTACATTTCGGATTACTTGTGAATAAATCTAGAAAACTTTTTGTGCTTTTATTCAAAAGGACTTTTGTTTTCTCGTAAAATTCGGTATAATGAATAACAGATGTGTGGGACTGAGTGTTTTGTGCATCGAAATAACTGGGAAAGGCGGTGCGGAACGCGTATGCAAAAACGGAACACGCACACGGTCTGGCGCTTTTTGGCGCTGGTCGGTCAGCTGGGGTTTGCGCTCATCACCCCGATTGTCGTTTGTACGGCTGCGGCCTATTGGCTGTCTGAACGGTTCGGACTGGGCGGGGTTCCGGTCATTCTGGGGATTTTCCTCGGATTGGGCGGCGCGGCGGTGTCCTTTCTCAAAGTAATGCGTCTGGCCCAACGGGCTGCGCGGAGACAGGAGGATGAGGATGCCTGATTATGCCATCGTTACCGATGAACTGCGTCGGCTGACCGTGCGGGTCATACCGGTCGCGCTGGTCATCTTTGGCCTGCTCGTGCTGCTTGGGCAGCCACTCGGGCAGGTTGCACTGGGTGTTCTGGCCGGTACCCTGTTTGCGCTCTGGAATTTTTACCTCATGGGGCGCAGCGCCGTGCGTGCAGCTTGCCAGACCAACCCGGGACGCGCCAGTAAAATCGTGACCCGGTCATACGCGATGCGCTATGTCCTGACCGCTTTGTTTCTCTTGGCGGTCATCTGGACTGGCCGCATCAGCGTACCTGCGGCGGTTTTGCCGCTGTTTTCTCCGAAAATCACCTTGATGATTTCACATTATTGGAAGAAAGGAGGAAAACCATAAGTGAATGCGGAAATCACTGGCGCTCGAGTCTATTGGGAATCCGACTTCACGCTTCCGCTGTTCGGGCATATTTCCATCACCGAAACCATGGTCAATGCCTGGGTGGTCATGCTGATCATCCTGGGACTGTGTCTGTTCTTCACCCACAATCTGCAAAAGATTCCGAAGGGAAAACAGGCGCTGATCGAAAAGGCCATTGAGATGGTGGACGGACTGATCGAGCAGAACATGGGCAAGGGCTGCCAGAGCTACGCGCCGTATATCGTGACGCTGCTACTCTCTTCGGTTCTGGGGTCGCTCGTCTCGCTGATCGGCCTGCGCTCGGTTACAGCAGACCTCAATACCACGCTCGGCTGGGCAATCATGACATTCTGCATGATTATCTACGCGAACATTCGGTATAAGGGCCTGGGCGGATATCTCAAGGGATTCCTGGAACCCATTCCGGTCATGCTGCCGCTCAACATTCTGAGCGAAATCGCGACCCCGGTTTCCATGAGCTTCCGTCACTTCGGCAACATCGCCGGCGGTATGGTCATCACGACCCTGCTGATGGGTGCGCTCAGCGCACTGTCCACTGCCCTGCATCTGCCGATCCCGCTTTTACAGATTGGTATTCCGGGCGTTCTGTCCCTGTACTTCGATCTGTTCTCGGGATGCATTCAGGCGTTTATCTTCAGTATGCTGACCATGGCTTACGTCGGCTCGGCGCGTGAAGCATAGGCAGATCAACACATTCGCATGTATGCGGGATGATTCCCGCGCAACAAAAGAAAATTATTTTTCGTAGGAGGAAAGAAATTTATGGATCCGAAAGCATTTGTAGCAGGTATGTCCGCTCTGGGTGCTGGCATGGCAATGATCGCAGGTCTTGGCCCTGGTATTGGTGAGGGTTACGTTGCAGGTCAGGCATGTTCTGCAATCGCTCGTCAGCCCGAGGCACAGTCCGACGTTACCCGTACGATGATTATGGGTATCGCAATGGCCGAGTCCACCGGTATTTACGCACTGGTTATCGCGCTGATCCTGATCTTCGCAAACCCGCTCGTCAGCAAGTTTGACTAAGATCGTCAGCAGCAACTTCCATCACGGAAGGAGGAAAACCAGTGGAAGTATTGACAAGGGCATTTGTTGACCTGAACCTGTGGTCGCTGTTTGTCACCATCTGCAATACGCTCATTACGTTCCTGATCGTCAAGCACTTCCTGTTTAAGCCGCTGCGCAAGATGCTCGCAGCACGCGAGCAGGAGGTACGGGATCTGTATGCACACGCAGAGACCGATCGCCGCGAGGCCGAGGCTATGAAGCGCGACTACACGGTATCGATCTCCAATGCCAAGCAGGAAGCGGCTGACATCGTTTCCAATGCGCAGAAGCGCGCGGAGCGCCATGCCGAGCAGATCCTTGAGCAGGCAAACCGTGAGGCTGCTGTCGCAAAGCAGCGTGCAGAGGAGAGCATTGAGCTCGAGCGCAAGAAGGCGATGAACCAGATGAAGGATGAAATCGCAGACCTGTCCGTTATGATCGCCTCCAAGGTGGTCGAGCGCGAGGTTAAGGCGGACGATCACAAGCGTCTGATCGAGGATTTCATCGATAAGGTAGGGTGAGCGCGTGGCAACGGTTGTCAGTGAGCGCTATGCGCTGTCCCTCTATGAGGTGGCGAAGGCGGAGAATATCGCCCCCGAGATGTATGAGGCCCTGCAAACGGTCTCCGATCTCTTTGTAACCTATCCCGATTATCTCAAGGTGCTGACCACGCCGTCGATCGGTCTGCCGGACAAGCAGAAAACCGTTCGCACGGTGTTTGAAGGCCGTGTGCATCCGTATCTGCTCAATTTCCTGCTGCTTCTGACCGAGAAGCGCCGCATTGGGCTGATTCACGAGATGGCAGAAGCCTATCGGGATCTCTACTATCTGGAAGCCGGCATTTGTGCGGTGACCGCTGTCACGGCGATTCCGCTCGATGAGGCACAGATGGAAAAACTCAAAAATAAGATGGCCGGCGTGACCGGAAAGCAGATCGTCCTGAAAAATCAGGTCGATCCGAGCGTTCTGGGTGGTGTGCTCGTGCGCGTCGAGAACAAGCAGATCGACGACACGATCAAAAACCGCCTGAACGAGCTGACCACACGTCTGGGTCAAATAATTGCGTAAGGAAGAAGGTGACTTCATGGATTTACGCCCTGATGAAATCAGTACAATAATCAAACAGCAGATTACCAGCTACCAGTCGCAGATCAAGCTGCAGAACGTCGGTACGGTCGTATCGGTTGGTGACGGTATCTGCCATATCCACGGTCTGGAAGACTGTATGGCAGGCGAGATGCTGGAGTTCGAGGGCGGCGTATACGGTATGGCGCAGAACCTGGAGGAAGACCTTGTCGGTGCCGTACTGCTCGGCTCTGACCAGGATATCCGTGAGGGCGATACCGTCAAGCGTACCGGTCGTATCGTTGACGTACCGGTTGGCGAGAGCATGCTCGGCCGCGTCGTAGACGCACTGGGCGCGCCCATCGACGGCAAGGGCCCGATCTCGGCGGAAGAACACCGTCCGATTGAGTGCCCCGCTCCCGGCATCATCGAGCGTACGCCGGTTAACGTACCGCTTCAGACCGGTATCAAGGCAATCGACTCCATGATCCCGATCGGCCGCGGACAGCGCGAGCTGATCATCGGTGACCGCCAGACCGGTAAGACCGCGATTGGCCTGGACACCATCATTAACCAGAAGGGAACCGGCGTTATCTGTATCTATGTTGCGATCGGACAGAAGCGTTCGACCGTTGCACAGGTCGCAGAGACCCTGGCCGCAAACGGCGCGATGGATTATACCATCATCGTCGCTGCAACCGCGTCCGAGTCCGCGCCGCTCCAGTATATCGCACCCTATGCGGGCTGCTCGATCGGTGAATACTTCATGCACAAGGGTCGTGACGTTCTGGTCATTTACGACGATCTGTCCAAGCATGCAGTCGCTTATCGTGCACTCTCGCTGCTGCTCCATCGTCCGCCCGGACGTGAGGCATATCCCGGCGATGTATTCTATCTGCACTCTCGTCTGCTCGAGCGCGCAGCAAACCTCAAGGATGGCGGTTCTCTGACCGCTCTGCCCATTATCGAGACCCAGGCGGGCGACGTTTCGGCTTATATCCCGACCAACGTCATCTCGATCACCGATGGTCAGATCTTCCTCGAGACCGAGCTGTTTAACATGGGTGTCCGTCCGGCGGTTAACCCCGGTATCTCAGTATCCCGTGTTGGTGGTAACGCACAGATCAAGGCGATGAAGAAGGTATCTGGTACGCTCAAGCTGGCGTATTCGCAGTACCGTGAGCTGCAGGCGTTCTCGCAGTTCGGTTCCGATCTGGACGCCGACACCAAGGCGCGTCTGGCACAGGGCGAACGCATCGTCGAAGTGCTCAAGCAGCCGCAGAACAGCCCGGTACCGGTTGAGAAGCAGGTTGTTATCATCTTTGCCGTTGTTAACAAGTACCTCATCGATGTACCGGTTGAGCTGATTGCCGAGTTCGAGCGCGAACTGTTCGCGTATATGGACGGCAACCACGGCGATATTCTGGATTCCATCCGGGAGACCAAGACCATCGACGGCGTCAAGGACACCCTCCCGAAGGCCATCGAGGCATTTAAGACGAAGTTCCTCAGCGAGCACTGATAAAGGAGGCGTTCTTAAATGGCTTCCGGCAACATGAAAGATATCAAGCGGCGTATCCGAAGCGTCGAATCGACCATGCAGATCACCAAGGCGATGGAGCTGGTCGCATCGAGCAAGCTGCGCCGTGCCAAGGAACGCGTAGAGCAGGCTAGACCGTATTTCTACGCGCTCCAGGAGACCGTCGCACGCATTCTGCGTGAGAATCGTCTGTCGAGTGCATACACCGGCGGACGGACGGTGAAAAAGAGTCTGTTCCTTGTTATCGCGGGCGACCGCGGCCTCGCAGGCGGCTATAACTCCGGCGTGCTCAAGCTGGCAGCCGCTGAGATGGAGGGCAAGGATGCGGTGGTTATCACCATCGGCAAGAAGGCACAGGAGTATTTCGGCAAGCGCGATTACACCGTTCTGGCCGATTACCCGGGCGTTGCCGAGCACATGACCATCGCGGATACCCACCCGATTACCGAGGATCTGCTCGCACGCTATCGTGCGGGCGAGATCGACGAGATCTGCCTGTGCTACACGGCGTTCGTATCTCCCATGACGCAGGAGCCGCGCATGGTGCGCCTGCTGCCCGTTGCACTCGAAGAGGGCGGCAAGGGCGAAAAGCGCGCAATGGCCGAGTGCGACCCCTCGCCCGAGGTGGTACTGAACGCGATCATTCCCGAGTACCTCTGCGGCACGCTGTACGGCGCGGTCGTCGAGTCTTATGCGTCCGAGCAGTCGGCTCGCCGTATGGCGATGGAGTCGGCATCGGATAACGCAAACGAGATGATCGAAGATCTCAACCTGTCCTACAACCGTGCCCGTCAGGCGGCGATCACGCAGGAGATCACCGAGATTGTCGCGGGTTCCGGCGCCGTGGGCAGCTAAATAAAGTCACAGAAATTAGGGAGTTTTGCCAATGAGTGAGCAGAATATTGGTACCCTGGTCCAGATCATTGGACCGGTACTGGATATCAAATTTCCCGCGGACGCCCTGCCTAAACTGCTGAACGCAATCACGATCACTGCGCCCGACGGCCATGTCGTGACCGTAGAGGTCGCGCAGCACATCGGCCAGGACACCGTCCGCTGCATCGCAATGCAGTCCACCGACGGCCTGGTGCGCGGTATGGACGCTGTCGACACCGGCGCGCCCATCTCCGTACCGGTTGGTCGTGAGAACCTGGGCCGTATCTTCAACCTGCTCGGCGAGCCGGTTGACAACAAGCCGGCGGTTGACACCAGCGAGCGCTGGCCGATCCATCGTCCGGCTCCGGCTTACGAGGATCAGCAGCCGCAGACCGAGATCCTGGAGACCGGTATCAAGGTCGTCGACCTGATCGCGCCCTACGCAAAGGGCGGTAAGATCGGTCTGTTCGGCGGCGCAGGCGTCGGCAAGACGGTCATCATCATGGAGCTCATCAACAACATCGCCAAGCAGCATGGCGGTATCTCGGTATTCACCGGTGTTGGCGAGCGTACCCGTGAGGGTAACGACCTGTACAACGAGATGCAGGAGTCCGGCGTTATCGACAAGACCGTTCTGGTTTACGGTCAGATGAACGAGCCGCCCGGAGCACGTATGCGCGTCGGTCTGTCCGGTCTGACCATGGCGGAGTACTTCCGTGACGTGGAAGGTCAGGACGTACTGCTGTTTATCGACAACATTTTCCGTTTCACCCAGGCGGGTTCCGAGGTATCGGCACTGCTGGGTCGTATGCCGTCCGCGGTAGGTTATCAGCCGACCCTGGCAACCGAGATGGGTGCGCTCCAGGAGCGTATCACCTCGACCAAGAAGGGCTCGATCACCTCGGTTCAGGCCGTATACGTGCCTGCCGACGACCTGACCGACCCGGCTCCGGCGACCACGTTCGCCCATCTGGATGCGAAGACCGTTCTGTCCCGTCAGATCGCGTCGCTCGGTATCTATCCTGCGGTTGACCCGCTGGATTCCACCTCGCGTATCCTGACGGCTGACATCGTAGGCAAGGAGCACTATGAGGTTGCACGCGCCGTACAGTCCATCCTCCAGCGCTACAAGGAATTGCAGGACATCATCGCAATTCTGGGTATGGACGAGCTGTCTGATGAGGATAAGATGACGGTTGCTCGTGCACGTAAGATTCAGAATTTCCTGTCCCAGCCGTTCCATGTTGCGGAGCAGTTTACCGGTATGGCCGGTAAGTATGTACCGGTCAAGGAGACCATCCGCGGCTTCAAGGAGATCCTGGAGGGCAAACACGACGATCTGCCCGAGTCGGCATTCCTGTTCGTCGGTACCATCGAGGAGGCAGTGGAGAAGGCAAGGAAGGGAGCATAAGTTATGGCTACCTTTCATCTGCGGGTTTTGACCGCCGAGAAGTCCTTTTTTGAGGGCGAGGTCGATCGCTGCATCGTGCGCACGGCCACCGGCGACGTCGGCATCCTGCCAAACCATACCCCGTACCTGGCACCGCTGGGCATCGGCGGCCTGACCATCTATCAGGATGGCAAGCCGCGCCTCGCGGCGGTCGCACATGGCTTCCTGGAGGTCGGTGACAATCAGATGACCATCATCGCGCGCACTTGCGAGTGGGCGGATGAGATCGATCTGAACCGCGCCGAGGAGGCACGCAGGCAAGCCGAGGCCAGCCTGCACACGCAGGCCAGTGCCAAGGAGATGGATGTGGCACAGATCAAGCTCAAAAAGGCGATCAACCGCATCCGCATTGCACAGAAGTAATGAAAAGCACCCGGTTTTCCGGGTGCTTTTTCTTGTTATAGACGGATATGAAAAAACACCGCTGCAATGGAACAGCGGTGCTTTCAGGAGGAAGGAAAATTTAGCGCATCGCGAGAGGGAGGAAGCGCGATGCGCTGAGCAGATCAAAGTTTTTCGAACTTGCTTGCCGGAGCACGGCAAATCGGGCAGTGGTAGTCTGCGGGCAGCTCTTCCTTGGGATAGATGTAGCCGCAAACCGTGCACTTCCAACCGATCTTCTTGTCCAGCGTGCGGAAGACCGGAGCGGTTGCCGGCGCTTCGTTGCCGCGTGCATTCCATGCACGTACCGTCATAACAGGATCGGTCGAGAACGCTTCGGCGTCGATGACTTCCAGCATGTACAGCGTGTGCGAGCCGGCATCCAGCTGGTCGAGGACACGGAAGGAAATCCGTGCAACCATGCCTTCCTTGAGGTAGGGGGAACCCTGTGCATCGGTCAGCGTATCGAATTTAGAAAACTTATCGATTGCACGACCGGATTTGTAACCGAATTCGTTGAGAATATTGTCCGGGCAAGAAGCACCGACCAGCGTGATAGAGAGCACACCGGCCTTGTCGATGGCCTTCTTGGTTGCGCTGGACTGACTCAGGGAAAGAGAGAACTTTTCCGGGGTAGACGAGGTGATTTGTGACAAAGAGTTGACAATACAGCCATAAAACTTGCCGTCAGCAGCGGCTGAAGCCAGGTAGAGACCGTAATCGAATTGATCGAGAATTGCGCGATCCATGGATGCACCTCCTATATAATAAATGAGAATGAATATCCTTTAAAAAGAGTATACCACATTCGGAATCAAAAGGAAACGGCGGATGCAACAAAATATGGAAGAGAAAATTGTACCATTCTTCCAAAATCGTTAAAAGACGTTGTGCAGGGAAGGGTACTCGAGTTCGGGCAGATGGCGCAGCATGCCGGTCAGTTCTGCAACCTGCAAACGGGTCTCATTGAGGTCTCTGTTGTTTGCCGCCTGAATGGCACGGCGGTAAAGGTTTTCAATCTGGTCGATCTCGTTGTGACGGATGAGTGAGGCGAGCAGCGGTTTGTGATCGGCCCATGCGTCAAAGCATTCGGTCAGCACCGCGGGATCGGTCTGTCCATCGACTGCGGCGGCCAGTGTGTCGGTGGTACGGGCGACCGCCTGGTATTCGGCAAAACAGCTCACGCTGAGCAAAAAAAGCAGGGTGCATGCAGCAATCAGACGTTTCATAAGCCCTCCTTGCGCTGAATGTATTGGTTTCCGCAGTCATCCAAAGTCATCAGGAAGATATCTTCCATGCGCTTGGCACCTGATTTTTTGACCCGGTGCTCCAGTTCGGACAGACTGACGTTTAAGCGGCGCAGATTGCCGAGTACCGGTTTGCCGTCGGTGATGACCAGAAAAGGTGCACCGGTTTCGCTGGGAGACAGGCCGAGCAGCTCTGCGGTGACCGGCTGGGCGGACGGTTTGAGCACGTAGGACAGCTGACCATTGGGCTCTAAAATGCCGTACTTGACGTCGGCGACTGTCTGGATATTGTTCTGCCGCAGCGCTTCCACGATCTCGTCGGTGGTGATGCGCAGATCGTGCAGCTTGCGCTCGTCCACCTTGCCGTTATAGATGAGCACGGCTGCACGGCCATTGACCAGACGGCGCAGACGACGGCTTTTGAGGCACAGAAAGGAGACGATGATTTCAATGGAAATCAGGGTGACGATGGGCACCAGTCCGGCGGTTAAGGGGACGCCCAGATCCTGCATGGGAATGGCAGCAAGTTCGGATATCAAAATCGTGATCACCAAATCGGACGGCTCCAGCTCTCCGATCTGCCGTTTTCCCATCAGCCGCATGGCGCAGATGACCGCGACGTAAAGGATAAGTGTGCGCACGAGAGAAACAGTCATGGCAGGGAATGCCTCCTTTTTTTGTCTGCATTTTCTGATTTATTGTGTCCAGTGTATCAGAAAATTATGCATATTGTCGGAAGATTTTCGTTGACAAAAGTGTGAAAGAATTCTATAATGGGTACAACGGAACACAAACAGACAAACGCAATGAACGGGACAGTAACCCCCGATCTCTTTCAGAGAGTCGCCGGTCGGTGCAAGGCGACAGAGGGAAGGTGCGCGAACACTCGCCCGCGAGCGGCTCCGGTGAATCCCAATTTCGGGTAGTAATTTGAGACGGCAGGCCACCGTTAACCGGCTCTGTATACGGCGTACCTTGCCGTATGCAACGAGAGGTCGTCCCACTTTGGACGGCAAGCAGAGTGGTACCGCAGAGAGCCAAGTTTTGGGTCTTTGTCTCTTGCAAAAGAGGCAAAGACCCTGTTTTTATATCCAAAAGAAAGGTAAGACGGCAAATGAGACTGAATGGATCACAGATTTTGTGCGAGACCCTGATCGAACAGGGTGTTGACACGATTTTCGGCTATCCGGGAGGCGCTGTCCTGAATATTTACGACGCGCTCTACCAATATAGTGACCGCATTCGCCATGTGCTGACCGCGCACGAACAGGGCGCGTCGCATGCGGCCGATGGATATGCCCGCGCAACGGGCAAGACCGGTGTCGTCCTGGCAACTTCGGGCCCGGGTGCAACCAATCTGGTCACCGGCATTGCAACTGCTTACATGGATTCTGTGCCCATGGTCGCGATCACCGGCAACGTCGGCGTACCGCTCATCGGCAAAGACTCCTTCCAGGAAGTTTATATTGCCGGCATTACCATGCCCATCACAAAGCATAACTTCGTGGTCAACCACGTCGAAGATCTGGCAGACACCGTGCGCGAAGCCTTCCGCATTGCGCAAAGCGGTCGTCCCGGTCCGGTTCTGATCGATATTCCCAAGGATGTCACGGCGGCTATGTGCGAGTTTGAGAACAAGCCGGTGCAGGACATCGAGGAGACTTACGACGTGTCCGAGGAAGACTTCAAGCGCATCGCAGAAGAGATCAACGCGGCACAGTGCCCGGTCATCTACTATGGCGGCGGCATCGTATCCTCGCACGCATGCGAGGAGCTGGTCGCTCTGATGCACAAGGCAGACATCCCGGCAACCGGCACCATGATGAGCATGGGCTGTGTACCGGCGGACGATCCGCTTTATCTGGGCATGATCGGTATGCACGGTAAGGTATCGGCCGGCTGGGCAGTTGACCGCGCAGACCTGCTGCTGTCCATCGGCGCACGCTTCTCCGATCGCGTTGCAACCAACACCAACCGCTTTGCACCCGATGCACGCATCATCCACATCGACATCGATGCGGCGGAGATTAACAAGAACATGCCGGCAGACGATTATCTGGTCACCGATGCACGTACCTTCCTGTCGGGCGTTCTGCCCTACGTCAAGGAGACCAAGCACGACGCATGGCGCGCACAGATTGCCGACTGGGTCAAGAATCTGGATTACAAGCCCAAGGATGCCGACGATTGCCTGCATCCGCACCAGATCGTTAAGATGTGTGCAGAGCTGGGCGGTGACGATCTCATCATCGCAACCGACGTCGGTCAGCATCAGATGTGGGCAGCGCAGTACTGCGGCCGCCGTCACTCCCGCCAGTTCATCTCGTCCGGTGGTTTGGGCACCATGGGCTTTGGCTATGGCGCGGCAATCGGCGCAAAGATCGCTTGCCCGGATAAGCCGGTCATCCACATCACGGGCGACGGCTCCTTCCACATGAACCTCAACGAGCTGTGCACAACGGTTACCTATAATCTGCCCGTTGTCACGGTAATTATGAACAATCAGGTACTCGGCATGGTACGCCAGTGGCAGACCATGTTCTACGAGAAGCGCTACTCGTCAACCACGCTCGAGCGCAAGACCGATTACGTCAAGCTGGCCGAGGCGTTTGGTGCACAGGGCTTCCGATGCACGACACCGGCCGAGCTGCATGAGGCACTGACCAAGGCACTCGCGCACAACGGCCCGACCATCATCGACTGTGTCATCGACCGTGACGAGCGCGTCCTGCCCATGATCGCGGCAGGCGATGACATTCGCAATATCGTGGCGGACTAAGGAGGCGAGAACATGCAGAAATATATCGTTTCGGTTCTGGTAAAGAACCATGCGGGCGTTCTGGCGCGTGTCGCCAGCCTGTTTGGCCGCCGTGCCTTCAACATCGATTCGCTGACTGTATCCGCGACGACCGACCCGTCGATCTCGCGTATGTCGATCATCGTCGCAGGCGACGAGAAGATCCTCGAGCAGGTCATGAAGCAGGTGTCCAAGCTCTATGAGGTACTCTGGGTCGAGCAGCTCTGGGAAGAAGACAGCTACTGTAAGGAGCTGGTCTTCGTCAAGCTGTCCACGCCGGACGGCCTGAGCCGTGATGCCATTCGCGAAGTGGCTGAGGTCTATAACGCAAATGTCGTTGAGGCAGTCGGCAACGCGATGATCGTCGAGCTGACCGAAGTGCCCAGCCGCATTGACGCCTTTCTGGACGTCATTTCCAATTTTGATGTCATCGAGATGTGCCGTTCGGGCGTCACCGCGATGATCCGATAACGCAATCAATTTATTCACCTATAAATGGACTTTAGGAGGAAACAACCATGGTAAAGATGTATTATGATGCAGACTGCAATCTGTCCGTACTCGACGGCAAGACCGTTGCCATTCTGGGCTTCGGTTCTCAGGGTCATGCACATGCAATGAACCTGAACGACTCTGGCGTTAAGGTCGTTGTTGGTCTGCGTCCGGGCTCCAAGCACATCGCTAAGGCTGAGGCTGCTGGTCTGACCGTTAAGACCCCCGCAGAGGCAGCTGCCGAGGGCGATATCATCATGATGCTGGTTCCCGATGAGAAGCAGGCTGACATCTACAAGGAAGTTGTAGAGCCCAACCTCAAGCCGGGCAACGCACTGGCATTTGCACATGGCTTCAACATCCACTTCAAGCAGATCATCCCGCCGGCGGACGTTGACGTTATCATGATCGCACCCAAGGCTCCGGGTCACACCGTACGCCGTACCTACGTTGAGGGTAAGGGTATTCCGGATCTGGTATGTGTACATCAGGACGCAACCGGCAAGGCAATGGATATCGCTCTGGCTTATGCGGCAGCAATCGGCGGCGGCCGTGCCGGCATCCTGGAGTCTACCTTCCGCACCGAGACCGAGACCGACCTGTTCGGTGAGCAGGCTGTTCTGTGCGGCGGCGTATGCGAGCTGATGAAGGCTGGCTTCGAGACCCTGGTTGAGGCTGGTTACGCTCCGGAGAACGCATACTTCGAGTGCATCCACGAGATGAAGCTGATCGTTGACCTGATCAACGAGGGCGGCTTCGCTAAGATGCGTTACTCGATCTCCGATACCGCTGAGTACGGCGATTACCGCACCGGTAAGCGCATCATCACCGAGGAGACCCGCAAGGAGATGAAGAAGATCCTGCGCGAGATCCAGGATGGTACCTTTGCTTCCGAGTGGATTCAGGAGAACAAGGCCGGCGGCCGTGCGAAGTTCCTGGCAACCCGTCAGCTCGAGGCAGAGACCCTGCTCGAGGAGACCGGCAAGAAGCTGCGCGGCATGATGAGCTGGATGAAGAAGTAATTTTCATAGATCGTGCACCGGGGGACGGACGGCTGTGCCGCCCGTCCCCCTTTTCCGTATAAACTTAAAGGAGGGAATCCCTTTGTCTAAGAGAAGTGATAATATCACCGCGGGCGCTGCGCGTATGCCTAACCGCTCGCTGCTGCGTGCCTGCGGTATGACCGATGAGGAGATGAACCGCCCGATCATCGGCGTTGTCTCGGCTTATTCCGAGATCATCCCCGGCCATATTAACCTCGATAAGATTGCAGACGCTGTCAAGGCTGGCGTATCCATGGCAGGCGGCACGCCGGTTGTCGTTCCGGCGATCGGCGTATGCGACGGCATTGCAATGGGTCACATCGGCATGAAGTACTCGCTGCCGTCCCGTGAACTGATCGCGGACTCGGTTGAGACGCTGGCACAGGCACACCAGATGGACGCACTGGTGCTCATCCCCAACTGTGACAAGATCGTGCCCGGCATGCTCATGGCAGCGGCTCGTCTGAATATCCCGTCCATTCTGGTATCGGGCGGCCCCATGCTGGCAGGTCATTTCGGCGGTGAGGAGATCTCGCTGTCCAAGACCTTCGAGACCGTCGGCGCATACAAGGCCGGTCTGGTTACTGAGGAACAGCTCATGGAGTGCGAGTGCGGCTCGTGCCCGGGCTGCGGTTCTTGCTCGGGTATGTACACCGCAAACTCGATGAACTGCCTGTCCGAGGCCATCGGTATGGCACTGCCGGGCAACGGCACCATTCCGGCTGTCCATGCAGCACGTATCCATCTGGCAAAGCATGCCGGTATGAAGATCATGGAGCTGCTTGAAAAGGACATCAAGCCCCGCGATATCCTGACCCCGAAGGCATTCCGCAACGCGCTGACCTGTGAGATGGCGCTCGGCTGCTCGACCAATACCGTTCTGCACCTGCTGGCAATCGCGCACGAAGCTGGCGTTGACGTCAATCTGGAACTGCTCAACGAGCTGTCGTCCAAGGTGCCCAACCTGTGCCATCTGGCACCGGCAGGCCCGCACCACATCGAAGAGCTGTACATGGCAGGCGGCATCCCGGCTGTTATGCACGAGCTGACCCGTCGCGATCTGCTCGACCTGTCGCTGCTGACTGCGACCGGCAAGACGGTTGGCGAGAATCTGGAAGGCGTGACCAATAAGAATCCTGAGGTCATCCGTCCGATTGATAACCCGTACTCCGAGACCGGCGGTATTGCCGTTCTGTGGGGCAACATCGCAGAAAATGGCTGCGTTGTCAAGCGTTCGGCAGTTGCACCTGAAATGATGGTGCATTCCGGCCCGGCTCGCGTATTTGATTCCGAGGACGATGCCATCGCATCCATCTATGCAGGCAAGATCAACAAGGGTGACGTTGTCATCATCCGCTACGAAGGCCCCAAGGGCGGCCCGGGTATGCGTGAGATGCTCAACCCGACCTCGGCACTGGCTGGCATGAAGCTGGACAAGGATGTTGCACTCATCACCGACGGTCGTTTCTCTGGTGCGTCGCGCGGTGCATCCATCGGCCACGTTTCGCCCGAGGCTGCTGCTGGCGGCAACATCGCACTCATCCAGGAAGGCGATACGGTTGAGATCGATATCCCGAACAGCCGTGTTCATCTGGCTGTTTCCGATGAGGAGCTGGCTGCACGCCGTGCTAAGTGGATTCCCAGAGAGCCCAACATCAAGTCTGGTTGGCTGTACCGCTATTCGCGTATGGTCTCCTCGGCAGACAAGGGTGCAATTCTGGAGTAATCAGAAATACAGAGATCCTGAAACCAACGGTTTCAGGATCTTTTTTTGCGCTCTTTGGTTGTTTTGTCGCTCTTGGTAAACAGCTCACGTACACCAATCCATAGGAGCAGAACACCGAACCCACGGCGGATTAGGGACAGGTCGAGCTGTGCGGCCAGAACACAGCCCAAAATAGACAGAGGAATGCCGGATAGAATGCAAAACAGAGCGGCTTTTTTGTCAATCAGTCGGTTTTTCCAGTGACTGATGAGCGCGGGCGGCGCGCAGGCCAAAAAGTACAGCAGATTCATGCCTGCTGCATCGCGCTGGCTGACACCCATCACACAGGTCAGCCATAGCATGAGTAAAGAGCCGCCGCCGATACCGAAGCCGGATAGAATACCGGTCGCAAGGCCAATCGCGACGGCAAACAGGATGTTTGTCATAACAGCAGCACCGCACGAATGCCGCCGTACAGGATGAGTGCACCGAAGGCGCGGCGCAGCCAGACCATGCGGACGTTTTTGAAAATTCGACCGGCAATCAGACCACCGGCTGCACCGCCGACCAGATAGGGAAGTGCGTCGGTGACGGGAAGTGCGCCGTTCAGATAATAGACGATGACCGACAGGATGGACAGGGGGAAGATGACGGCGACCGAGGTCGCAAAGGAGCTGCGCTCGGGCAGTCCGCACCAGCGGGTGAGCAGGGGAACGAGAAACAGACCGCCGCCTGCGCCAAACAGACCGTTGGCCAGACCGGCCAGCGCACCGGTACATAGAAATCGGTATTTTTTGGACATAAAAAATCCCTCCGTGCGCTAGTGTGCACAGAGGGATGCAGAATATACAGATTATACCTTGCTTGCCCAGTTGCCGGTTGCGGCAGCGGTCAGGTAAGCGTTGATAAAGCCGTCGATGTCGCCGTCCATCACTGCGTTGATGTTGGAGGACTCGAACGCGGTACGGGTGTCCTTGGCGAGGGTGTAGGGCATGAAGACGTAGGAACGAATCTGGCTGCCCCATTCGATTTTCTTCTGGTCGCCCTTGATGTCCGAGATCTTGTCCAGGTGCTCGCGCTCCTTGATCTCGACCAGCTTGGAACGCAGCATCTTCATACAGTTGTCCTTGTTCTGGAACTGCGAACGCTCGGTCTGGCAGGCAACAACGATGCCGGTCGGCTTATGGATGAGTCGAACCGCAGACGAGGTCTTGTTGATGTGCTGACCGCCTGCACCGGACGAACGGAATACCTGCATCTCGATGTCGGCGGGGTTGATCTCGACGTCCTGCGAGTCGTCTGCGATCTCCGGGATGACCTCGACAGCCGAGAACGAAGTGTGACGGCGGCCGGAGGAATCGAACGGGGAGATACGAACCAGACGATGAACACCGGACTCACCCTTGAGGTAGCCGTAAGCGTTCTCGCCCTCGATGAGGATATCGGCGGACTTGAGGCCGGCTTCTTCACCGTCCTGATAGTCCATGATCTTGTAGGTAAAGCCGTGACGCTCTGCCCAGCGGGTGTACATACGATAGAGCATGGAGCACCAGTCCTGCGCCTCGGTGCCGCCTGCACCTGCGTGGAAGGATACCAGTGCGTTGTTCTTGTCGTACTCGCCGGTCAGCAGGGTCTGCAGCTTCTGACGGCTGATGCTCTCTTCGAGCTCGGCAAAACCGGTCTCAAGCTCCTCGAGCATGGACTCGTCTTCGGACTCGATGGCCAGCTCACACAGGGTGATGAGGTCTTCCCACTGTGCGTACATGCGGTTGAAGGTCTCGATCTTTTCCTTGAGCGAACCCATACGGGAGACGACCTTCTGCGAAGCCTCCGGGTCATCCCAGAAACCGGGCTGCGCCGACTTCATTTCCAGCTCGTCTACCTCGCGCGCCGCCTGCTCGAGACCCAGGTTGCCGCGCAGTTCCTCGATCGCCGGTTCAAGGTTGTGCAGTTTTACCTTGTATTCTTCAAATTGCAGCATCTTTCGTGCTCCTTTACGATATAATATCTTTTCACTTATCTGTTATTATAATATACCGGAGGGCGCGCTGTAAAGAATTTTTCTGCATACACTTGACAAGGTCTTTCAAAGGGTTTATTATAAACATTACATAAAAGGGAGTAGCTCACGCATGGCGTGGAACGATGTCGTCAGTACGATCGCACAGCGCGATCCGTATCGTCCCGTAAGCAGCAAGACTTTTATTGCATGTGTTTTTGGTGTGCAATGAAAGTCTTTTTTTGTTGCACACGCCGGAAAGGAGTCGTAATTTATGTCACCAATCTTAGCTGTCATCTGTCTCGTCGCTGGTTTCGCTCTGCTCGTCAAGGGTGCAGACTGGTTCGTCTCGGGCGCGTCCGGTCTGGCACGCCGTCTGGGCGTGTCACCGCTGATTATCGGCCTGACCATCGTGGCCTTCGGCACGTCAGCCCCCGAACTTGCAGTCAGTGTGACCGCAGCGCTGGACGGCGCAAACGAAATTGCCGTCGGCAACGTCGTCGGATCGAACATCTTTAACCTGCTGGTCGTTGCAGGTGTAAGCGCGATTTTGTGTCCGCTGGCTGCAGACCGCACACTGCTGCGGCGTGACTGGCCGTGCTCGGCGCTTGCAGCCATTATTTTGACGGTTATGCTGATGTTCGGCAACAATATCACCCGTTTTGAGTCGATCATCCTGCTTGTTTTGTTTGCAGGTATGCTGGTATGGCAGATCCGCGGAACGAGTGTACCGACCGAGAACAATGCAGAGGAACACCGTCCGGGCTGGCTGCTTGCCGTAGGCATTGTGGGCGGTATCGCATGCATCGTCATCGGTGGTCAGCTGTCGGTCAACGGTGCAACCGAACTGGCACGCGCATTCGGCTGGAGTGAGAGTCTGATCGGTCTGACCATCGTGGCGATCGGTACGTCTCTGCCTGAGCTGGTCACTTCGATCGTTGCAGCACGCCGCGGGGAAAACGAAATCGCAATGGGCAACGTCATCGGCTCCAACCTGTTTAACATTCTGGGCATTCTGGGTATCTCGGCGCTTCTCAACCCGATCACCGTTGCACCGACCGCAGTCTTTGACGCAGCGCTGCTCACGGTCGTGTCTCTGGTCTTCTGGTTTATCGCCCGCCGCGGCACACTGCCCCGCGCAGCCGGCATCACCATGGTCATGATTTATATCGCTTACACCGGATATCTCATCGTGCGCTGAATGGGATGAAAATTACCGCCAAATTTACAAAAAGTTCTTTTTAATCTAGGTTTTTATGTGGTATAATAACTGCGTTTAGGTTGTTATACCACATTCTTTTTTTCTGAACGGTATAAAATTGGACGTTTACACCTTTTCAGTTCGGGAATATCTGTGGTATAATACAAAATGGCGTATTCTAATGGAACAACTATTACGCTGCGGTTTCGATCGCGGCGTGGAATAAAGGAAGGCTTTATTATATGGCAGGATTACTTGAAAAGATTTTCGGTACCCACTCGAGCCATGAGCTGAAGAAGATCTATCCGATCGCGGATAAGGTCATGGCGCTCGAGGATGAGTATCGTAAGCTGACAGACGAGCAGCTGCGCGGCAAGACCGCGGAGTTCAAGGAGCGCTATCAGAACGGCGAAGACCTGGACAAGCTGCTGCCCGAAGCATTCGCAACCATGCGCGAGGCATCCGACCGCGTACTGGGCATGCGTCACTACCGCGTACAGGTCATCGGCGGCATCGTGCTGCATCAGGGTCGTATCGCGGAGATGAAGACCGGTGAAGGTAAGACCCTGATGGCAACCCTCCCGGCATACCTCAACGCGCTGACCGGCAAGGGCGTACACATCGTCACGGTCAACGACTATCTGGCAAAGCGTGACTCCGAGTGGATGGGCAAGGTATACCGTTACCTCGGTCTGTCGACCGGTCTGGTTATCCATGCGGTTGCACCGCAGGATCGTAAGGCGATGTACGAGGCTGACATCACCTACGGTACCAACAACGAGTTTGGTTTCGACTACCTGCGCGACAACATGGCCATTTATATGAACCAGCGCGTACAGCGCGGCCATGCATTCGCCATCGTCGATGAGGTGGACTCCATTCTGATCGATGAGGCGCGTACCCCGCTGATTATTTCCGGTCAGGGCGAGGAGTCGACCGCGATGTACCAGCTGGCTGACCGCTTCGCACAGACCCTGTCCGCTCTGCGCGTCAAGGAAGTCGACGCAAAGGAAGAGCAGGACGATATCGATGCAGACTACATCATCGATGAGAAGGCACGCACCGCAACTCTGACCCCGAAGGGCCAGCAGCGCGCAGAGCAGTACTTCCACATCGACAACCTGTCCGATCCCGAGAATACCACCCTCATGCACCACATCAATCAGGCCATCAAGGCGCGTGGTGTTATGCAGCGCGATGTCGACTACGTTGTTCGTGACGGTCAGATCATCATTGTCGACGAGTTCACCGGCCGTCTGATGTTCGGCCGCCGCTATAACGAGGGTCTGCATCAGGCCATCGAGGCAAAGGAAGGCGTAAAGGTTCAGAACGAGTCCAAGACTCTGGCAACCATCACCTTCCAGAACTTCTTCCGTCTGTACGGCAAGCTGTCCGGTATGACCGGTACTGCGCTGACCGAGGAAGAGGAGTTCCGCTCCATCTACAAGCTGGACGTTATCGAAGTTCCGACCAACCGTCCGGTTATCCGTAAGGACAACCCGGATGCGGTTTACAAGAACGAGCGCGGCAAGATGCTGGCGACCATTCGCCGCATTGAGGAGTGCCATGCCAAGGGTCAGCCGATTCTGGTTGGTACGGTTTCCATCGAGAAGTCCGAGATGCTCTCGTCCATGCTCAAGAAGCGCGGCATCAAGCACACCGTCCTGAACGCGAAGTACCACGAGCAGGAGGCAGAGATCGTTGCGCAGGCTGGTAAGCCCTATGCGGTTACCATCGCAACCAACATGGCTGGCCGTGGTACCGATATTAAGCTGGGCGGCAACGATGAGCAGATGGCTGTCGCAACCATGAAGAAGGAAGGTTACTCTGAGGAGCTGCTCGTCGAGGCAACCGGCTACGCGGATACCGATGACGAGGAGATCCTGGCAGCACGTGCTCGCTACAATGAGCTGCTGGAAGAGTACGGCGTACAGGTCAAGAAGGATGCAGAGATCGTTCGCGCTGCCGGCGGTCTGTATATCCTGGGCACCGAGCGCCACGAGTCCCGTCGAATCGACAACCAGCTGCGCGGTCGTGCCGGTCGTCAAGGCGACCCGGGTGAGTCTTCGTTCTATATCTCGATGGAAGACGACCTGATGCGTCTGTTCGGTTCCGAGCGCATCCAGAAAATGATGGAAAATCTGGGCATCGCAGACGACGAGCCCATCGACCAGAAGATCCTGTCCGGTGCGATTGAGAACGCACAGAAGAAGATCGAGGGTCGTAACTTCTCCATCCGTAAGCACGTCCTCGAGTACGACGACGTTATGAACACCCAGCGTGAAACCATCTACTCGCAGCGCCTGAAGGTACTGTCGGGTGAGGATGTCAGCGGCAATATCCTGTCCATGATCGATACCACCATCGAGAACGCTGTCCATGCAGCCGTTGGTGAGCATCAGGTCATCACCCAGGAGATGATCGATACCCTGCGTCACCGCTTCCAGGGCATCTTCATCGGTCCCGAGGACTTCACCTACACCGACGAAGAGCTGGACGATCTGCATGCAGAGGGTCTGGTCAACGAGCTCAAGGATCTGGCGCACAAGGCATACAAGGAGAAGGAAGAGAACGTCGGTTCTGCCATCATGCGTGAGCTCGAGCGCGTCATTCTGCTGCGCAATGTAGACTCCAAGTGGATGGAGCACATCGACGCGATGACCGAACTGCGTAACGGTATCGGCCTGCGTGCTTACGGTCAGCATGACCCGGTTATCGAGTACAAGCGCGAGGGATTCGATATGTTCGATGCCATGATCGATGCCATCCGTGAGGATACCGTCCGCATGATCTTCCTGGCACAGATTCGCCGTCAGGAAGAGCCCAAGCGCGAGCAGGTTGCACACGAGACCAGCGCACAGGGTGCAGATGACGGCAGCGAAGTCAAGCCGACTCCGCACCGCGCAGAGGCCAAGGTTGGCCGCAACGATCCCTGCCCGTGCGGCAGCGGTCTGAAGTACAAGAAGTGCTGTGGTAAGAACGAAGAATAAGAAAAGTTCTTGACTTTTATTAGAAATCCAACAGACAGAGTGAGAACTTTGTGCTAAGCTGTCTGTCAGATAAGATAGAATAAAGAAGGAGCGAAAAACATGTCTGCGATTAAGATCCGTGACAATATTTACGCGGTAGGTGCGCGTGACCCGGAGGTGCGTATTTTCCACGGTTATGCAACCCCGTTTGGCGCGACCTATAACTGCTATCTGATTCTGGACGGCGATAAGAAGATCCTGGTGGACAATGTAAAGGCTGCGTTCACCGAGGAATTCTTCCGTAATATCGAGGAGATTTGTCCGGTAGAGTCGCTGGATATTCTGATCCAGAACCATATCGAGCCCGATCATTCGGGCTCCTTCCCGGCACTCCTGGAGCGCTGCCCGAATCTTGAGGTTTACTGCACCGCCGGTGCACAGAAGGGCCTCAAGGCATACTACGGTTGGGAAGGCGCCTGCCATGTCGTGAAGATGGGCGAGACCCTGAATACCGGCTCTTACACCTTCCACTTCATCCCGGCGCCGATGGTACACTGGCCGGATTCCATGCTGACCTACCTGGCAGAGGAGAAGATTCTGTTCTCGAACGATGCATTCGGTCAGCACATCTGCCCGCCGGTCAACTATGACGACGAGCTGGGCGAGGAGCGCCTGATGGAGCGCGCTGTGGATTACTACGGCAATATTGTTCTGCCCTTCGGTATGCAGGTTACCAATCTGCTCAAGGCAGCGTCCGCGCTGGATATCGAGCTGGTTTGCCCGTCGCACGGTGTCATGCTGCGTACTTACATCGGCAAGATGGTTGAGAGCTATGCAAAGTGGGCGAAGAACGAGACCGACCCGAACAAGGTGGTTATGGTTTACGACTCCATGTGGGGTTCGACCGCTGAGATGACTCGTAAGATCTGCGCCGAGTTCGAGGCAGAAGGCAAGCAGGTACATGTACACTGCCTGGCCGATGAGCACTATTCGGCTGTTATGGGAGACATTGTCGAGGCAAAGACCATCTGCATCGGTGCGTCTACCCTCAACAACACCATGATGCCCACGGTCGCAGCATTCCTGACCTACCTCAAGGGTCTCAAGCCCAAGAACCGTGTTGGTCTGGCTTACGGTTCCTACGGCTGGAGCGGTGAGGCAACCAAGGAAGTTGCAGCAGTGATGGAAGGCATGGGCTGGGAAGTCCTGCCCATCCGCAAGCAGCTGTACCGCGGATAATCGGATTTTGAGCAAACGCGCGGCGTAAGTGCCGCGCGTTTTTTTCCAAGTCAAGGAAAGGGGAGAGGCGCATGGAAACCACATTGCTTGCCGCAGGCGTGGTCACGATTCTGGTGATTGCACTGGTCGTGCGTCAGGTGGTGCGCGGCTGCGCCCGCACGGTCTTTGCCGCACCGCCCGAACCGACACCCGAGGAAATCGAGGCTTCATGCACACACAAAACGCTGCCGCCAGCGGTTGAACTGGAGGCTGACACGGCGGTCATTACCGCGCAGGCCTGCGCCGTGCTGACGGCTTGGATGCAGGCGGTCAACAGTCGGGACGCGGCAAAGCTCACGGGAGAGGCCAAGGCACTCAGCGCGCAGCTTGCCGATGAAATTGCAAAGCAGACTCAAAAGGGACAGCGCGAACGCTTTGAGCGTCCAACTGTGCATGAAGCAGTGGTGAGCGCATACGAGCGGGAGACCGGTGCGCTGACCGTGACATTGAGTGCACAGGCGGTGCACTACGTCGCAAGCGGCGGACAGCTCATCCGCGGACGGGAAGACCTGCCCGAACAGATGCTGTGGGAACTGAAAGGGAATTTGACCGCACAGGGATGGACACCGACCTGTGCGCGTCTGCTGTAATCAAAACAAAGTAGGGGAAAAGATAGAATATGACAGAATTTATCGCACAATATGCCCATATCTGGCTGGTGGCATTGCCGCTGGTCTTTTTGGGGGCGATTGTGGACTCGGTCGCGGGCGGCGGCGGACTCATCACCCTGCCTGCCTATATGATGGTACTGCCGCCGCACGTCGCGGCAGCGACCAATAAATTTGCAGCCAGCTTCGGCACGCTGTCTTCGCTGCTTCGATTTTTGAAGTCCGGTCAGGTGCATCTGAAAATCAGCCTGATTGCGGCAATCGGTGCACTGATCGGCTCGCCCATCGGCACCCAGATTCAGATGTTCATTTCGGACGACCTGCTCAACAAGATGATGCTCATTATCCTGCCGTGTGTTGCCGTGTTCATGGTCTTCCGACGGGATTTGGGTGCGGACAATCAGACAGAACTTGCACCGTTCAGCGGAAAGATTGCGGTGCAGTCCTTCCTCATCGGCCTGCTTATCGGCGGATACGACGGACTGGTCGGTCCGGGCACCGGCACCTTCCTGATTTTGGCCTTTACCGCGGTGCTCGGTATCCCGCTCCTGTCCTCGTCGGGCAGCGCCAAGGTGGTAAACTTCGCGTCCAACATTGCCGCGCTCGTCGTCTACCTCATTCACGGACAGGTGCTCTTCGCCGTGGGCATCCCGGCGCTGATCTGCGCCATCTGCGGTTATCAGGTGGGTGCTAATATGGCGCTCAAGGGCGGCGGTAAGGTCGTGCGCGGCCTGATCTTCGTCGTGCTCGGTCTGATGATCGTCAAAACCGGTTATACCATGCTTTCGCCGCAGATCAGTGCAGCATTCGGCGGTTAAAAACCGGATATACTGGGGCGAACGGCGTTGCATTTTGCCGTCCGGCCTGTTATAATCTCATTTAGAGAAAAAACCGTTTTCGGAGGAAGATATTTATGAAGTTAGGCATCGTGGGCCTGCCGAACGTCGGCAAATCGACCCTGTTCAACGCCATCACCAACGCAGGCGCGGAGAGCGCGAACTATCCGTTCTGCACCATCGACCCCAACGTGGGCATGGTTGCCGTACCCGACTACCGTCTCCAGCCGCTGACCGATCTGTACCACGCCAAGAAGACCACCCCGGCGGTTGTTGAGTTCGTGGACATTGCCGGTCTGGTGCGCGGCGCGTCCAAGGGCGAGGGCCTGGGCAATAAGTTCCTGTCTCACATCCGTGAGGTAGACGCGATTGTCCATGTCGTACGCTGCTTTGACAACGACAACATTGTGCACGTAGACGGTTCGGTTGATCCGGCACGTGATATCGAGACCATTAACCTTGAGCTGATTCTGTCCGACATGGAGCACATTGACCGCCGCCTGGAGCGCGTGCGCAAGTCTGCCAAGGCAGATAAGAAGCTGCTGGTTGATGTTGACATTTTGGAAAAGCTCAAGGCACATTTGGAAGAGGGCAAGACCGCCCGCACCTTCCCCGGCCTTGCAGATGACGAGGATGTACAGCGCGTGATGGCAGAGTCCGACCTGCTGACCGCAAAGAAGGTCATCTATGCGGCCAACATGGACGAGGGCGGCTTCACCGGCGACCAGACCGAGAACGCCCGTCTGGCAGCCGTACAGAAGATTGCAGAAGAGGAAGGCGCAATGGTACTGCCCATCTGTGCCAAGCTCGAAGAGGATATCACCAGCCTCGAGCCCGAAGAAAAGGAAATGTTCCTGTCCGATCTGGGTCTGACCGAGTCCGGTCTGGATCGTCTGATCCGTGTCTGCTACGATCTGCTGGGTCTGATGAGCTATCTGACCGCAGGCGAGCAGGAAGTTCGCGCATGGACGATCACCAAGGGCACCAAGGCACCGCAGGCAGCCGGTAAGATTCATACCGACTTTGAGCGCGGCTTCATTCGTGCCGAGGTTGTATCTTACGATGACCTGATGGCATGCGGCTCGCTGGCTGCGGCTCGTGAAAAGGGCCTGGTACGCTCGGAGGGTAAGGAGTACGTCATGCAGGACGGCGACGTCGTTCTGTTCCGATTCAACGTGTAAAAAAAGAGGAAGCATCGGCTGGGGTTTCGAGCGCCGGACTTCCGAAGGGGAAAGACACGTTTTTTGTGAATGAGTTTACAGGGGGCGCTGCGCGTCCCCTTGCTTTTTGTCGAAATGATGACCGATTGGTTATTGTAATCGGCATGGATTTGGCATAGAATAAAATTGTCTGTTGTATTGAGAAGTAACCGAGGCAGACAGGGGAGAGGAGACCACGATGGGCGAACAAAATAAGAATATCTCTGTCGATGATATCCTGCGGGAGTATGCAGCTATGGACGATCAGCCCGCGCCCGTACGTCCGCAGACGACTGTTGAGGCGGACGGCGACCAGGTTTGGCGTCCGGCGCATCAGCCGGCAATGCCGCAGGAGACACAGAAGATCGAGGTACGACAAAATACTGCACACGGGGGAAAAAGTGAGCGGTACAGTCGTTCCAAGAAAAAGCACAAACCGGCAAAGACTGGCAAGAGCCGTAAGGGCGGCAGCGCTTCGCGCACGATAACACCGAATCGGGAAGAACAGCCGCGCGTGTACGGTCATCATGTACCCGAGGACTATGACGCGCGGGACAATGCCGGACGTAAACCGAAAAAGAAGAAAAAGAGACACGGCAGAGCGGCAGCGCTTGTTATTTTGCTGCTGCTGGTCGCAGGTGCGGGAACGGCTCTGGGCTATACATACGCCACAGATACGGTTTTCCGCGGTGTCACAGCGGGCACGGTTGAAGTTGGGGGACTGAGCGTGGCCGAGGCACAGAATAAGATTCAGACCGAGGTTGGACCGGTGGTTGAAACCGGCAGCATTCAGGTCAAGATCTATGACACCGAGTATCCCATCGCCATTCAGGACGTCACGACCGGACTGGATGCCGCAGCGAGCGCGCAGGCGGCGTACGATATCGGTCATACCGGCGGTGTGGGTGAGCGCGTTGCAGGTGCATTCGGCGCACTGTTCGGCGGCAAGACGGCCGAGCTGGTGATTACGGTCGATGATGCCGCGCTTGACCAGCGACTGGATGAGATTGCATCCGAAGCGCTGACCGAACCGACCGGTGCAACTTGGGAGCTTTCCGGCACCAATCTGATTTTGACCATGCCCAAGCCGGGGGTTAGCTTTGACCGCGACAAGGTGCGCGATGAGGTCAAGACCAAGATTGAGACCATGGATTTCACGCCTTACGAGGTAGAGACCCAGCTGACCGATCCTGAACCGCTGGATGTGGATGAACTCAAGACGCAGGTCGACTGCGAGCCGACCAACGCGATCGTAGATAAGAGCGACGGCAAGACCATCATCCCGGAGAAGAACGGCATCGAGATGGATGCTGATAAGGCACGCGAGATCATTGGAGATGGCACCGAGGCGACCTATACCATTCCGGTCACGGTCACGCCGGCTAAGGTCACCAAGGAAGTGCTCGACCGTGTGCTGTTCCGTGACGTACTTGCGTCGGCTTCTACCAGCCTGAATACCAGCAATGTCGATCGTACCAACAACGTCACGCTGGCGGCTAAGTATATGAACGGCACGATTTTGAATCCCGGCGAGGAGTTTTCTTACAACGGAGTCGTTGGTCAGCGTACTCCTGAGCGCGGATTCAAGGCAGCAGGCGCATATTCCAACGGCCAGTTGATCGACGAGGTCGGCGGCGGTGTATGTCAGCCGTCTTCGACCCTGTATATGGCCGTGCTGCGCGCCGATCTGGAAGTAACCGAGCGCACCAACCACTCGATGACCGTTTCTTACACACCACTTGGAGAGGATGCAACGGTCAGCTACGGCAGTCTGGACTTTAAGTTCAAAAACAATACCGATTATCCCATCAAGCTCATTACCGTGCGTGAGGGCAGTCAGATGAAGGTCACGATCATGGGTACCAAGGTGGATGACAAGACCGTCCGTCTGGAAACCGAGATTTTGGAGACTCTGACCCCGGAAACCATCAAAAAGACCGATTCTTCGCTCAAACCGGGCGAGACCGAAGTGCAGCAGAGTGCGGTAACCGGCTATAAGACCATCACCTATAAGTACGTGACGGTGAACGGTGAGACGACCAAGGAAGTTGCAAACCGTTCGAGCTATCGCAAGCGCGATAAGATTGTCCTGGTCGGCCCGGAGGCGACAAGCGAACCCGCCAGCAGCTCCAGCACAACGAATTCTTCTTCGTCGTCCGACAGCTCGAGCAGTTCCTCGTCTGGATCTTCGTCCAGCAGCAGCGGTTCGTCCTCGAGTACGTCCGATCCGGAAAGCTGATCATCAGAAAGGAAGAAATTCAATTTGCAGCAAAAACAACCCCACACAAACCGGGTCAGTATCCGGCGCCGTGCCAAGATCGTGGCAAAACAGCGTGTCATGCGCTGTCTGCTGCCGGTCATGGAAGCCGTTCTGATCTGTGTTCTGCCGATTATCCTGATTGCCGGCCCGATTCAGACCTATATCTATTCGACCGGACAGCTGCTGTTTCCCATTGTGCTGTTTGTCGCCGCTGTGGTCTTGCTCATCATGCCGCTTGTGTACGGTCTTATGGGCTTTCTCATGCGCGTGCTGACTGGCGAGCGTCCGCCGCTCCTGTGCGTATTTGACGGTCTGGCCGGTGTAGAAAACTATCTGCGCAGCGTCAAACTGGGACTGTGCATCTTTGTCCATATTGTGCTCTGGATGATTATTCCGATTGCGGCAACCGCTGGATACTGCTATTTCATGCTGCTGCGCGACCCGGCGATTTTGGAGAACGCTGAAAAGCTGTACCAGCTGATTTTGCAGATGAGCGGCCTGTATCTGGTCATTATGATCCCGTTCCTGGCACGCATTCTGCGCTACTTTATCGCCTATCCGATGATCATGCGTGACCGATCGCTGGGTGCATGGCAGGCCACCCGTCAGGCGGCGCGTGCGTTCAAGGGACATAACCTGCATCTGATCGTACTGGTCGTCAGCTTCTTCGGCTGGCAGCTGGTGGGCATGTGGACCATGGGCATCGGCACCCTGTTTTACTGGGGCTATCTGCTCAGCGCCCTGCTCATGTATTTCTGGTATCTGGAGCACCCGGACGGCGGTGAAAACCAGCAGTCCGAGAGCATTCCGGAACAAAAACAAGAATAAACCGCGACCGTCGCTTGCTCTGCGCTTCTGTGCACTGCGAGCGGCGGTTTTTCTGCCTGTATTTTTGAGGAATTTGCGCCCATTCTATTGATTGCAGCGGTAAATTCCGGTATGATATAAGATAGACTGAATGAATTTAGGAGGAATGAGAGAGAATGGAAAAGAAACCTTACTATATCTCGACCGCCATTGCCTATACGTCTGCCAAGCCGCATATCGGCAACACCTATGAGATCGTCCTGGCCGATGCCATTGCGCGCTACAAGCGCATGACCGGTTACGACGTTTACTTCCAGACCGGTACCGATGAGCATGGCCAGAAGATTCAGGAAAAGGCCGAGGCTGCAGGCATTACGCCTCAGCAGTACGTCGACAACGTGGCAGGTCAGATCAAGGAAATCTGGGATCTGATGAACACCACCTATGATCGCTTCGTGCGTACCACCGATCCGATGCACGTCGAGAAGGTACAGAAGATCTTCAAGAAGCTGTACGATCAGGGTGATATCTATAAGGGTTCGTACAAGGGCAAGTACTGCACGCCCTGCGAGTCGTTCTGGACCGAGAGCCAGCTAGTTGACGGCAAGTGCCCGGACTGCGGCCGCCCGGTCGTCGACGCAGAGGAGGAAGCATACTTCTTCCGTATGAGCAAGTACGCTGACCGCCTGATGGAGTATATCGAGACCCATCCTGACTTTATCCAGCCCGAGTCGCGTAAGAACGAGATGGTCAACAACTTCTTAAAGCCCGGTTTGCAGGATCTGTGCGTTTCCCGTACCTCCTTCAACTGGGGCGTACCGGTTACCTTTGACGACAAGCACGTTGTTTACGTTTGGCTGGACGCACTGACCAACTATATCACCTTCTGCGGCTGGGACCCTGACGGAAACCACGACGAGCACTACAAGAAGTTCTGGCCGGCTGATGTACACCTCATCGGTAAGGACATCATCCGTTTCCATACCATTTACTGGCCGATCTTCCTGATGGCACTGGGGGAAGAGCTGCCCAAGCAGGTCTTTGGTCATCCGTGGCTGCTG
The DNA here is from genome assembly GCF_002160355.1 of Butyricicoccus pullicaecorum. Classification (NCBI taxonomy): domain Bacteria; kingdom Bacillati; phylum Bacillota; class Clostridia; order Eubacteriales; family Butyricicoccaceae; genus Butyricicoccus; species Butyricicoccus pullicaecorum. Next base: position 329,120 of record NZ_NFKK01000001.1, read on the forward strand.
GTCGGCGACGGCAAGATGTCCAAGTCCGCAGGCAACGTCATCTATGCTGATGATCTGGTCAAGTATTTCGGCGTAGACGCTGTGCGCTACTACGTTCTGCATGAGATTCCGTTTGCAAACGACGGCGTGCTGACCTATGAGATGATGATGGAGCGCATCAACTCCGATCTGGCAAACGTTCTGGGCAATCTGGTCAACCGCACCATTGCGATGGATCAGAAGTACTTTGACGGCAAGATCATGGAGCCGTGTGCGGCTGAGCCGGTCGACGAGGAACTCAAGGCAATGGCTCTGGAACTGTCGGCTAAGGTAGAAGCCAGAATGAAGGATCTGCACGTCGCAGACGCCATTGACGAGATCTTTGCGCTGCTGCGCCGCTCCAACAAGTATATCGACGAGACCATGCCCTGGGCTCTGGCCAAGGACGAGACCAAGCAGGCACGTCTGGGTACTGTTCTGTACAACCTGCTCGAGTCCATCCGCTTCGCTGCAACTATGCTGCGTCCTTACCTGCCTGAGACTGCGGACAAGATCTTTGCGCAGCTGAACGTTGAGGACAAGGGCATCGAGTCGCTGTCTGCCTTTGGCGGTATGCCGGTTGGTCAGAGCGTTGGCAAGGCTGAGATTCTGTTCGGTCGTATCGACATCGCAAAGAAACTGGCAGAGATCGTCGGCGAGGACGCTTCTGCCGACAAGAAGGCTGATAAGAAGCAGGACAAGGCTTCCAAGAAGGAAGAGAAGAAGAGCAAGAAGGTCGAAGTGCCCGAGGGCTGCATCACCATCGACGAGTTTGCAAAGGTTGAGATGACCGTCTGCAAGGTACTCGCGTGCGAGAACGTGCCCAAGAGCGAGAAGCTGCTCAAGTTCCAGCTGAACGACGGCAGCGGTGAGACCCGCCAGATTCTGTCCGGTATTGCAAAGTACTACAAGGCAGAAGACCTCGTGGGCAAGACCCTGGTTGCCTGCACCAATCTGCCGCCGCGCAAGATGATGGGTCAGGCTTCGAACGGTATGATCCTGTCGGCTGTCCGTGAGAAGGAAGACGGCACGGAAGAGCTGCATCTGGTGATGCTGGATGACGCTGTACCAGCTGGCGCAAAGCTGTGCTGATTTTGAAATGATTGTGGCAAGGGCGCGGGGGAGACTCTGCGCTCTTGTGTTATTTTTGCAGACAAAAGGAGGTCATACACTTGTACGAATATGCTTATGAGACGATTTATACCGGCGGTGGATTTTTTATGGATAACAGCAGTCAGGAACACCGGAAAATTATTGCATCTTACGCGGCGAAAGGATGGCGGTTTGTCGGATTTGTACCCAGCAAGTTTACCAGCAACGGCGGTATCAAGGAGATTGACCTCGTATTTGAGCGGGAGGTATGATGTTACAGGTATTTGATACACACGCACACTATGACGACGGTCGGTTTGACGAGGATCGCGACGCGCTGCTCGCGTCCATGCCCGAAAACGGCGTACAGCTGATTCTCAATCCCGGCTGTGACCCGGAAACCAGCCGCAAGGCGATTGCCTACGCCGAGCGCTATCCGTTCGTGTACGCGGCAGTCGGTTATCACCCGGAAAATATTGAGGGCGTATCTGACGAACAGATCGCGGGCGGTCTCAAAGAGATCGAGGAGATGGCAAAGCATCCCAAGGTCAAGGCCATCGGTGAGATCGGCCTGGATTACTACTGGTGCAAAGACCCGGGTGAGCGCCGCCGTCAGCAGGAAGTCTTCCGCGCACAGATGCGCATGGCCGGACGCTGCGATCTGCCGGTCATCATTCACGACCGTGAGGCACATCTGGACAGCCTGACCATTGTGGAGCAGTATCCCAATGTTCGGAGCGTCTTTCATTGCTATTCCGGTTCGGCAGAATTTGCCAAACAACTGCTGGCACTGGGCTGCATGATCTCATTTACCGGCGTGATTACCTTCAAAAACTCCAAGAAGGCACGCGAAGCCATCGAAGTGATTCCGATGGAGCGTCTGATGATCGAGACCGACGCGCCCTATATGGCACCCGAACCCTATCGCGGCAAGCGCAATTCGTCGCTCTATGTGCACCGGATGGCTGAGACCATCGCCGAGATCAAGGGAATTACACTCGAGGAAGCGGCACGTGTGACGCTGGAAAACGGCAAGCGATTTTTTGGCATTGACTGATTGACTTTCCCCAAGCCCTATCGGACTTGGGGAATTTTTATCGGACAATTGTAAACCTATTAAAAATTAAAGGTTTACAATGAAAGAGCGGCATGGTATGATGAAGCAGTTAGGAGGTGCATGCTGTGGCAACCAGAGAACAACTGATCGCCCTGTTTGAGAGCAATCAGGGTACTTATTTTTCCGGGGAAGATATCGCAGAGCGGCTGTCGATCTCGCGTGCAGCGGTGTGGAAGGCAGTCAACAGCTTGCGTGCTGAGGGTTATCCGATTGATGCCGTGCGCAATCGGGGATATTGCCTGTCGCAGACAACCGATGTGCTGTCTGCTCAGGGCATTGCAAAATATTTGACCGATGACTGTGCCGAAATCCAGCTGACCGTCTTGCCCGAGGTCGATTCCACCAACACAGCTGTGCGCGAGCGGGCGGCAGCCGGTGCGCCCGAGGGTGTGACCGTGGTGTCCGCCTGTCAGACACAGGGACGCGGACGCATTGGGAGGACGTTCTTTTCTCCCTCACAGACCGGCGTTTATCTCAGCCTGCTGCTGCGTCCGCCGCACTGTCAGCCACAGGAGGCGGTCAAGCTGACCACCATGGCGGCAGTCGCCGTATGCGAGGCGATTGAGGAAGTATCTAGCGAACAGGCGCAGATCAAATGGGTCAACGATATCTTTATCGGGGACAAAAAGGTGTGCGGCATCCTAACCGAGGCTGCTTTAGGACTGGAAGATGGCTGTCTGGATTATGCGGTACTCGGTGTAGGCATCAACGTCTATGCACCCAAGGACGGATTTCCGGAGGAACTGCAAAAAATTGCCGGTTCGGTGTTTGAGACCGCGCAGAACGATGGAAAAAACCGCATTGCAGCCGCATTTTTGAATCATTTCATGGCAGATTATAAAAATCGTGACGTGAGCGACTATGCCGCGCGCTATCGTGCCCGCAGTCTGGTCATCGGACGGGACATCTGGGTCATGCAGGGCGGACAGGCATACCCGGCGCATGTGCTGGACGTGGACAGAGAGTGTCGTCTGCATGTTCAGTACGCGGATGGCCGTATCGACTGCCTGACCTCGGGTGAAATCAGCATCCGCGTGCGATCGGAAGGAGTTTAACCCGTGACTGTGACAAAGACCAAAGATTTAACCCTGTGCGCACTGTTTGTCGCACTCATCGCCGCCGGTGCATTCATTAAGATTCCGGTTCCGGTGATACCGTTCACCCTGCAAACGCTGTTTACCATGCTAGCCGGACTGCTGCTCGGTGCCAAGCGCGGCTGCACGGCGGTGTGCATTTATATCATTCTGGGACTTATGGGACTGCCCATCTTCGCGAGCGGCGGCGGCCCGGGCTACATTTTCCAGCCCAGTTTTGGCTACCTCATTGGCTTTGCGGTCGGTGCATACGTGACCGGAGTTATTGCAGGCAAGAGCGATCATCCGAGTTATAAACGCCTGTTGGCTGCGAATTTTGCCGGACTTGCGATTGTGTATCTGTTCGGCATGGTCTATTACGGCCTCATCAGTAATTTTTATCTTGGCACACCGATTGGTTTGTGGCCGCTGTTTCTGTACTGCTTTTTGCTGGTCGTGCCCGGTGATATCGTCCTGTGTATCCTAGGGGCAATTCTGGCAAAGAGACTGCGGCCGTGGATTGGCATAGAAAGGGAGTAAGCGAGACATGACAGAGATAGAAAACCTGTGCGAGCGCGTGCTCAGTGGGGAAAAAATCACCCGTGAGCAGGCACTGGAACTGTATCACCAGCCGCTCGAGCCGCTGTGCGCAGCTGCCGACCGTATCCGTCGCGCATTTTGTCAGGACGCCTTTGACCTATGCACGATCATCAACGGGAAGAGCGGAAAGTGTTCGGAAAACTGCAAATTCTGCGCGCAGTCGGCGCACAATCATACGGGAGCTGCCGTGTATCCGCTGCTTTCGGCGGAGGAAATCACAGCCGAAGCCAAGAAAAATGACGCGCAGGGCGTGCTGCGTTATTCCATCGTCACGTCAGGCAAACGGCTAAGCGATGATGAAGTCGAGGCGATGTGCGAAGCAGTACGGCAGATTCGCGCGGAGACCGGCATTTCGGTCTGCGTGTCGTTCGGTCTGCTCGATCAGAAGCAGTACGAGAGACTGCGGGACGCAGGCGTGACCCGTGTGCACAACAATCTGGAAACCTCGCGTCGGAATTTTCCCAACATCTGCACTACGCACACCTATGACGACAAGATTGCGGCCATCCGTGCGGCGCAGGCTGCCGGTCTGACTGTGTGCAGCGGCGGCATCATGGGACTGGGCGAGACCGTAGAAGATCGCATTGATATGGCGCTGACCCTGCGGGAGCTAGACATTCACAGCGTGCCGATCAATGTACTCAATCCCATCTCGGGCACGCCGCTTGAGCACTGCACGCCGCTGACCGAGGACGAGGTGCGTCGCATTGTGGCGGTTTATCGCTTTCTGTTGCCCGACGCCTCCATCCGGCTAGCCGGTGGACGTGGCCTACTGCCCGACAAGGGCAGAGCATGCTTCCTGTCTGGTGCAAACGCGGCCATTTCGGGCGACATGCTGACCACAGCGGGAATTACGGTCGAGACCGACCGCCGTATGCTGCAGGAGCTTGGATACGAGGTGAAGCGCTGTCATGGCTAAGACGTTGTTTGTCATCGGAACCGGTACGGACGTCGGAAAGACCTATGTGACCGGCCTGATCGTCAAAAAATTGCGCGAACACGGCAGGAAAGCGGCTTATTTTAAGGCGGCAATGAGCGGAAACGAGCGGGATGCGCAGGGCAATCTGATACCGGGTGATGCGCTGCACGTCAAGACCATATCGGGTATCGAGCAGCCGCTCACGACCATGTGTCCTTATGTGTACGAGCATGCAGTCTCTCCGCATCTGGCTGCACAGATCGAGGGAAACCCGGTCGAGTTGTCGCGCGTCACCCAAGATTTACACAGCCTGTGCACGGCGTACGATTTTGTGACTATGGAAGGTGCGGGCGGTATTCTGTGTCCCATTCGTTTTGATCAGACCCAGCACCTGCTGCTTCCCGAACTGATTCATGCGTGCAAGATGGACTGTCTGCTGGTTGCAGATGCTGGTCTGGGTACGATCAACGCCGTGGGACTGACTGCGGCCTACCTGAAAGAACAGGGAATTGCACTGCGCGGCATCGTGTTCAACCGGTTTGAGCCGGGGAATCTCATGCACAAGGACAATAAAACTATGTGCGAACTTCTCACCGGTGTGCCGGTCGTGGCCTGCGTCCGGCAGGGAGATACCGACCTCGACCTGGACGCAGAGACGCTCGAAGCACTGTACAAGGAGGCGGACGTATGATCTGGTATCCCTATCAGCAGATGAAAACCATGCCGGCACCGTTTGAAATCGTGGATGCCGAGGGCGTGTATCTGTATACCAAAGAGCACAAAATGATCGACTCGGTATCCTCGTGGTGGAGCGTCATTCATGGCTACAAACACCCGGCGCTGAATGAAGCCATCATAGAACAGGTGGGCAAGTTCTCCCATGTCATGCTGGGCGGTTTGACACATGAGCCGGTGCGCAAACTGTCGGATAAATTGCAGTCCTTTTTGCCGGGAGATCTGGATTACTGCTTTTTTTCGGACTCGGGCAGCGTAGCCGTCGAGGTCGCGCTCAAAATGGCGCTGCAATATTACGTCAATCGCGGTGAGCAGCAGCGCACGATGATTTTGGCACTTGAGCATGCTTACCATGGAGACACCTTCAAGACCATGGAGGCAGGTGATGACGAGGACTATCACTTCGTGCTGAATGCCTACGGAAAAAGTCCGTATGTCGTGCATATCCCGACCGAGATTGCGGCACTGGAGCAGGCATTTGCGCAGTATCATGATAAGCTCAACTGTGTGCTCGTCGAACCGCTCTTGCAGGGTGCAGGCGGCATGCGAATGTATGATGTCTCGTTTTTGCAGCGTGCCCGTGCGCTGTGCGATCAGTACGGTGTGCTGCTCATCTTCGACGAGGTTGCAACCGGCTTTGGACGCACGGGCAATCGCTTTGTTGCCGATCTGGTACTGCCGGACATTCTGGTGTTGGGCAAGGCGCTGACCGGCGGCTATATCGGCCATGCGGTTACGGTCGCAAATCATAAGGTTTACGATGGGTTTTACGACGATGACCCCGCGCATGCCCTCATGCACGGCCCGACTTTTATGGGCAATGCACTGGCGTGCAGCGTGGCGCTCAAGTCTATCGAGCTGTTTGAGTCCGAGCACTATATGGACAAGATTGCACGTATTGAGGCCATTACCAGACGGGAACTAGATGGCTTTTCTGACCCGCGTATCCGTGAAATTCGCATTATGGGCGGATGTGTGTGCATTGAAGTTTATGATTCCGAGACGCTGCGCGGATATCAGCAGTTTGCCTGCGAACGGGGCGTGTTCAGCCGTCCGTTTCTGAATTATCTGTACGCTATGGTGCCCTATGTCATCTCGGAAGATCAGCTCGTCACCGTGCTGGACTGTATGAAGGCTTGGTTTTCCCGGTGAGGACGCCGGTCTGTGTGCGAAAAATATAAGGAAATAACTGTCAATCAGCCCGCGCTTATGATATACTTGTAACGTCAAGTAGCGTAAGCGCGGGTCTTTTGTACCAAAATACCGGACGTGCAAACACACTTGACCAAAACAAAAAATTCCGAAAACGCAGACAGAAATGACGTTTTTGTTTCCAATCCTGCCTGCTCCACGCTGCGTGGAGTGAATTTCAGCAGACGGTGGGTTGTCCGTGGACACCTGACACGCTATGCTGAAAGCACAAAGGAGGGATCGTTATGGAGAACCGGAAAATCGGTGCATTCATTGCAGAGAGGCGAAAGGAAAGCGGACTGACCCAACAGGCATTGGCTGATCGATTGGGACTGACCAACAAGGCAGTGTCCAAGTGGGAGACCGGTGACGGTCTGCCGGATATCACGATCTTGCCTGCACTCGCAGAAAACCTCGGTGTGACCGTCGATGAGCTGCTGGCAGGTGAGCGCAGACCCAAGACCCCGGGAATCGGGGAGCAGACCCGGAAGTATCTCGAAGACCGTGCACATCGTCGGCAGATCGTTGGACTTTTGGCTGTGGCAGTCATTGGTGTAGGCGGTGGCCTTTTGCGCACTTCGGAATGGCTGTACTGGGTGATGCTGATTGTCTCGATTGCGGGATACATCGGCGTGCATGTATATTTTCCCGGAAAAGAATCTCTGCGCCGACGCGTACTGTTTGGTGCGCTTTGGGGTGCTGGAATGAAAGGGCTGCCGTTTGTGGCGCTGTATACCTCCTGGATGCGCGGACAGATTGCGGACGGAAGCACGCCGAAAGCGGTTATCAAAGATCTTGTAATAGACTGGTATGAATGGACGGGAAGGTCGTTTGAATTGGGGGAGATTAACCAGCGCACGACACAGATCATGGACTGGATTACGACGTATTATCGACTGCTTTTGGTTGTTGCTTGGATTTTGACCGTGCTGCTCGGTATGTTGCTAGCCTTTTTGAGCTGGAAAGTACAGCACAAAAAGAATCCAAAGATTGTAAGTAAAGATTGACCTGCAATGACTGAGAATAGCAGAAAATAGTACATTTTTGACACCTTCCAGCAGATTCCACGCTGCGTGGAGTGAATTACAGCAGGCGGTGGGTTGTCGGTGGACACCCGGCACGCTATGCTGAAAGCACAAAGGAGGGAGCATTATGGAAAACCGGAAAATCGGTGCATTCATTGCAGAGAGACGAAAGGAAAGCGGACTGACTCAACAGGCATTGGCCGATCGCTTGGGACTGACCAACAAGGCAGTGTCCAAGTGGGAGACTGGTGACGGTCTGCCGGATATCACGATCTTGCCTGCACTTGCAGAAAACCTCGGTGTGACCGTGGATGAGCTGCTGGCAGGCGAGCGCAGACCCAAGACCCCGGAAATCGGGGAGCAGACCCGGAAGTATCTCGAAGAGCGAAAACGCAAACAATATAAAATTGCGGTCATGCTGTCGGAGGTCGTTTTGATCGTTGTAGTACCATATTGGTTAAGTGGTGTTTATGGATTTTGGGTCAGTACACCATATTTGCTGGCGATGGCGCTGTCTATCAGTGGGTATATCGCAGTCAATATCTGGATACCCGGACGGGAAACCCTGCGTCAGCGTAAGGTATTTTGTGCAACGTGGTTGACCACGCTTTCTGTTCTTCCAACGTACGCTCTTTATGAATTGGCCAATTATGTTTTAGAGGATTTGCGTTTGGGGGAAACGTTGGTAAAACATGCAACCGATCAGTTTGTAGAGGTTCACGCACTGACCGCGCAGTCGACTTACTGGGACTTTTACAAGTATTATGATAGCCAGATCTCGCAATGGCTCAGTGCGCATGTTTGGGTTTTATGGCTGGCTGGCATCGCAATTATGATTGGGCTTGGCCTGCTCGTTGGCCATATCACCTGGAAATTACAGCATAGGGAACGGAAGAAACATGAATCTGAATCTTGAGACCTTTAATCGAAAAGAAGTTTTGCAATACCTGCGCTGGACGGGCAGTGAGATTCCGCCCGAGGTCGACGCGCTGATCGATGACTGTATGGCAGAGACCCTGCGCGTGTCCGAGCCGCGCTTTACCTATCGGATTCTGCCGATTGACTGGGAGGCGCACACGCCTGAACTGGCCTTTGTCGGCCAGGACATTCCGAATATGCTGGCTGACAGTGATCGTGTGGTGCTGCTTGCCGCAACGCTGGGTGGTGGCTTGGAACTTGCCATTCGCAGAGCGCAGGTGCGTGACATGTCACGCGCGGTCGTGCTGGACTGCTGTGGTTCGGCGGCGATCGAGGCGGTCTGTGATGCAGCTGAGCGGGAAATCCAGAGTGCGGTTGGTGAGGGTGTTTACCTGACCGACCGTTTCAGTCCGGGTTATGGCGACCTGCCTATTTTATTGCAAGATGATTTCGTCCGGCTGGTGGACGCGCCGCGCCGCATCGGACTGACCGTGACGAGTACACATATATTGACACCACGCAAGTCGGTGACCGCGATCATTGGACTGGCGAACAAGCCGCAGACCAAGCGATTCCGCGGCTGCGCGTATTGCTCGATGTTTGAGACCTGTGCCTTTCGCAAGGCTGGAAAAACCTGTGGGAGAGAATAAAGAACATGCAAAGAACACTCTGTTATTTGGACGGTGCAATGGGCACCATGCTGCAGCAGGCCGGACTGGAAACCGGACGCGCCCCTGAGACGCTCAATCTGGAAAATCCCGACCTCATTGTCCGTACCCATCTGGCGTACCTCGAAGCAGGTGCGCAGATTATTTATGCCAACACCTTTGGCGCGAATCGAGAAAAGCTGGCGCGCGAGGGCGTGGATACGACCGAGGCCATTCGCGCAGGCGTTGCCTGCGCTCGCCGTGCAGTGGATACTTTCTGTGCAGATCACCCGGACGTAGATCGTCCTCGCGTCGCGCTCGATATCGGCCCGATTGGTCGTCTGCTCGAGCCTTACGGCACGCTGCCCTTTGAGGAAGCATACGATATTTTCCGTGAGATCATCGAAGCCGGACAGGATGCCGACCTCATCATCTTTGAGACCATGACCGACCTGTATGAGGTCAAGGCCGGTGTGCTGGCAGCCAAGGAAAACAGCGACAAGCCGGTCTTTGTCACCATGACCTTCGAGCCTAACCATCGCACCTTCACCGGCTGTTCGGTTGACGCGATGTGCGCTGTGCTGGATGGCCTGGGCGTGGATGCGCTGGGCGTGAACTGTTCGCTTGGTCCGGTAGAGCTCTATCCCATCGTGGAGGAAATGAGCCGTTTGACCGCTCTGCCTCTCATCGTCAAGGCCAATGCAGGCCTGCCCGACCCGGAAACCGGTGCGTACAGCATTACGCCCGATGATTTTGCCCGTGAGATGGCGAAATTCCCGGCGCTGGGTGTTCAGTATCTGGGTGGTTGCTGCGGTACGTCGCCCGATTGCATCCGTGAGCTGGTGCAGGCAACCCACGGACAGACCGCAGCCGAGCGGGAAGTCGTACGCCGCACGGTGGTATGTACTCCGACCGAGACCGTGGTCGTAGACGGTGTGTGTGTCATCGGTGAGCGCATCAACCCGACCGGCAAGAAGCGTTTCCAGCAGGCACTGCGCGACGGTGATATGGACTATGTTCTGGGTCAGGCGGTCGAGCAGGCCGACGCAGGCGCACACATTCTGGACGTCAACGTCGGTCTTCCGAGTGTGGATGAGCCGTCCATGATGGTTAAGGTGGTCAAGGCCATCCAGTCGGTCACCGATCTGCCGCTTCAGATCGACTCGTCCAATCAGGACGCGCTGGAAGCCGGTCTGCGCGTGGTCAACGGTAAGGCGATTGTCAACTCGGTCAACGGTGAACCCGAAGTACTCGCACGTGTACTGCCCATCGTCAAGAAGTACGGTGCGGCAGTCATCGGTCTGGCAATGGACCAGAACGGCATCCCGGCAACGGCTGAGGAGCGATTTGCCATTGCCGAACGCATTTTAAACGCAGCGCTGTCCTACGGCATTCCCAAGGAAGACGTGTTCATCGACTGCCTGACGCTCACCGTATCGGCTGAGCAGGACAAGGCGGTCGAGACCCTGAGAGCTATGCAGATGGTACGTGACCGTCTGGGTCTGCACTGCACACTGGGTGTGTCCAATATTTCGTTTGGTCTGCCAAATCGCAGCTTGATTACCACCAGTTTCCTGACGCTTGCGCTGTCGTATGGTCTGGATCTGCCCATCGTAAATCCCAATACCCCGGCGATTATGGATACCATCCGTGCATTCAATGTCCTGTATAACAGAGATAAGAACGCCGAAGCATACATTGCAGCATATTCCGGTCAGCCGGCAGCACCGGTGCAGCCGACCGCTTCCCAAGAGGAGCAGACTACGCTGCCGCGTGCGGTTGAGAAGGGACTCAAGGACGAAGCACGCCGCCTGACTGTCAATCTGCTCGCGTCGGGCAAGTCGGAACTGGATATTGTCAATGAACTGCTCATCCCGGCATTGGACGTGGTCGGCGGACGCTTTGAGCGCGGAGAAATCTTCCTGCCGCAGCTCATCAACTCGGCAGGCGCAGCACAGGAAGCCTTCGAGATCATCCGCACCGAGATGGCCAAGAAGGGAACCGGAACGGTTTCCAAGGGCAAGGTCATCGTTGCGACGGTAAAGGGAGATATTCACGATATCGGTAAGAATATCGTCAAGACCATTGTAGAAAACTACGGCTATCGCGTCATCGATCTGGGACGTGACGTACCCATCGAGACCGTGGTCGAGACCGCCATCCGCGAGGATGTGCACCTGATCGGTCTGTCGGCACTCATGACTACGACGCTGGCCAACATGGATGAGACCATCAAGGCGCTGCGTGCGAGCGGTCATCCGTGTAAGATTTGGGTCGGCGGCGCAGTGCTGACGCCGGAGTATGCGCACAAGATGGGCGCGGATTACTACGCACGCGATGCGCGCGAATCGGTGGATATTTGCAGGGAGGTACTGGGATAAAGCATGGAACTGAGAGAATATCTGAAGCATAAAACATTGCTGTTTGATGGTGCGATGGGCACTTATTTTCGGTCGGTGCATCCCGAGTATCCGGGAAAATGTGAGCTCGCCAACTGTAATGCACCGGCTAAGGTGGCAGAGGTACATAAAAACTATCTGGAGTCGGGCGCACGCGCAATCAAGACCAATACCTTTGCGGCTAATACGCACGCATTGGAATGTAAATTTGACGAGGTGCGCACGGTCATCCGACAGGGCTGGAAGATTGCAACCAAGGTTGCCGAGCCTTACCGTGCGTTCGTCTTTGCCGATATCGGACCGATCACCGACCCGAACGGCGAATATGAGCAGATTGTAGATGAGTTTCTGGCGCTGGGTGCCAAGAATTTCCTGTTTGAGACCTGGTCGGACGACGATGACCTGTACGCACTGGCGGCATACATCAAGGCAAGATGTCCGGATGCCTTTCTGATCGCTTCGTTTGCGGTCTCGCCCGATGGCTTTACCCGTCAAGGACTGTCTGCCCGTGCAGTTTTGGAGCGTGTGACGAACTGCCCGGTGATCGACGCGGCTGGCTTCAACTGCGTGTCCGGTCCCAATCATCTGCTCGCACAGGCGCGCGCCAATGCCGACTTGTTTGGCAAGGAACGTCCGGCAGCCGACCCGGCGATGCTCAGCGTGATGCCAAACGCCGGTTATCCGACCATTGTGGACGGACGCACCTTCTTTGAAAACCGTGCGGGATACTTTGCATCGCGTATGGTTGAGATCGTCGCGGCGGGCGCGAAGATTATCGGCGGCTGCTGTGGTACCACACCCGAGCATATTCGCCTGACGGCTGAAGCACTCAACGAGGAGGAGATCAAGCCCGAACCGGCAGCGGCTCAGGTTGAGGTCAAGCCGCGCAAGGTGAAAAACCGTCTGGCAGATAAGTTTGCAGCCAAGAAGCGCGTCATTGCAGTCGAGTTGGACCCGCCGGCGGATGATAATCTGGAAAAGTTTATGGCAGGTGCCAAAGCACTCAAGGAAGCAGGCGTGGACGCGGTCACGATTGCAGACTGTCCGATTGCCCGTGCCCGTGCGGATAGTTCGCTGCTGGCTGCCAAGCTGCGCCGGGAATTGGATATCGACCCCATCCCGCACATGACTTGCCGTGACCGCAACATCAATGCGACCAAGGCGCTGCTGCTCGGCTTGTCGGCTGAGGAAGTGCGCAACGTGCTGGTTGTGACGGGCGACCCCATTCCGTCTGCCGAACGCGATGAGGTCAAGGGTGTCTTTTCGTTCAATTCTGCTGTGCTTGCAGGCTATATTCGGGAACTCGGTGAACAGGGCGTGACGGCACCGTTCCGTGTATTTGGTGCGCTCAATGTCAATGCGGCTAATTTTGAGGTCGAGCTGCGCAAGGCCAAGCGCAAGGTAGAGCAAGGCGTTGCTGGCTTCCTGACCCAGCCGGTCTTCACATCCCGCGCATTTGAGAACCTGATTCATGCACATGAGGAATTGGACGCCGATATTTTGGGCGGCGTTATCCCGATTGTCAGCCATCGCAATGCACTCTATATGAACAATGAGGTCGCAGGCATTGAGATTTCGCAGGGTGTCATCAACCGCTATGAGGGATTAGATCGCGAGGCGGCTGAAGATCTCGCGGTCGACCTTTCGGTACAGCTGGCACAGCGCATGGAACCGTACACTGCGGGCTGGTATTTCATCACGCCGTTCCAGCGCGTGAGCCTGATTACGCGAATTTTACGAGAACTGAATAAATCTACAGAAACAGATCATTCCTAATTGTAAACATTGTGCAAACTGTCCAGCACATGCCTTGAATGATATCATACCATTTGGTAAAATAAAGTAAACATAATTGTACTGTGATGTTTTTAAGGATGTGCTTTCATGAATATTATGTTTTTCTTGACCCATAAGAGCGAAGTGACCTATTTATATGAGGATATGGGAATTAAGGAAGGCTTGGACAAGTTGCAGGCGAGTGGTTATCATGCGATTCCGCTGATCTCGCGAGATGGAGAATACATTGGAACGGTAACGGAAGGTGATTTTCTCTGGATGATCTGTTCGTGCGGTGAGTTGATTGGCAAGAAGAAGACTATGTCGCTGCAAATGCGTGATTTGCCGCGGCGCTGTGATAATAAGGCGGTCGATGCAAACGCGACGATCTTTGATTTGCTGTCTCGTGCAGCCAACCAGAATTTTGTGCCGGTGACCGATGACCGAAATATGTTCATTGGCATCGTGACACGAAAGAAGATCTTTGATTATTGCTACAAACACCTCAAGGAAACGCAGACATAAAGGGAGAGTCCCGGCGCAGCGCGTCGGGACTTTTTCTTACAAAAAATCGTCGAAACCTGTTGACTTTGGGAAAAGCTGGTGGTATTATATTTAAGCTGTCTGTTTGAGGACGGCATACCACGAAGAAAACCTAATAAGTTACAAAGTTTTTCGAATAAACTTCAAAAAATGAAAAAAACTTATTGACAGAAGCTCTTCGGTGTGGTATTATAAATAAGCTGACCACACGGACAGCGAAACCGGACGAAAAGTTTGGAAAAGTTCAGATTTAGCGATTCGGAGTGCGAAAAACTTCGAAAAAAGTTAAAAAAGAGCTTGACAAACAAAAGCGAGTCTGGTAAAATAAATAAGCACTTCACCGAAAGGTGAGCGCTTAAAAAACTTTAGCGGTTGGTACCTTGGTCAATTTCCTGATGAAATTGACACGCGGTACAAAAAA